>NZ_JBMPGU010000005.1:0-288776 GCF_049323015.1 Thalassococcus sp. BH17M4-6
AGCGGCACCAGCAGAAAGTCGGGATCAAGATCGCGGTTCTGGTTTTCGGTGACGGTGATGGTGCGCAGGGTGCCCAGGTAACCGCCGGGTCCGCCATTGGCCGATGGTTCGATGATCACCTGATCACCGCCTGCGCTGAGGCTGCCAAAATCAAAGGCGCCGCTTGCGTCGGTGGTGGTCATCAGCGCCGCATCGCGCAGGCGCACCGGCATGTCGCCAAGGGGCTGAAGGGTCTTGGCATCCAGCACGCGGCCAAAGACGCCGGTGTCGCCCGCCGTGGCATCGACCACGTCGATATTGAGAACAGCGGTGTCGGTCAGCGTCCCGTCGGACACGCCCACGGTAAAGCTGTAGCTGCCCAACTGGCCCGCCTCGGGGCGGAACCGCAGCGCGCCGCTCGTCGCTTCGAGCCCGATGCCCTGCGGCAGCGGGAGGGGTGTGGCAAAGAACGAGATCGGGTCGTCATCGGGATCGCTTCCCGTCAGGTCCAGCGCCAGTTCCAGACCCAGCTCGACCACATAGCGATCGCGCAGATCACCAAGCACCGGCGGCTGGTTCAGCGACGCGGCGGTCACGGTCAGGCTGGCGGTGTCGGTCAGCAGACCGTCATCGACGGTGGCCATGATTTCGTACTCGCCCGGCTGATCGGCCACAAAGCCGACCTCGCCATCGCCAAGATCGGCGAGGAACGGGTCAGAGCCCGCGGGCTGCGCGGTGATGGCATAGCTGAAGGTCAGCGGATCATTGTCGGGATCGGAGGAGCCTGCGGCGGAGTAGGTCACCTCGGTGCCGACATCGACATCCGCCGGCCCGTCAAGTGCTGCGACGGGCGCGCGGTTGGGGGCGGTCACCGTGAAGGTGACCGGGTCGCTGTCGAATTCGTAATCCGACACGATCAGCTGCACCACATAGTCGCCCCGCCGGTCCGGAGACAGGCTGGCCAGCGGCTGATCGGCATCCAGCAGGACGGCGCTCGATCCGTCGGGTCTGCTCAGCAGCGTCCAGGCGTAGCTGAGCACGTCGCCGTCGATGTCGGAAGAGGTCGTGCCGTCCAGGGTGGCGGTGTCGCCGACAAAGGTCTCGGCAGGGCCGGTAATCGCGGCGGTCGGGGGCGAGTTGAGAACCTCGACCTCGATCACCGCCGGTTCGGCGATCAGTTCGCCGTCGGTGGCGGTGATCTGCAGCAGATAGGTGCCGACGCGGTCGGGGGCAAAGGTCAGCGCATCGCCCGGCACGACCGCGGCGTCCAGAGCGGCGGCGCTGCCATCGGGCCGCGCGATCAGCGACCAGCCAAAGCTCAGCGCATCGCCATTGGCATCGTAGGCATAGAGGGACGCGGTCAGGTCGACGGTCTCGCCCGAGATCAGTTCGAAGCGCGCGCCACCGTCCACAACGGGCCGCAGGTTGGTGTTGCCGACAAACACCGTATCGGCCACCGAGGCGCCCGCGCCATCGGCGACGATCAGCTGCACCACGCCCGAGCCGGGGCCGGTGCAGACCGGATTGTTGCGGTTGAAGGGGTTGGTCTTGGCGCGGTCTTCCGCCTGCAGGGTGCCCGCAACATAGGCGCCCATATCGGCCTTCTTGCCGATCTCGGCCGAGGTCACATGCACCGACACCCGGCCCGGCACCGTCCAGGTGCCATGTTCCACGCCGTCGCTGTCGATCAGCGTGACGTCACGGGTGTATTCCTGCTTGTTCTCGATCTCCCAGACCAGCAGGTCGCCCTGCATGCCGTCCTGGCGGCCGCGGCTGTGCAGCGTGATCTGCACCGGCTCCGAGGCGCTGGCGGCGAGGTCGCCGGGCAGGCGCGTGTCGAACTGGCAATAGCCGCCTGTGTCGGCGCGCTTGAAGTGATAGACCGGCGCAAAGCGGATCACATCGCGGAAGCGGCCTTCGCGGATCGACAGGCTGACATCCGGCATCGCGGTGTCGGCACCGGTCAAGGCCACGGACGATCCGTCGCCCATCAGACCCAGCGACGACCAGGCGTATTGCACCCCGCCGCTGCCGACACTCAGCGTGCCATCCAGCGACAGCTGACCCAGATCGCCGACCAGACGGTCCCGGCCCGCCTCGGCCACCGGGCGCGGCGGCGCCACGCGGATCAACGTCGTGGCGGGCACGCCCGCCACATCCGCATCGGCCACCAACAGCTGCACTACATAGTCACCCGCGACATCCGGGGTGAAGGCCACAAATCCGGTGCGCTCGGCCTCCAGCACCGCCGACGCGCCTTCCGGCGCCGAGAGCAGGCTCCAGTCATAGGACAGAAGATCGCCATCGATGTCGTAGCTCTGGCTGCCATCGACGATCAGCCGCGCGCCCACCGCGGACGTTGTGGCCGGCGCGATCCGGGCCACGGGGCGCAGGTTTCCGCCACCTGCCACGACCAGCAGATGATCCTGATCGGTAAAGCGGCCATCGTCGACATTCAGCGCCAGCAGGTAATCGCCCGCCGTATCCGCGGTAAAGCTCGACAGACCGTCGATATCGGTGCTCAGCTGCGGTGCCGCACCCGCGGGCGCGACAAGAACGCCAAGCGCGCCAACCAGCACCTCGCCATCCACATCCGTCGAGGCATAGGGTTCGACCGACAGCGTCTCTCCGAGCGCCGCACCCAGCTGATCGAACCGCGCCGAAGCCACCGGCGCCACCACGCGGCCGCCCACGCCTTCGTAGAAATCGACGCCGCGCGCTTCCAGATCGGCGCGGGTCAGAAGCGTCCCGATCACGTCCGTCAGTGTGGCCGAACCGCCGGTCTGCCCGAAGATCAGCGTCAGGTCGGTGCGGCCCGCATCGGGCGACATCCGCGCATTGGTCAGGGGATCGGTGTCCAGCTCCAGCGCATCGACCATAGCCAGCAGCCCGCCCGCGTCGCTGGCGGTATACAGGTTCCCGCCAAGCGTCACGCTCAGCGTGTCGGCCAGCGCGCCCGCGCCGTCATCCAGCACGAAGCCGTCGATGCGGGTGTGATCGCCGGGGGCGGTCAGACGCTCGCCCAGATCGAATGTGTCGGCCACCGCGGCATCGGCGGTCTGCACGCTGTCATAGTTCAGGCGATAGACATCGGTGCTGCCGGAATTCGGCAGGAAGGTCAGGTCGAGGACATCGGGCTCGGACGTCACGCCCTGCGCGTCCTGAACCCTGAGAGCGACGCGGTATTCCCCCTCGAGATCGAGTGACACGGCCGCCATCGGCCCGGTCCCGATAATCGCCGCGGCACTGCCCGCAGGCGCGGTCTCGACCGACCACATGTAGCTCAGCGAATCGCCATCGACGTCATAGCTGTCCGCGCCATCCAGCGTGACCGGAGAGGTCCCGTCCGGCACATCGCGAATCACCGCCTGCGCAACTGGTGGGAGATTTCCGGTGCCGAATGTCAGAAGCGCCGTGGCCGCGGCGCCACCATCCTGGGCCAGCATGGTGATGCGCGCAACGTAGGTGCCGCCGATATCGGGCGTCACGCTTGGACGCAGCAAAGCGGCATCCGAAAAGTCCGCCACGCTGCCTGCGGGCCGCGAAACCCATTCCCAGGAAGGCGTCAGCGCACCGCCGACGGGAAGCTCAAGCCCGTCTGTCGGATCCAGTTTGAGGGAGTGCCCGACCGCGGCACGCATCGGTGTCGGCGTATCGGCAAGGGCTTGATTGAAAAGCAGAATTTGCGAAAGGTACAAAAAAATGGCCGCGCAGCAAGCGCGCTTCAATGCAATCATAACATGTCCCCCGTAACCGGTTATCGTCTTTTGAGGACATCGTTAACCAACTCACCTCAAGTCGCAATGACAAATTCGTGAACTTTCTCGACCGATGAACAGAGGCCGCCGTTTTCCATTAAAGACCGCGCAGAACGGAGCTGATTCAGAGCTGTCGGAATCCGGATTTTCCGGTCATCAGCGCAGCTCCAGAACTCTCCCCTGAGATGATCCGCTGCCAAGCGCGACAATTCCCAGCAGCCGCGACTGCCCGGCCGAATCAATCCGGACCTCGTAGATCGCACCCGAAGGCGCGCTCCGCCACTCCTCGCGAATCTCTCCACCCAAAAGGTCCAGCAACCTGTCCGGGGCGACGTCCGGGGCGACGCCAAAACGGCCCGAATGCACCGTCGCGATCCCGGTGAGCGCCTGGGATACATGCCAATCCAGACCGGCAACCCGTCCGAAATCACGCACACTTTGCAACCTATGTGGCGTCCGACGCCAATCGCGGTAGCGCTGCAGAGCCTCGGGCGGAATGTCCATCGCGGCGGCAAGCGCTTCCATGAGTTCGACACCGGCGGTGTTGAGGTCCACAAGCCCGCCGACATCCTGCAGTCGCAGGACCGCCTCGCCGCCCAACCAGGGCACTGTCAGGCGTGTCTCGATGCTGGCTTGCCCCTCCCGCTCGCCATAAACTCCAAGCGCCAGACGCACCAGCGCCGCGCCTTCCTGCGCCGTCTGAGCAATCCGCTCTTCGGTGCTGATCTGCGTCATGCGGGACAGAAGCCGCGTTGTGCTGCTTGCAACCAACAGGGCGATGATGCTGAGTGTGGACAGCACCACAATCAGCGCAAAGCCCTGTCTTGTCCGATTTTTTCCCGCCATCACGCCAAACTGAAGCCTTCTTGCGCCCGATGCAAACCTTGTCGCCCCTTGTTTTGCTGCTGATCCATCTCGCTGTCTACGGGGGCGCCATGGCCGTCATCGCGCCGGGCGCCGGGGTCTGGGCACTTATCCTGCTTGTCCTGCTGGTGTGGGCCAGCTGGATCGATACCCGGCGGTTCGAAATCCCCGATCTGTCCTCTGCCCTGCTGGTCGTGTCGGGCCTTATCTGGCTGACCACACGGCCGGCCCTTGGCGTCCTGCCCCATCTTGTCGGCGGGCTTGTCTGGCCGCTGCTCTTTTCGGCGGTCGCCTGGGGATACGAGCGGACGCGGGGAAAGACCGGCCTCGGGATGGGCGACGTCAAGCTGATGGCGGGGATCGGACTTTGGTGCGGTCTGGTCGACACGATCCTGGTGGTTCTGGGCGCGGCGCTGTCCGGTCTCCTGTCCCTCGGCATTCACGCCATTGTCACCGGCGGCAAGGGCATTGCTCATTCGAAGCTTGCATTCGGCCCTTTCCTTTGTCTTTTTGCCTGGTGCGTCTGGCTGACAGGGACACCGTAATGATGAAGCGCACTGACAAGGATCACCCCGAGGCCGGGGTCACGATCCTTGAGGTTCTGATTGTCCTGGCGATCATTGCCATGATTGCCGCCGTCGCGGGGCCGCGGCTGATCGGATACCTCGGACGCGCAAAGTCTGAAACGGCGCAGCTTCAGATTGACCAGTTGGGCAATGCCTTGCAGCTGTTCTACATCGACACCGGCCGCTATCCGACCGAGGCCGAAGGGCTGGGCGTTCTCATGACCGCGCCGCCGGGCGACGGCTCATGGGCCGGTCCGTATCTCGATGACGAGGCGGGCCTGAGCGACCCCTGGGGCAGAGCCTATCTCTATCAGGAACCGGGCGATGCGGGACAGCCGGGCATCACCAGTCTGGGGCGGGACGGAGCCCGCGGCGGAACCGGGGAAGACGCCGACCTGTCGTTGTAAGGCTGCAATAGACCGTCCGGTCGGATTCTGTCGCAAACTTCGGCGTGATGGTCTATCAGTCCTCTTGATTTGTCGATGAGGTCGCGCAGATGGTGTCGTTCAAGGAGGCGCAGTTTCCAAGAGACGTGATCCTGTAGACGGTCTTCTTCTATGTCCGGTAAGCCGTTTCCTATCGCGACCACGAGGAGATCCTGGCGGAGCGCGGCGTCGTGGTTGATCATGCCTCTTCGAACCGGTGGGTGGTGAAACATGCGTTGTCGCTGGCGGCCCAGGCGCAGCAGCGGAAGACGCGGACAACACCATCCTGGCGCCTTGATGAGACCTATTTGAAGGTGCGTGGCGACTGGTGCTCTTTGTATCGAGCGGTGGACAGGAACGGCCTACCGAGGTCTTGCGCGATCGACAAAAGCGGCGCGAACACTGCGGGTCTGGCGGGATGAACGATGCGCTCCGGAGAGTTGGGTCGGACCGCAGGATCAGGGTCAGTCGATCAAAGTATCTGAACAATACCGTGGGGCAGGACCATCGCGGGGTGAAAAGACGGATCACGCCGATGCTGGGGTTCAAGTCACTCGGATCGGCAAGAGCAACTCTGGACGGGATCGAAACGGCACATATGATCAGGAGGGGCCAACTCGGCAGCGGATGCCCGTTCGAGATCTACACCAGCCTTTCGGTCTGATCGGCCGCCGAGTTGGCCATCCGTGGCAAGAGTGAAACTTTGCGACGGAGCCACCTCCAAGTTACAGAGCAAGCGATCCGATTGCCCGCAAGACATCGGCTTCGACGATCTCGCCACGTTCGATCAAACGCTGACCGTGATCCTGCATTCCCTGAAAGCCGCTTGCCGCCGCGACCTGCCGCAATGTGTTCATATCCGCCGCATCCGAGATCGCCTGTGACAGCGGCGCACTGACGCTCAATAACTCGGACAGCACCCGGCGCCCGGCGTAGCCCGACCCGCCACAGGTGTCGCAGCCCGTGCCGGAACAGGCCTTGCAGACCCGGCGCACCAACCGTTGCGACAGCACACCGCGCAGCGTCGCCGCCAGCAGATACGGGGGCACGCCCAGATCCAGCAGCCGCGGCACGGCGGACACGGAATCGTTGGTGTGCACCGTCGACAGCACCATGCGCCCGACCAGGGCCGCGCGCACCGCGATTTCGGCGGTTTCGGCGTCTCGGATCTCACCCACCATGATCACATCCGGGTCCTGCCGCAGGATGGCGCGCAATGCCTGGGCAAAACCCATGTCGATGCCCGGTTCGACCTGCACCTGGTTGATGCCGGGCAGCGAAAACTCGATGGGGTCCTCGACCGTGACGATCTTGCGCTCCGGCGTGTTCAATCCGTCAAGCGCGGTGTAAAGCGTCGTGGTCTTTCCGGACCCGGTCGGACCCGCGACAAGAAAGATGCCATTAGGCTGGTGAACCAGTTGCTCGATCGACGCGGCATGGTCGCGATCAAATCCCAAGGCATCCCAATCCAGCGCCAGGCGCGTCCGATCCAGAAGGCGCAGCACGATGCTTTCGCCGAACTGCGTCGGAAGCGTGGACAGGCGGATATCGATGGCCCTGCCACGCACCGACAGCTGCGCGCGCCCGTCTTGGGGCCGCCGCTTTTCCGAGATGTTGAGGTTGGCCATCACCTTCAACCGCGACACGGTCGCGGCCCGCATCGCCAACGGCACCGCGCGCCGAACCTGCAAGACCCCGTCGATCCGGAACCGCACCTGAGCGTCCCGTTCTCCGGCCTCGATGTGGATGTCGGACGCCCCCTCGGTGGCGGCCTGGGCGATCAGGTCATTGACCAGCTTGATCACCGGACCGTCATTGGCGAGCTGGTTCAGACGCTCGATATCGCCATCCGATATGCTGTCATCTGATACCGCCTTTTCGGGCGCGGCCAGCGCCAGCAAGGCCTTGATGGTCGACGGCGCGGCAATCGCCATTTCGACCGGGCTTTTGAGGTGGTAGCCGATCGAGCGCACGGTTTCCGCTCCGCGCGGATTGGATGTGGCGAGCAACAGCCCATCGTTGCTTTCGCGCACAGGCACAACCTCCGCCCGGGCAAGGAAATCCGGTGTCAGCGAGAGAGACCGCATCAGCGTCGGGTCGGCATCCCCATCCGACACGAAGGGCAGGCCGAGAAACCCTGCCAACTCACCGTAAAGCTGATCCTCGCCGATCAAGCCGAACTCCAGCAACGTCCGTTCGATCGGCGTGCCGGTCTGCGCGCTGGCCAGTTCGGCCCGGCGTGCGGCGGCACGCGTCAACAGATCGGCCGCACTGAGCCGTTCGAGAAAACCGGCACTGTTCATCGCTTTGCAACCCCGCCTCCGGAGCTGGGTCCGGGTCAGAAACTTCTATTCAACAACGTTAAATTGTCTTAAGTTGTAAAAAAAGCCGGAAAACAATCCGGGTAACGAGCAGGACAGATGACACGGCGGTCACCTTCACGAATGGGCGCGGCCTTAGCCGCACGGTTTGCCGTGCTGGCACCTGACTGGTTGCGCGCGATGTTTCTGGGCCAACCGATGGCGCGCCGTATGCGGGTTGCACAAGGTGACAGGACCCGCCGTTCCGTGCCCGCCGATATGCTGACCAAGCCTGCCGGACCGGACGCAAAGAACCCCGCGCGCCGCGTGATCGACCTGCAGGTTCCGCCGACGCTCTTTCTCGAACGACAGGTCACCGCCCCGGTCACGGCACGGTCCAAGCTCGAGACGCTGGCCGAACTCGATTTGCGGCACCGCACCCCTTTTTCACCCGGCGACGTCTATTCGCAGCTGGGCACACCGAAGGTGCAGGGGGATACCCTAGTCGTGCCGCAATGGGTGGCCAAGCGCAGCGACGTGGCCGAATGGCAGCGCAACCTGTCCGCGCATGGCATGCGCCTGCGCCGGGTCCATGTGGACGGGCAACCACGTCCGATCGCGGATTTCTCGGCCACGATTGCCCCCGGCGGACGCAAGCTGCGCTGGGTGAACGGCCTGCTTGCCGCCGTGGCGGTCGCCGCCGTGCTGGCAGGCTGGCTCTACCCCGGTTGGGTCGCGCGGGACCAAAGCCGCGTCCTTCAAGACGATCTGGTCGCGCTGCGGGCCGAGGCGCTGGCCCTGCGGCAAGAGGTCGAAACCCTGCGCAGCCGCGACAGCGAACGCGCGGCGTTTCTCGACACGCTGCTGCGTCGCGCCGCCCTGATCGACACGCTGCGCGATCTGACCGTGGCGCTTCCGGACGAGGTCTGGATCGAGACCGTCACCTATTCACCGAAACGGACGACGATCAACGGACAGATCGATGGTTCGGCGGCCGATCTGGTTCTGGCGTTGGGAAAGCGGCCGGTGTTTCGCAATCCGCGTCTGTCCGGACCGGTGTCGAAGACCCCTGCCGACGGCGAGCGTTTTGAAATCACCGTCGATCTGGAGGGCAGTTGATGGCGCGGTCACGCCTTCTGGATGCGCTGTTGTCACTGGCCCTTCTAGGCCTGTTCGCAACGCTGATATGGCTGGCCGCGGTGCAGCCTCTTCAGGGTTGGCGCCAGGCGCAGCTTGACGCCCGGGCCGACGCCATAGCCGAGACCCAGAAGCTGAAAAGCAGCATCGCGACCCTGCGAGCCGAGCGTGATCGGTACGATATCGATGGCCAGCTTGATGTCTTGTGGGAAGCGGAACGCACCGGCACGGCGACCGCAATGATCCAGTCCGAAATCTCGCGCATGGCCCGCGATCAGGGCGTCAGCCTGCGGGCGATCACCCCGGCCCGCCAGCGCGACCTGAGCCTCGCGGACGCGGTCGGGATCAGAATCGAACTGGAAGCGGCCCTGGACCAGCTCTCGGATTTTCTGAAAGTGGTCGAGTATCATTCGCCCGCATTGCTGATCGAGCGCGCCACGCTGCGTCGTCTGGCAAAACCGGGCAGCGCCTTGGCGCAGCCTCTTGTCTTTGCGCAGATCGATCTGGCGGCCCCGTTCGTGATCCAGGCGGAGGATCAGCAATGATGTCGCGCCTGCTGTCCCTGATCGGAACCGTCCTGCTTCTGGCAGGCGCGGGTCTTGCAGGGTGGTGGGCGCTGACCGTGACAACACGCCAGCCCGGGCTCCCCAGTTTTGAAATGGCCCAGCCACAGGCGACACGCGCGGCCCCGTCTCGGGCCGCGTCGCGCCCGCGGCGCCCTGACGTCTACTACGACGCGGTGACGCAGCGTCCGCTTTTTGCGCCGGACCGACGCCCGCTGGTCCTCGACGACACGCCGGAAGCGGACCCGCCCGATCCCGTGGTTGCCACCCCGCCCAAGCCTGTCGTCGTACCGCCCCCTGCGGTGCGCCTTCTCGGGGTTATGGGCGCTGCCGACGAAAACCGTGCTCTGGTTCAGAACGCCGAGGGCGAAGCGCTCTGGCTTACACAAGGGACTGAACTGGCCGGTTGGACGATT
This sequence comes from Thalassococcus sp. BH17M4-6, assembly GCF_049323015.1. Taxonomy (NCBI): domain Bacteria; kingdom Pseudomonadati; phylum Pseudomonadota; class Alphaproteobacteria; order Rhodobacterales; family Roseobacteraceae; genus Thalassococcus; species Thalassococcus sp. BH17M4-6. Next base: position 10,009 of record NZ_JBMPGU010000005.1, read on the forward strand.
TCCCGGATCGGTCCGAACTGGCTCGACCTGAGCCGCGCCTCAGAAACCATTCGCATCGAGATGTATCAATGATGAAACTGCTTCTTTCCACCCGCACGGTCTTCTTGATGCTCCTGACCGCCTCGCTTTTACTTTCGGCATGCGGCGAAGAACGGGTCGACCGAAGGGATGCACCCCTTCTTGCCAATTCCGACAACAAGGCCGGTGGCGCAGCGGGCGGCCTTGGCGGATTGCTGGGCCGCTTTCAGGCGGGCACAACCACAGAGCGCCGGGCCCTGGGCACAGATGACTTCATGGCCGACCCGGGCAATCCCGGCGACCTGGTCGGGGTGTCGGACGAGGGCGATTTCACCCTCAACCTCGTCGATGTGCCGATCGCCGTGGCGGCAAAGGCGGTGCTGGGCGACGCGCTGCAGAAGAACTACACGATCAAACCGGGTGTCGAGGGATCTGTCACGCTGCAAACCACCCGGCCTCTGAGCGAACGCGCGCTTCTGGAAACCTTCCAGACCGTGCTTGAAATCAACGGCGCCGCCCTGCAGACAAGCGGTGACCTGATCACCATCGTGCCGCGCGATGGTGCCGCGCAGCGCATCACCCGGGGCGCGCCGCAGGGGATCGGAAGCCGCGTTGTCGCCGTGCCGCTGGAATACATCGGCACCGCTGAAATGCAGCGCCTTCTTGAGCCCATTGTCGGCGAAACGGTTCGCCTGCAACCCATCCCCAAGCGCAACATCATCCTGATTTCCGGCACCCGAGAGGAAATCAACGCCGCCATTGAGGCCGTGAACCTGTTCGACGTTGATGTGCTTAAGGGCAAATCGGTCGGTCTGTTCCGCCTCAAGGCCGCCGAGCCCGAAGCCGTGGTGCAAGAGCTCAATCTGATATTCGAGACGGGCGAAGGCGGGTCCCTGCAGAACGTCGTGACGTTCATTCCCTCTGCACGGCTGTCGGCGGTGATCGTGGTGTCGTCGCGCGGGAAATACCTGCCCGAAGCCGAACGCTGGATCCGCGATCTCGACAAGACCGCCGGCGGGGCGAAACGTCGGCCGGCAGTTTACAGCCTGCAACATCGCAGCGCCGAAGAACTCGCCCCGATTCTGGGTCAGATGCTGGAAGAGGTCGCCCAGGAAGAAGGCGCGCCCGTCGAAGGCCAGCCGCGCGTCGTGGCGGATGACACCAAGAACGCCATCGTGGTCTGGGGCAATGACAGCGAACAGGAAAGCTTTTCCCGGTTGATCCAGACGCTGGACACCGTGCCCGTGCAGGTTCTTCTCGAGGCGACCATCGCCGAGGTGACGCTGAACGACGAGCTGAATTTCGGTCTGCGCTGGTTCTTTGAATCCGGTGATGTCAAAGGCACCTTTTCGGACGCGGCCAACGGTGCCGTGGCCTCGACCTTTCCGGGTCTGAGCTTTCTGTTCCAAGGCACCAATGCCGGGGTCGCGCTGAACGCGCTGGCCTCGGTCACGGATGTGAATGTCGTCAGTTCGCCATCGCTGCTGGTGCTCGACAATCAGGAGGCCAAGCTGCAGATCGGCGACGAGGTGCCCATTGCCACGCAGCAGGTGCGCGACACCACCGACCCCGCCGCACCGGTGGTCAACACGATCAGCTTCCGGGATACCGGCATCATTCTCACCGTCAAACCGCGCGTCTCGCGCTCTGGTCAGGTGATCCTCGACATCGAGCAGGAAGTATCCAGCGTCTCGAACACCACCACCTCGGGCATCGACAGCCCGACCATCTCGACCCGCCGGATTGAAACCAACGTCGTTGTCACGGACGGGCAGACCATCGCGCTTGGCGGTCTGATCGAGGAAAGTCGCAACAAGACCAACGCCAAGGTGCCGGGACTTGGCGATGTAAGGGGCCTCGGGACGCTGTTCCGGTCCCGCAAGGACACGATCGGCAAGACCGAACTGCTGGTCCTGATCACGCCTCGAGTCATCCGCGACGGGCATGAAAGCAAATCGATCACGGCCGAATTGCGCCGTCGCATCACCGGAGCCGACAAGCTGGTCAGAAGCGGCATCGTGGCACCGTCGACCGGACACCGGATCATTGACTAGCGCGCGACAGGACGGCACCCTGCGGCCAGCCAAGGGACCGCTTTGCCAATGCCACGCTATGCCTACAGCGCCTACGATTCCGCAGGTAGCCTGACCTCGGGCGAGGTGCAGGCGCAGAACGATCTGGCCGCGCTTGACCAGCTGTCGGCGCGCGGGCTTACCCCGGTGTCGCTCAATGCCGGGGGGCAGGCACTGCGCTGGTGGCAACGCGAAATATCCCTGTCGGGCAAGGCGGCAATCAATCCGCAGGCGCTCACGCTCTTTTTTCGCAACTTTGCGTCGCTCTTGTCCGTCGGCTTTCCCCTGCCCCGCGCCCTGCGCTTTTGCCTTGGCAGCACCCGCGACGCGGCGCTGAGGCAGATGCTCGGGCAAGTGTCTGACGCGGTCAGCGACGGTCAAAGCCTGGCCCAGGCCCTGCACGACACCGATGGGCGGATCCCGGACCGCTTGGTCACGATGATCGAGATCGGCGAGGCCTCGAACCGACTTCCCGACGTGGCAGCCCGCATCGCCGACACGCTGGAAGCAGAAACCGCGCGCAAGCGCGAGCTGCGATCCGCGCTGGTCTATCCGATGATCCTGGTCGTGATGTCGGTTCTGGTCCTGGGGCTGCTGGTGTTCTATCTCGCACCGACGCTGATGCCGGTCTTTGCCTCGGCCGCGTCGGAACCGCCCTGGATACTGCGCAGCATGACCGCCTTGCGCGACGTGCTTCTGCACAATTGGCCGCTTGTTTTGGGCGGCGTGTTTGCCCTTGTCATGGTCCTCCGCCTCGCCTGGCCTGCGCTGTCTGGGGCCGCGGCGCCGGTGGTTCTGCGTATCCCGGTCTTCGGACCCTACCTGCGCCAGTCCGAAACGCTGGCCCTGTGTCGGACCCTGGCGCTGATGCTGAGCAGCGGCGCCCCCCTGCCCCGGGCGCTTTCCGTGGCCCGCGACACCGCGGGTCATCCCGCCTATCGCGCATTGCTGACCCGCACCCAGACCGAGATCACGGCCGGCGCGCCGCTCTCGGCATCGCTGTCGAACAGCCCTCTGATCGACCCGATGGCCGCCGCCATGCTGGAAGCCGCCGAAGAGGCCGACGACATGGCCCCGGTGCTGGACCGGCTTGTGGCCGAGATGTCGACGCGCACCGCCCGCACGCTGGATCAGGCGATCAAGTTGATCACGCCGCTGATGACCCTGGCCATCGGACTGGGTGTGGGGGGGGTGATCCTGTCCACGATCTCGGCCATCCTGTCGCTGAATGATGTCGCGTTCTGACAGGGGCCCGGACGCGGGTTTCACTCTGTTCGATGTGCTGATCTCGCTGGCGATCCTCGCCGCGATCCTCGCCATCGCGACAACGGCGCTGCGCCCGCCGTCACCGGCGCTCTTGCTGGAGCGGCAACTGGCAACGCTGAAGAATGACGCCGCACTCGCGCGCGACCGCGCGGTGCGGCTGGACCGGCCCGTCGCTCTGCCTGTGCCGGGCTGTCAAACCGACGAAGGGTCGGAAGCGCTGTTCTTTCCCGATGGCACAGCCCGCGCCACCGGGCCGATCTGCCTGACCCAGGGCGGCCTGTCGCGAAGGCTGCTGATCGAACCGATCACCGCCCGGATCGCAGAGACCGGACCATGAGCCGGCGCGCCGGGTATTCGCTCTTCGAGGTGCTGATTGCCTTTGCGATCATGTCGATGGTGCTGGCGGTGCTGCTGCCGCGGCAGACCGATCTTCTGACCCGAGCGCAGAACATCGACGCGCGGCTGGAGGCGCAGGATCTCGCGCTTTCCCATCTCGCGCTCTTGGGCCTCGATGTGCCGCTTGAGGAGGGGGCCTACAGCGAAGCTCAAGGCGATTGGACCCTCCATCGGGATGTTACGCCGGTCACTTTGCCAGATGTCGATGTGCCGATCGTCGAAGTCACCATAACCGTCCACTCCGAGCGCGGGCAGACACTGGCGCGGCTGCAGGAATGGCGGGTCTTGCCATGAGGTCCAGCGCGGGTCTGTCGCTCTTTGAACTGCTGGTGTCCCTGGCCTTGCTGGCAATGATCTCGGCCGGGCTGGCAGGTGCGCTCGGCGTGACGATCCGCACGCACGACCGCGCCACGGCCGTGCCGGAAAGCAACGCAAACCCCATTTCCAAAGCGCGGCTCAGGCGCTGGCTTGCGCAGGCGGTGCCCCCCAACCGGCTCGCGTCCTTTCCGGTGACCTTCGACGGCGCGCCGCAGCGGCTTGAGTTCACAACCCTTGCGGCAAAGGGATTTGCCCCCGACGCCGGGGCGCTTCGCATCACGGTCACAAGCGAAAGCGAAGCGCTGTTGCTGTCCGTGACCACGCTCGATGACGATGGCGCGGCGATCGCGACGCTTGAGCAAGATATTGTCATTGGCGGAGTGTCCGAATTCGAATACTTCGATCCGTCGGATGACTCGCCCGGGTGGGTTCCGATCTGGCAGAACAAGGCAGACCTGCCCGCGATGGTCCGGATCACAATGCCCGAGGCGCGCAACACGCTGTGGGCTGATTTCACGGTGCGGCTGTTTCAGCAATAAAGGGCGCCGTTGTGAAGGCACGCGCGTCGTTGCGCCGCTCTGATCTCAGGATATGTCGTGATCTGCATAGTCTGTTGCATCCATGACCTGATAGGATCGCTGATGCACTTGAATATGACCCCCTATCGGTATCCACGAATTGAAAGTTAAGCGCCTGTGAAGAAGCTCGGCCTTGATGCCACGGATATCCGGATACTGAGCGCCATTCAGCGACACGGACAGCTGAGCAAGGCCAGGCTGTCCGAAATCGTGAACATTTCCCCGACGCCCTGCTGGGCGCGGTTCGACCGGCTGAAGGCGGGCGGGTTCATCCGCGGCTACAGCGCGGAGATCGCGCTGGAACGGCTTTGCGATTTCACCCAGGTGATCGTGACCGTCTCTCTGACGCGCCATCGCAGGACGGATTTCGAACGTTTTGATGCATGGATCATCGGGCAGGACGAGATCGTCGATTGCGTCGCCACCGGGGGCGGCATGGACTACGTGATGAAAGTGGTCTGCCCGACCCTGACGGCGTTCCAGGCGCTGATGCAGGACATGCTGGAGGCCGACCTGTCCGTCGATCGCTACATGACCTACATCACGACCAGGGTGGTCAAGGCGGCGCGTCCGAACATCGCCAAACTGGCCGGGTCCGTGCCGCGCGACCGAACGGTCTGAGAGCGGCCCGAATTTCAGCCCGAACGGTCCATGTTCTGCCTGTTTTTTGGACCGCACCGATCCGGCATTGTCGCCTAGATAAGCGCCATCATCCACCGTCGTCCGGGCCGCCCGCCCGGGGACATGCAAAGGCGCAAGACATGCACGCAGACGAGTTCGGCTTTGGCACGCAGATCCGGAAATCTCCCTATTTCGACGCCACCGTGCGGTGGGGGGCCAAAGGGTTTTCCGTGTACAACCACATGTATATCCCGCGCGACTTCGGCGATCCGGAACAGAACTTCTGGACCCTCGTGAACGACGCGATCCTGTGTGACGTGGCGGTGGAACGTCAGGTCGAGATCACCGGCCCGGATGCCGCGAAATTCGTCCAGATGCTGACGCCGCGTGATCTGTCCAAGATGGCCGTGGGCCAGTGCAAGTACATCCTGATCACCAACGCGCAGGGCGGCATCCTGAACGACCCGATCCTGCTGCGGCTGGCCGAAAACCACTTCTGGATCTCGCTTGCCGACAGCGATATCCTGCTTTGGGCGCAGGGCGTGGCCGTGCATTCCGGCCTTGATGTCCAGATCTGCGAACCGGATGTTTCGCCGTTGCAATTGCAGGGACCGAAGTCGGGGGAGGTCATGAAGGCGCTCTTTGGCGAAGAGATCATGGACCTGAAATACTACTGGCTGCGCGAGCTCGACCTCGACGGTATCCCGCTGATCGTGTCGCGCACCGGCTGGTCTTCGGAACTCGGCTATGAGCTGTACCTGCGTGACGGCGGCAAGGGCGATGCGCTGTGGGAACGCATCATGGCGGCGGGCCTGGAATTCGGCCTCAAGCCCGGGCACACCTCGTCGATCCGGCGGATCGAAGGCGGGATGCTGTCCTATCACGCGGATGCCGACATCCACACCAACCCGTTCGAACTGGGTCTGGACCGGCTGTGCAATCTGGATATGGAGGCCGAGTTCATCGGCAAGGCCGCGCTGAGGCGCATCCGCGACAAGGGCGTTGCCCGCATGCAGGTCGGCCTGATCATCGACGCGGCGCCGCTGAAAGGCCCGAACACGACCTTTTGGCAGATCAATCGCGACGGTACCGAAGTGGGCAAGGTGACCTCTGCGGTCTATTCACCGCGGCTGGAGCGGAATATCGCGCTGGCAATGGTGGCGGTGGAACACGCCCATGTCGGATTGCAGCTTGAGGTGGTTCTGCCCTCCGGTCCGGCACGGGCAACGGTGGTGGAGCGCCCGTTCTTCGACCCCAAGAAGTCGCTGGCAGCGGCCTGACCCGAAGTCTCTCACCGCCTCCACCCGGTCTTCGTGCAGGGTCCGATGTTGAATCGTGCCCCGCACTTGGGATCACGACAGGCAGTCGGCCAGCGAGGATGCGAGGTTGCGCAGGAGCAGCGGATAGAGGTCCGGCCCCGGTTCGAGGTCGGAGCCGAGCGGATCGAGCACCGAGGTTTTTGCATCCGCACCGTCCATGACGGTGGCGACGAGCCCGTGGTTGAACTGGGGTTCCGACAGCACGCACTGGATGTTTTCATCTGCGATGCGACCCTGGATTTCCGCGATGCGCGCGGGGCTGGGGTCAGAGGCATCCGAGACCGAGATCGCGCCCGAGGCGGGAAAGTCGAAGGCCGTCTCGAAATACTGATAGGCGTCGTGGAAAACGACGAAGCGGCCGTCGCGGACGGGGTCGAGGATGCCGCTCACCTCGGACGACAGGGTGGCGATGTCCGCGCGCGCCGCGGCGGCGTTGGTGAAATAGGCGCCCGCATTCTCGGGGTCGGCGGCGGAGAGTTGGGCGGCGATCACGTTCAGCCAGGTCGCGGCGTTATCCGGCGACAGCCAGGCATGCGGATCATACGCGCCGTGATCGTGGTCATGCCCGTGTTCGTCGGCATGATCCTCAGGTTCGTGATCGTCCCCGTCGGCATGATCCTCGTGATCGTGGTCGTCCCCGTCGGCGTGGTCCTCATCGCCGTGGGCATGCGCCTCGAAGAGCGCGCCTTCGCGGAATTCAAGCAGGACCGTGCCATCCACCTCGAGCAGTTCGGTGACCTCGGCATCATCCGCGAGCGTTTCGATGGACGCCTCCATCCATGGCGTCAGACCCTCGCCCACCCAGAACACCAGATCGGCGTCCTGCAGTGCCTGCGCCTCGGACGGCCGCAGGCGGTATTCATGCGGCGATGCGCCCTGCTGGACGATCAGCGACGGCTCTCCCACGCCGTCCATCACGCGCGCCACCAGCGCATGCACCGGCGCGACATCGACCGCGACGCGCGGTACCTCGGCCATGGCGGTTCCGGCCAGAAGCGACGCGGCGGCGGACAGGGAAAGCAGGTGTCTGGACATTTTGGCCCCAAGGTGATTGTATAACATTACTAGCGCGATACAGGAAATGAGATAACATGACAAGTGGCGCTTATCAGGGCAAGCCGGAGGCGGGAAAGACCAAGCCCGCACCGGTCGGGTTCGACGCGCATGACCACGGCCAGTGCGTCGACGCCGCCATATCCGGGGCCGAATCGCATTGCGCCGCCGCTGGCCTGCGCTTTACCCCGGTGCGGCGTGCGGCGCTGGAAATCCTTCTGCGCGAACACCGCGCCATGGGGGCTTACGAACTGCTGGACCGGCTGCGCGACGCAGGCTTCGGCGCGCAGCCGCCGGTGGCCTATCGCGCGCTGGATTTCCTCGTCGAGCATGGATTCGTGCACAAGATCGAGCGGCTCAACGCCTTTGTCGCCTGCGCGCATCCAGGGGCCAGCCATTCCCCGGCCTTCCTGATCTGCCGAAAATGCGACGCAGTGGCCGAGGCGCATTCCGCCCCCGCTCGCGGCACGCTGGGCGATGCCGCCCGGGCCACGGGGTTCCGGATCGAACGTACCGTGGTCGAGGCGCTTGGCATCTGCCCGGCCTGTGCAAAGGCCCCCGGCGCATGAGCCTTCTGACTGTCGACCGCCTGAACGTGCGCTACGGCGCGACCGAGGTCCTGCAGGACGTCAGCCTGAGCGTGGAGCCGGGCGAGGTCGTGACCATCGTCGGCCCCAACGGATCGGGCAAGACAACGCTCTTGCGCAGCATCGTCGGCGCGACGCCTGCCGCAGCGGGCCGGATTATCACAGCGCCCGGTCTGGTGCTCGGCTATGTGCCGCAGCGCCTGCACGTCGACCCGACGCTGCCAATCACCGTGGCGCGGTTCCTGTCGCTGCCGGGCGGGGCGTCGCGGTCGGACAAGACCGCGGCGCTGGCCCGCGCGGGCGTGCCGGACCTGGCCGACCGGCAGATGTCGCAGCTGTCCGGTGGGCAGTTGCAGCGGGTCCTGCTGGCCCGCGCGCTGGTGGCGAAGCCCGCTCTGCTGCTGCTGGACGAACCGACGGCGGGGCTGGACCAGCCCGGCTCGGCCGCGTTCTACCGGCTGATCGACGAGGTGCGCCGCGACACCGGCTGTGCGGTGCTGATGATCAGCCACGAGCTGCACGTGGTCATGGCGGCGTCGGACCGCGTCATCTGCCTCAACGGCCATGTCTGCTGCCACGGCACGCCCGAACACGTGTCGTCGGCGCCGGAATACCAAGCCCTCTTCGGCACCGGCACCGGTGGCGCGCTCGCGCTCTACCGGCACGACCACGACCATTCGCATGATCACAATTGCGATCATGGGGGCGGCCACCACCCGCACAAGACAGAGGCGGCCGAGTGATGCTGGACGATTTCATGACACGCGCCACGCTGGCCGGCATCGGCGTGGCCTGCGCGGCGGCACCGCTGGGCAGTTTCGTGGTCTGGCGGCGCATGGCCTATTTCGGCGATGCCACGGCCCATGCCGCGATCCTGGGCGTGGCGCTTGCGCTGGCGCTGCAGGTGTCGATCTTCACCGGCGCCGTCGCCGTGGCGCTGGCCATGGCGCTGACCGTGTCGGCGCTGAGCGGTCGGGGCTACGCAATGGACACGCTGCTGGGTGTGCTGGCACATTCGGCGCTGGCCTTCGGCCTTGTCGCTGTGTCGTTCCTGTCGGGTATCCGGATCGACCTCATGGCCTATCTCTTTGGTGACATTCTGGCGGTGTCACGCGGCGATCTGGCGGTGATCTGGGCGGGTGCGGCGCTGGTCGTGGCGCTGATCGGCTGGCGCTGGTCCGGGCTGCTGACAGCGACACTGAACGAGGAGCTGGCCTATGCCAGCGGCATCAATCCCAAGCGCGAACAGCTGGTTCTGACCCTTGCCCTGGCCATCACCGTCGCGGTGGCGATCAAGGTCGTGGGCGCGCTGCTGATCGCGGCGATGCTGATCATCCCGGCGGCCGCCGCGCGGCCCCTGTCGCGTACGCCCGAAGGCATGGCGATGATCGCCGCACTCATCGGCGGCGCGTCGGCGGCGGTGGGGCTGCGGGCGGCTTACGTCCTCGACACCCCCGCCGGCCCCTCCATCGTCTGCGTCGCGGCGCTGATCTTCCTGGTGACGAGCCTTGTCAGGACGCTGCGCTCCGGGGGCGAGGCCGGCTGAACGGCGCGCCCGCCGCGGCGGGCAGCGACAGTTCCACGATCAGACCCGGCTCGTTGTCGCGCAGCGTGATGCGGCCCTGATGTTTCTCGGCAATCGCCTGCACCAGCGCCAGCCCCAGACCGCTGCCCGGCTTTGTCCGGCTGGGGTCGAGCCGGTGGAACGGTTCGAACACACGCGCCTTCGCGTCGTCGGGAATGCCGGGGCCGGTGTCGGCCACGGTGAACCGGACCTCAGCGCCCGCACGGTTGAGCGTGACCGCGATATGATTGCCATCGTCCCCATGGGTGACGGCGTTCTGCAGCAGGTTGACCACCAGTTGCTGCAGCATCTGCGCGTCGCCCATGACGCGGAAATCCCGCCCCTCCTCGACCTCGAACGACAGGCGCTGTCCCGCATCCTCGGCGATCAGGGCGAAGGTATCGACCAGTTCCGCGGTCACTTCCTGCAGGTCGACGCGGGCGTTCAGGTGGTCATCGCCCGCTGCGGCGATCCGCGACAGTTGCAGGTAGGAGTCAAAGATGACGCGCATGTTCTCGAGCTCGTCCTGCGTGTCGGTCAGCGCGTCGGTGGGGTCCTGCCCGGCCTCCACCCGCTCCATCGCGGTGCCCAGCGACAGATAGGCGCGGCCAAGCGGCGATTTCAGGTCGTGGGCGGCGGCGGCGGCGGTGTTGCGCGTGGTGGCGATCATCCGCGACAGGCGGTCAAGATGCAGGTTCATCTGCCGCGCGATCCGGTCGATCTGCGTCGTGCCGCCGTTTTCGGAAATCCGCACATCGGTGTCCCCGTCGCTGGTCTTCGACAGGGCGGTTTCGATGTCCTTCAATCGGCGCAGGCTCTTGTAACTGAGGTAATATCCCATCGACAGCATCGTCAGCACGATCAGGAACCCGCTGAGCGTCAGGGTGCGGAAGACAAGGATCTGTGTGTGATAAAGCAGGTCCAGCCGCATTCCCACGACCAGCGTGCTGTCGTCCAGCGGGCCGGAGAAATAGACATATTCGCGGGTGATGTCGTCGGGGGCGGCGGCGGCATGATCCAGCGGACCGACCTGCAGACCCAACCCGTCCGGACGGGTGAGGACGTTGCCGACGACGAAATCATCCGCCGCCCCGAACAACGCGGAGGCGTGACGCCCGCCGGTGGCTGCGCGCGACGCGACCGCGATCGCATTGGTGACATGATCGCTGTCCTCGCCCTCGTGTTCGGCGGCGATGATGTTCCAGCGTTGCTGCACGTCGTCACCCAGTTCGGCGATCAGGCTCTTTTCGACGTAGACCAGCGCCGCCCAGCCGAACAGGACAAGCACGACGACAAAGGCCATCGCGGATCGCAGCACGGCCGAGAATGCGGCCCCCGAAAGGACGTCACCGCGGTCCATGCATCGAATACCCTGTGTTGCGGATCGTGTGGATCAGGGGCGTGTCAAAGGGCTTGTCGATCTTGGCGCGCAATCGGCTCATGTGCGTTTCGACCACGGTGGTGTTGGGTTCGAAGTTGAAATTCCACACCCGTTCCAGAAGCAGCGTCCGGGTCACGACCCGGCCAGCGTTGCGCATCAGGATTTCAAGGATGTTGAATTCCTTGTTGTGCAGTTCGATCACGCTGCCCTGCCGGGTCGCGGTGCGCGACAGCAGATCCAGCGTCAGGTCGTGCACGGTCAGGACAGGTTCGCTGCGGGTTTCCGTCTTGCGCCGCACGATGGCCTCGATCCGGGCCATCAGTTCGGAAAAGTGGAAGGGTTTCGTCAGGTAGTCGTCACTGCCCGCGGCCAGCCCTTCGACGCGGTCATCGACCTGCCCCAGCGCGGTCAGGAACAGCACCGGCAGGGATTTCTTCGATGCCCTGAGCGCCTTGAGGACAGAGAGCCCGTCCATCCCCGGCAACATCCGGTCAAGGATCGCCAGGTCGCAGTCGTTGTACAGGCAATAGCTCAGCGCATCGCGGCCATCGGCGACATGATCAACGTTGTGGCCATGCTCGGACAGGCCGGCTACGATGTAGTCGGCGATCTTGGTGTCGTCCTCGGCAAGCAGGATTTTCATCGGCGTCCCTCTTCTTGCGGTCAGTAAACGGGAATCGACCGCGCTGTGCCAGCGAAACAGCGTTCTTTGCATCGAAGTAAGGTTCGCGCGAGTTTCGGGCGACGACACGCAAATACATGTGTGGCCTGCCCGGTCGAACCAACCGGGATCATGGGAGCAGAACCAATGCAGAGTTATCTGACGAAACTGAACGCGACGGTGCGCCCGGGCATCGATGGCGCGGGCGTCAAGCACCTGAGGTTGGTGGGCATCATCCTCGCGCTGCTTGGCGCGCTTGCGATTCTTCTGCCAACCATCGCGACCTTCGGGGCGGAATTGCTGGTGGCGTGGATGCTGACGCTCTGGGGGGCGGTCGGTCTGTGGTTTTCCTGGGCGATTCGGCCGGTGCCGGAATGGCGCTACGGCTTCGCGGCCTTCGGACTGTTGTTCGTCATGGGTGTGGCGCTGGTCCTTTTCCCGCTCGCGGGGATCGCAGCGCTGACCGTTCTGATGATGCTGTCGTTCCTGATGGAAGGGCTGTTGTCCATTCTCTTTGGCCTGCGCAGCAGCGCGCATGTGTCGAATTGGGGGTGGCTGGTGTTCAGCGGGCTGTGTTCCTTTGCAGCAGGCCTGGTGATCCTGTTTGGCTGGCCCTGGACGGCAAGCTGGACGCTGGGCCTGATGCTGGGGCTCAACTTCCTGTCGACCGGGCTGTCGCTTGTCATGCTGGCCAAACCGGCAAGGTCTGCGCGTTGAACCGCACAGCCGGGCATGTCCGACCCTGAACCGGGCAAGGCCACTTTCCGCCCGTTCGGGGCGACACAGTTACTTTTTTCCGAGGAAGGCCCTGATGCCTGTCGCCCCGTCCCCCACCCGGCTCTCGCGGTTTCTGCGCGTGATCGAATACCCGGCCTTCAAGATCGCGATCCCCGCGATCATCGGCGTCATTGCGGTGGTTGTGCTGCACAAGCTGGCCAGCCATGTGCACTGGCAGGATGTAAAGGCCGATCTGGCCGCCGCGAAACCGACGGTCCTTTTGGCAGCGCTGGCCTGCATGGGTCTGAGCTTTGCGGGCATCGCATCATATGATTTCCTGGCCGTGCGCGTGGTCGCGCCGAAGACCATGCCCGCGCAGGTGCCGATGGTCACGGGCGCGGCGGGCTATGCGATCTCGGGCATGTTGGGGGTGTCGTATCTGACAGGCACGGCAGTTCGCTACCGGGTCTATTCCGCCTTCGGACTCGACCTGGTGAAGATCACCGCCATCGTGGCCGTGTCGTGGTCGGGCTTCGTATCGGCACTGGTGCTTGGTTTTGGTCTTCTGCTGGCGCTGCACCCCGCAGGGCTGAGCACGGTCATCAATGTCGCGCCTGCCATCGAAACTGCGGTCGGGTCACTGCTGCTGGCCGGGTACGGCTGCTATCTGCTCTGGCTGGGCACCGGTCAGCGGCGCGTGAAATCGGGCGACCACATCGTTGACCTGCCGGGTGCCGCGAAGGCGCTTGTCCTGACTTTGGCGGGGATCTGCGATGTTTCCGGCGCGGCGCTCACGCTGTATGTGCTGATGCCGCCGGACCTCGTGCCGAACTTTCCCTTCTTTGCGACGGTGTTCATCGCGGCGGTCCTGATCGGCATTCTCAGCCACGCGCCCGGCGGCCTTGGCGCGTTCGAAGCGACGATCATCGCCGGGTTCGGGGCAGCGGGACGGTCGGACGTTCTGGCGGCCCTCCTGCTCTATCGGCTGATCTACACCGTCCTGCCCTTCGCCATCGCGGCGTTCGGACTGGCGATTGCCGCGGCGCTCGCCAATCGCGGGCGGCTTCGCGCCACATCCAGCGTCGTCTGGCGGGCCCTGAAACCCGTGGTGCCGGTTCTGGCCGCGGCGCTGGCCATGCTGGCCGGGATCATCCTGCTGGTGTCGGGCAACCTGCCGGGCGAAGGCACGCGGCTCGAGGTGCTGCGCGACGTCTTTCCGCTGGGCGTGGTCGAGGCGTCGCACCTTGCCGGAAGCCTGGCCGGGGCGTTGCTGATCGTCGTGGCGGCGGGGCTTTACCGCAAGCTTTACCGCGCCTGGCTTTTTGCCATGGTCCTGATCGGGGTCGGGTTCATCGCGTCGCTGGTCAAGGGTCTGGACTGGCCCGAAGCGCTGTCGATGGCGGCAACGCTTCTGTCCCTTGGACTTCTGCGCCCCGCCTTCTACCGGGCGGAAGGCATCTCTCTCTTCCGGCTCGACCGACGCTGGCTCCTCAGCCTCTTCGTGCTTGCAGCGGCAATCGTCTGGGTCGGGCTCTTCGCATATGACCATGTAGAGTATCGCAACGCGCTCTGGTGGCAGTTCAGCTGGGCGGGCGATGCCTCGCGGTTTTTGCGGGCAAGCCTCGTGATGGCCATCGTTCTGGCGGCGGTCATCGTCAATTCGCTCATCAATCATCGCCCCCCGGTGCGGGAATCCCGCGACATTCCGGATGTCGTGAGGCGCCTTGTGGCGCAAAGCCGCGATACCGAGGCAAACATCGCCCTGACCGGCGACAAGCTGTTCCTGGTCTCGGAGGACGCAACCGCGTTCATCGCCTATGCCGACACCGGTCAATCGCTCATCGCCAATGGCGATCCCGTGGGCGACGCGACGGCCGGGCAGGCGTTGATCTGGTCACTGCGGGAAAAGGCCTACCGGGCGGGCAAGCGCGTGGCGTTCTATTCGGTGACGTCGGCCTATCTGCCGACCTACCTCGATCTTGGCCTTTCTATCCTCAAGATCGGCGAGGTCGCGCGTGTCGATCTGCGCGGCTTCACGCTCGACGGCTCAAAGCGCAAGGACCTGCGGCAGGCGCGCAACCGCGCCGTGCGCGACGGCTTTGTCTTTGCGGTGGTTCCGCGGGCCGAAGCCATGGCGATCCTGCCGGAGTTGCGGCAGATCTCGGACGCGTGGCTGGCGCGCAAGCAGGGCGAGGAAAAGGGCTTTTCGCTCGGTGCCTTTACCGAAGACTACATGCGCAATTTCGACATGGCCGTGCTGCGCGATCCCGATGGCCGCATCGTCGCCTTTGCCAATCTCTTTCAAGGCGCGGACCGGCACGAACTGTCGCTGGATCTCATGCGCTACCTTCACGACGCGCCGAATTTCGCCATGGACGCGCTTTTTGCCGAGATGATGCTGTGGGGGGCGGCACAAGGCTATCACTGGATGTCGCTGGGCGCCGCCCCTTTTGCGGGTGTCCAGAACCGAGAGCTGGCGCCGCTCTGGAACCGGATCGGCGGGTTCATCTACGAGCATGGCGAACATTTCTACCGGTTCGAGGGGCTGCGCGCCTACAAGGAAAAGTTCGATCCGGTCTGGTCGCCAAATTACCTCGCCTGCCCGGGCGGGCTTGCCGCGCCGCGCATCCTTTACGAGGTCAACGTGCTCGTCTCGGGCGGGCTGCGCGGCCTGATGAAGTAGGAGGGAGCCACGGATGATCGTCAATTTCCAAACCCATTCCGCCAACGAGCGGACGTTCCTGGCCTGGGTGCGCACCGCGGTCGCCATCGTCGGCTTCGGCCTTGCCGCCGCGCGTCTGGGTGCGCGGGCTGTACCGCTCTGGTCGACCTACCTGCTGTTTGCCGCCGGGGGCGCGGTCGTACTGATCGCCTGGCTGCGAATGCGGCATGTGCGCAAGCGGATCGACCTGAAAGAGCGGCTGCCCGACGACGACGGCCCGGCCGAGGTCTTTTTGCTGCTGCTGGTAATGGCGCTTTTCGTCCTTTTGGGGAGCTTTGCGGTTCATGTCGCACCTTGATTCCCAGGCCGCGCGGACCGTCGCGACCGGCCTCGGTCAGCTCCGGTTCACGCTGGTCTTTCTTGGGATCATGCTGGGGGCCAATGCCCTTGCCGGGACGTTTTCCGGGCAGATCGACCCTTTGGTGCTGGCCGCGCGGGGCATCGGCGTCGATGCCATCGGCGGCGGTGATCCGTCGCGGTTCCTGACCGCCATTTTCCTGTCGCATGACCTGCCGATGCTTTTGCGTCAGCTTGTGTTCGCGGCGACTGTGATCGGGGCGGCGGAATGGCGGTGGGGCACGTGGCGCGCTGCCGCGCTGTTCTTCGGGATCGACCTTTCGGCGACGCTGATACTGCTCGCCACCGTGGCGCTTGTCCCCGTCCTGGACAGCTTGGCAGGCGTCACCGATGTCGGCATGTCCATGGGCGGCTTCGGCCTGATCGGGGTGTTGGTCGCCACGGGGCGGCTCCGATGGGTCGGGCTGGCGGCGATCCTCGCCCTTGTGGCCGCGAAATATGCCGTGGCGCCAGAGCCGCTCGCCGACCTGGGGCATGTCATCGCTCTGCTCATCGGGGCCGCGATCGGCATTTACGGATGCCGGACCCGGGGTCGTACCGTGCTGCCGACAGGCGTTCTGCAGGTACGCAGACCAGGGCGGCCCGGCGCGCGACAGCAGGACGGCCGGACATGACATGGGCCAGTGGCTCCAGGCGTCTCCCCTAGGCTGGCTTCCGCGCCCTGGTAGACAGGGTGCCCGCGTGGGGCGCCCGTCTCAGTGCGCCATGGCCGGGGCGGCCTGCTGGCCCTTGGGCCGTTGCAGGACCAACACCACCGGCAGCATCAGGAACGCCGCGACCCCGGTCAGCCAGAACGCATCCTGAAACGCCAGCAGGCTGGCCTGCTGCTGAATCTGACTGGCAATCTGCGCCGCCCCCTCGGGCGAGGTGGGATCAAGGCCAAGCGGCGCAAGCCAGGCCCGTGCCGCCGCATCGAAGGGCGTGATGCCCGAGGCCAGCGTCGCATAGTGGAACTGCATCCGGCTCGCCACCTGCCAGCCCACCAGCGCGATCCCCACCGAGGAGCCGAGCGAGCGGGTCACGCCGTAGATGCCAGACGCTTCATCCTGCCGCTCCGGCCCGATGTTCTGGAACGCCAGCGTCGACATCGGCACGAAGAAAAGCCCCATGCCCAGCCCGGACACGACGCCGGGCCAGGCCAGGTTCCAGAAGCCCGCATCGAGGTTGAGTTGCCCCAGCAGGATGTTGCCCGTGCCCGTCAGAACCAATCCCAGCACCAGCAGCTTGCGCGGATCGAAGCGGGTGACCAGCACCGCCCCGGTCAGCACCATGGAGAATCCCGCCGCGATGCCGCGCGGGATGAACAAAAACCCCGCATCCAGCACCGGGTAGCCCAGCAGCCCTTGCACGAACAGCGGCAGGATCGCGATAGAGCCGAACATCGCCACGCCGAAACCCAGGATCGCGACGTTGGCCCCGGCAAAGCTGCGATCGCGGAACAGCGAAAAGTCGATGATGTTGTCGGCCTTGCCCCGCCCGCGCAGGACAAAGGTCACGGCACAGGCAACCATGGTTATGGCGGTGACCTGGATCAGTTTTGATGCGAACCAGTCGCGGCTTTCGCCCAGGTCCAGCATCAGTTGCAGGGCGCCGATGGCCCCGATCATCAGGGCCAGCCCGACCCAGTCCACCTCGATCCGGTGGGTGTCTTCGGACTTGAGCTCGCCCGACATCATGGTCAGGGCAAAGGCCGCGATGGGCAGATTGACGTAGAAGACCGCCCGCCACGAGAAATACTCGGTCAGTAACGCGCCCAGCGTCGGGCCCAGCACCGGCGCCACCACGACGCCCAGACCGAAGAACGCCATGGCCTGGCCGCGTTTCTCTTTCGGGAAGCTGTCGAACAGGATGGATTGCGACAAGGGGATCAGGAAGGCGCCGAAAATGCCCTGGCCCAGGCGGCAGGCCACCATGATCTCGACGCTCCACGACAGCCCGCAAAGGGCCGAAAAGCTGGCGAAGCCGACGATGGCCGAGATGATCAACCGCCGCCGCCCGATCATGCGGACAAAGAACCCGGTCAGCGGCATGACCACGACCGAGGCGACGATGTAGCTGGTCAGGATCCAGACCGTCTGGTCGTTGGTGATGCCAAAGGCCGCCTGGATCTGCGGCAGCGCCACGTTGACGATTGTGCTGTCCAGCACCTCGAGCACCGCGGTCAGCACCACCGCGAGCACGATGGTCCAGCGCACCGCCCGGGCGGTGTCGCCTGTGGCTGTGGTATCGGTCATTTCGCAGCATCCAGAGCGGAGGTGTCTACCGTCACGGTGGTGCTGGCGCCGACGCGCAGCTGCATCGCCGGATCGTCGGGACGGGAGCCGAGGCTGACCCGCACGGGAAAGCGTTGCGTGACCTTGACCCAGTTGCCGCTGGCGTTCTGCGGCGGCATTAGCGAAAACACCGCGCCCGACCCCGCGCCAAGGCTTTGCACCGTGCCATCAAGGGTGAGGCCGGGATACATGTCGACCGCGACCGTCACCGGCTGGCCCGGGCGCAGGCGGGCAAGGTCGGTTTCCTTGAAATTCGCGTCGATCCACCAATCGCCATCCTCGACCAGCGAGAAAAGCGGCATGTCGGGCGCGACCAGCGTGCCCGGCCGCAGATCCAGGTTCGCGATCCATCCCGATACCGGGGCCGTCACCCTGGCCCGGGCAAGGTTGATCTGCGCGAGGGTCAGCTGCGCCTCGGCCGCGCGGACGGCGGCATTGTCGTCGCCGGGTGTTCCTGCCCGTTCGCGCGCCGCCGCCAGCGCCGCCTGCGCGGTGTCGAGCGCGGCCTTCGCCTGGTCGCGCGCCGCCGTCGCCTGATCCAGCGCGGCCTGCGCGACATCGCCCAGCTTGAACAGCTTTTCGGTGCGGTCATAGGCATCCTGTGCATCGGTCAGGGCGGCGCGGGCGCTGTCGACCTGGCCCGACACCGACGACAGATCGGTGATCGCCGCGCTGCTTTGCTGGACGGCGGCGTCATAGCTGGCCTGCGCCGCCTTGACCTGCGCCTCCAGATCCGCGGTGTCGATCTGGAACAGCAGATCGCCCGCCTTCACATGCTGGTTTTCCGACACCGCGACAGTGTCAATCGCGCCACCGACCTGCGGCGCGATGGTCAGGACGTTGGCCTTGAGATAGGCATCGTCGGTCGAGGGGTGGATGCGTTCGTGCTGCCACCAGATCCACAGACCGCCACCAATGGCGGCAAGGGCGACGACAAGAAGAATTGGCTTAAGATATTTCATGGCGGAACCTGTTGGTACGGGACGGACCCCTGTGATGGGGTCCGCAACCGGTTTGGAAGGGCGCTCAGGCGCCAAAAAGATGGGGAAAAAGCCCGGCCAATCCGAAAAGGATCAGGTAAGCGGCGACGACGTAGTTGAGGATCCTCGGGGCGATCAGGATCACCACCCCCGCGATCAGCGCCAGCAGCGGCTGGATCAGAACGACGGTCATGCGTTTTCCGGCGCGGTTGCACCGACCTCGGCCTTGTGTGCCTCGTCAAAGGCGCGGCGCAGGTGGTTTTCGGCATCGGTGTCGAGGTTCGTGCGCAGCACACGGCCGCCATGTTCGCCCAGCCGTTCGATCACCTTGTCCGACGCATTCGTGCGCATCATCATGAAGAGCGCCGCCTGGCCCGGCTGCAGGACGCTGCCCACCTCTTTCATGAAGTCGTCGTTGATCCCGTAATCGGTCAGCGCACCCGACAGCGCACCGGCCCCGGCGCCAACCGCAACCCCCAGCAGCGGGTTGAAGAAGATCATACCGATCAGCAGCCCCCAGAAGGCCCCGCCGGCGGCACCGGCGCTCCACATGTTGACCATCTGGTTAAGCTTGACGTTGCCCTTGTCATCGGCCACGGCGACGACGGCGTCGGCAACATCGACAAGGTATTCCCGCGTCATGGTCATCAACTCGTCGCGGGCTTCTTCGGCTTTTTCGGGTGTGTCGTACCCGATGACGATCAGTTCGGACATGGTGGTCTCCTTTTCAGTCCTTTTTTGGTGTTCATTTGGAGGCGACGTGCGTCGTGTCGTAGCTTTCAAGCCACTGATGCACGGAGCGTTCGAGGTTCGACACGTGGTGGCCGTGCGCTTCGGCATCGGCCTCCTCGTCATCGAGGCGGGCCTGCAGATCCGCGTAACGCTCTTTCAGCTCTTTCGCGGAAAGGTGCGCGTGGTCGTCATAGAGATGCGCCTGATCCCGCAGTCGCTGTTCTGCGCCGTGGATCTTGCGACCCAGGGCATCGAGGCGGTCGTGAAGTGTGGGATGTGCCATGGTCTGCGTCCTTTTCCTGGCAGCGTCAGTTCATGTACCAGCCGTGGCTGACCACCAGCGACTGACCGGTCAGCGCGTTCGTGGGGAAGGCAGCAAAGACATGGGCCACTTCGGCCACGTCCTCGATCGTGGTGAATTCCTGATCGACCGTTTCGCCCAGCATGATCTTGTTCACGACCTCCTCTTCCGAGATGCCGAGGTCGCGCGCCTGTTCGGGAATCTGCTTTTCCACCAGCGGCGTCTTGACGAAACCCGGGCAGATCACGTTGGCGCGGATGCCGTGCTTGGCCCCTTCCTTCGAGATCACGCGGGCAAGTCCCAAGAGCCCGTGCTTGGCAGTCACGTAGGCGGACTTGAGGGGGCTGGCTTCCTTCGAATGCACCGAGCCCATGAAAATGATCGACCCCGATCCGGCCTTTTGCATGTGAGGCATCACCGCCTTCGAGGTGAGGAACGCGCCATCCAGGTGGATCGACAGCAGTTTCTTCCACTCATCGAAGGGGAAATCCTCGAGCGGGTGAACGATCTGCACCCCGGCGTTGGACACCAGCACGTCGATCTGGCCCCATTTTTCGATGACGGCGGCGACGCCGTCGTTCACCTGCTTTTCGTCGGTGACATTCATTTCGACAGCCATCGCCTCACCCGGGCCCTGCGCGGTCAACTCGTCCGCGGCCTTTTGCGCCGCATCCAGTTTCAGGTCGGCTATGACGACCTTGGCCCCGTCGGCGACATAGCGTTTGGCGATACCGTGGCCGATGCCGCTGGCGGCGCCGGTGATGATGCAGACTTTGTCTTTGAGGTTCATTTCCTGGTTTCCTTCTGTGGCGCGGTGCGGAGCGACCACATCTCGCGCAGGTTGAAATCGGTGAAGAGGTGCTGGAGGACGGCAAGGCTCGCGTGGCCGATGAGGTAGGCCCAGGCGAGGTTCGCCAAAGCTTCGTGGATCTGAAGCATCACGCCTGGCAGACCGCCGGTATGCGCGTCGCCGCCCCCGAAAAAGTAAAAGACCGTGCCAGTGCCAGCCATCGCGGTGATCAGCAGGATGCCCAGGCCATGCACGGCGCTGGCCAGGGGGCTGGCATCATCGTGCGGCGGCAGGCGCAGCTGGCGCAGCGTCGCGGCATGGCGTTTGATGTCGGACCAGAGCGCCGCACGCCGCGCGCCCGAAAACCATGGGAACAACAGGCCCGCGGGCGTGCCGCGCTTGCGCGCCGTCAGCACCAGCCAGAACAGCACGATCAGCGCAAAGGCAGCAAGGCCACCGTATTCGTGGATCTCGTACCAGAGGTTCCCGGCATGCCCGTCCTCGGCCGGTTTCATGACCAGGCTGACGACAAGCTGGATCACCACCGCCACGGCCAGTCCGGCATGGACCAGCCGGGTCGGCAGGCTGTGGCGGGAGGCCTCGGGCATCGCGGGAGAGGGGCTTGATACAGACATGATCCGTTATCCTTTCGGTTGCAGGTAGTCGTGGACGACCTCGCCCAGACCAAGCGTCAGGTCGGTCATCAGGTGGACGGCGGAGAGGACCTCGCGCACCGGCAGATCGGCCACCGGGGCCAGCGCGTGCTGGTGCAGTTCAAGCCCGGCCGGGCCTTCCCATGCGCCCTTCAGAGTCACATCGACGGTGTAGTAGCGCACCAGCTCGCAGATCCGCGGCGTGCAATCGACATGCGGAATGACCTTGAGCATGAAGTTCGGCGCGGCAAAGCCCGTGAGCACCGTGTCATGGTCCAGCTCGCGATGCTTGTAGCCCATGGTGCCCGTCGCCACCCGGACGGACCCCACGTCGAGCGTGCCGACCAGCGTGTCCTTTTCGACCCGCAACGCCGGATCGGCGAGCTTCTTGGGAAAGCCCCAGATTTCGCGGCCGCCGGCGATGGGCGCATCGTCGTTGAGGAACATGGAATGCACGTAGCCGCCCGCGACACCATCCAGCGTGACCGGGATCACCTGGCCGCTTTCGGTGTAGTCGCCGAACCCGGTGCTGTCGGGCATGCGGATGAATTCGTATTTCACCAGCGGCTCGGGGATCTCAAGCGGTTCGGGCACGACGCGGCGCAGCGCCTCCATGTCGGTGCGGTAGGTGATCGTCAGGAATTCGCGGTTGACGAACTTGTAGGGCCCTTTCGGATAAGACGGGCTGGTGACAGGCATCGCAAAGGCGTTTGCGACAAGGTCAGAGGCGTTCATTTTGTGGCTCCTTGGTCTTTTGGGGTTCCCAGATCGAAGACGCGCAGGCCGTCGGCCCCCACGCGGCGGGATTTCCAGGTTTTGTGAGAGAGCGTCCGGGTAACGTCCCCGCGGCCCGCGGCCCAGTGATCGGACATCGACTGGCGCGAGAATTCATAGTCCTTGCCGCTGCCTTCGAACCCCTGCTTGCGATGAATGAGGTGGACCAGCGTGACCGGGCAGGACGGCCCGGCGCGGCGCAGCAGCGCCAGATCGGGATCGTCCTTCAGCGCTTCGGGCAGCTTGGCCGCAAGACGCTCGGCCGCCGCCTGCAGCGCGTGCAGCTGGCGATAGCGGTCCGTGGTCAGGCGGGTCCGGCTCGAATACTGGATGTCCTTCTGGCGCTGCTGCACCTCGATCACATCCGACGGCAGACCGCCGCGCGCATTGAAAAGATCGACCTGGAAGACGCAGAGCGGATCGTCGCCCGTCGCCTCTTCCATCACGTATTGCAGCGGCGTGTTCGACACGAGCCCGCCGTCCCAGTAATGGCGCCCGTCGATCTCGACCGGCGGAAATCCCGGGGGCAGCGCCCCGCTGGCCATGATATGCCGCGCGTCGATCCGCGTGGCGCGGCTGTCGAAATAGACAAAGTTGCCGGTTTCGACATTGGTGGCCCCGACACAAAGACGCGGGCCGACGGTATTCAGAAACTCGAAATCGACCAGCTCGTTCAGCGTCGCCTCGAGCGGGGCGGTGTCATAGATGCTGAGCGCGGGCGCGGGACCGAAGGGCCAGAGCGCGGTGGGCAGCCGGGGCGTGAAGAACCCCGGCGCCCCGGCCATCGTCACCTCGGCGGCGGCGAGTTCGGAAAACGCGCGGCGTCCGGCCGGGGTCCAGAACGGGGCCGACATCGGCAGGTTGGCCGTAATCCGGTTCCAGAAGGTTTCCAGCGCGGCAACGCGCTTTCCCGAAGGATTGCCGCAGATGAGCGCCGCATTGATCGCGCCGATGGAAATGCCCGCGATCCAGTCAAAGGAAAACCCGGCCTCGTCAAGCGCCGTGAACGCCCCGGCCTGATAGGCGCCAAGCGCCCCGCCGCCTTGCAGGACCAGTGCATTCGTTTCGGTGGCGGTCATGTCGGTACGTCCCTTCCGTGCGGTATCGTTTGGTTTTGAGCAACATCTAGGGCCGCTGTCCTGCGCCATCTTTTCGGAAACCTTACAAGCACGACAGATTTGCCAAGCCGTTCACAGGAAAGGAAAAACCCGCCACCTGGGGTGACGGGCCGTGGTTGAGGGCGTGCCGATGTCTAGTTGCCGTACAGCCAGCCCTGGCGCGGATAGCTTTCGGGCGGGGGGCCCCCGAAGACCGCGATATAGGCCTGCTGCTCAAAGGCGTTCACGTTCGCCTCGCTCCGGTGGTCGGCGGGCGCATCGGTGTTGAGGTAGGTACAGAAGGCCGTGATCATGATATCGGCGACGTCGGCGTCCGACGCATCGGGATAATCGGCGCGGATCTGCTCTGCCACCGCGTGCAGGGAGTCGCCGCCAAGATCGGTGGTGCCGACCGTCTGCGCCAGCTTCGCCAGATCGAATGTATTGGCATCCGCTTCGGCGAAGACGGGGGCCGGTTGGGGGCAATCCAAGGGCTGTGCCGCAACCAGCGCAGGTGCCGAAAGCGCGGCAACCGTGACAAGGCAAAAGAGGGGATGTTTCATGGGACGTTCCTTTCAGTGATTTCGAATGGGCAGGCGCGCGGCGCGACCTTCCAAGAACGGGTCGCGCCGACCGACCGCAACCGGCACCGGTACGGTGCGCAAGCTTTCAAGCGGGCCGAAAAGCGCCCCACCGATCATTTGGGCCAGGTGTTTCAACAAAGGGTGCAGCATGGTCAGCCTCTTGGTCTGATGATGATCGTTGCTGCATATCTGGTGCATCGCTTTGCAGTGGGATTGTCCGGAGATTTACATTTGTGACAGGTTCGCCAAACGCCTTTGCCTCATCGAAAATCCCGCCATAAACATGAGGTTGGAACTTCCCTGTCGCCAAAGCAAAGGGCTTTCGGCGCAAGGCGATGACAGCACAAGGAGATCCCTGATGACCTGGAAAACCGTGGAGGCCTGGGCAACTCATCTGCACCCGGACAAGTGGTCTGGCGCGCTGATCATCCTCGGGCTCTTTGTGCTGGCGGGGGTGATCCTGTCGCATCTGCTCAAGCGGACAATCCGCCTGGTCGTCGAACGCGACCGCGACAATCGGCTCGACCGCATGTCGATCACGTTCCTGTCGAAGGTGGCCAGCGCCTTTGTCTGGATCCTGATCCTGATGCTGTATGCCCACATGATCCCGGCGCTCGACCGTCTGGCCACGGCCCTTCTGGCCAGCGTGTCGGTCGCGTCGGTGGTCTTTGGCCTGGCCGCGCAATCGACCCTGTCGAACTTCGTCGCGGGCTTCAGCCTGATCTTCTATCGGCCCTTCCGGCTGGGCGACAAATTGCAGATCAACGCGCCCACCGGCGTGGAAACCGGCATCGTGGAGGACGTGTCGCTGGGCTATACGATCTTGAAAACCTATGACAATCGCCGGGTCATCATTTCGAACGCCTCGATTTCCAGCACCACCATGGTCAACCTGTCAGCACGTGAGGCGCGGACCATGGCGCTTGTCCCGATCTCGATCAGCTATGATGCAGATATCGACGAGGCGCGGGCGCTGATCCTCGAGGTGGCGGCGGGACTGCCCGCGATCGAGGAGGTCGTCGGATGCCCCGTCACCACACTCAACGCGTCGAGCGTGGATTTCAGCCTGCGCGTCTGGTGTGCGGATTCGGGCGTCGCGGCGGGGGTGAAGAATGACGTGCTCGAAGCGGTGAAAAAGCGGTTCGATGCCGCCGGGATCGAAATCCCCTACGCCTATCAGAATGTCCTGATCAAGGAGATGCCACAGCCCCCCGCCACGACCGCGCCCGAAAAAAACCGCGTGATGTCGGTTGGTCCAGACCCGGTGTTAAAGCCAGGGCACTGATTGCCGGGCGGAAATACCCTTGTAAGCGTGTTGGGTTTCACGGTTATCCTGACACGAGCCCCAAGGCCATCGCCCGTCAGGGCGCGGCGGCGGGACGGGCGAGGAACGGAGTTTTTTTCAGAGATGACCGGCGGCTAAGTGCGGATCACCAGCTACAACATCCGAAAGGCCGTGGGTCTTGATTGGCGCCGCGATGCGGGCCGCATCATCGACGTGCTGGCCGAGATCGACGCCGATGTCGTTGTCCTGCAGGAAGCCGACAAACGGCTGGGAGCCAAGGCAGGCGTCCTGCCGCTGAACGATCTGGCCAAGACGCTGGCACTGGCGCCCGTCGATGTCGCGATCCGCCCCGAAAGCCATGGCTGGCACGGCAATGCCATTTTCTGCAAGCCCGGCCACATGGTCACCCATGCCGCCCGCATCGACATTCCCACGTTCGAGCCGCGCGGCGCGGTGTCGGCGCTGTTGCAGCGCCCCGCGATCGAGGTCATCGGCGTGCACTTGGGGCTGAGCCCGGGCATGCGGCGCAAGCAGATGCGCATGCTGGCGGATCATATCCGCGACAAACCGCACCCGGTGGTCATCGCCGGGGATTTCAACGAATGGAAGGCCGACAGCGGGATCTTCGGCGCAGCCGCCCGGGTGATCGCGCCCGGCCCCAGCTTTCACGCGGCCCGTCCCCGCGCTGCGCTTGACCGCTTTGTCCTGTCGGGTGCGGTGCAGCCGCTGTCATCCCACGTGCATGCGTCGCCGCTGGCCCGCCGCGCCTCGGATCACCTGCCCATCGTCCTGGACATCGACGTGAAGGAGCCCGCCGAATGATGCTCATTCTCGGTCTGCACGCGCTGCTCGTGCTCACCTTCACCATCCGGATCCTGCTGCGCGAGGACCTGTCGCCGCCGGCCCGGCTTGCGTGGTTCGTCATCCTGAACGCCGTGCCCTACATCGGCAGCGCCAGTTATTTCCTGTTCGGAGAGATTGACCTGGGCAACCGCGCCAATACGCGTCACAAACGCATCTTCGCCGAAATCCGAAATCGCGCCGCAGACTTCATGGGCCGCGCCGACAACGTGGTAGAGTTGATCGACCCCCAGTACCGGCCTCCTTTCCATTATGTCGCGTCGATCAACGGGTTTTATCCCGTCGGCGGCAACCGCGCGGAACTGATGGCCGATGGCACCATGACGCGGGACCGGCTTTTGGCCGATATCGACGCGGCGCAGGACCATGTGCACGTGCTCTATTACATCTGGCTGGAAGACGGGACCGGCACGGCCGTGGCCGAGGCGCTCATGCGGGCGGCGCGGCGCGGCGTGACCTGCCGCGCCATGGCCGACGGTCTGGGCTCGCGCGCCCTGGTCAAATCGAAGCTCTGGCAGCGGATGAGAGAGGCGGGTGTCGAACTGGCCGTGGCGCTGTCGCTGGAAAACCCGGTCAAAACCATCCTGACCAGTCGGCTTGACCTGCGCAATCACCGCAAGATCACCGTCATCGACGGGCGCATCACCTATTGCGGCAGCCGCAATTCCGCCGATCCGGAATTTCGCATCAAGGCGAAATACGCGCCCTGGGTCGACATCATGCTGCGCTTCGAAGGGCCGGTGGTCGCGCAGAACCAGTTGCTGTTCGCCAGTGACTGGATGCAGACCACCGGCGCCGCGCTGGACGACATCAAGCTTTGCGCCGACCCGGTTCCCGGGGGATTTCCGGCACAGGTCATGGGCGACGGCCCGACCGAACGGCGGGGGGCCACGCCGCAGCTTTTCGCCAACCTGATCGCTACCGCCCGGCATCGGCTCACGCTGTCGACGCCGTATTTCGTGCCGGACGCCACCGTGTTCGAGGCGCTCTGCTCTGCCGCGCATCGCGGGGTGAAGGTGACGCTGATCTTTCCCAAGGTGAACGATAGCTGGATCGTCGCCGCGGCCAGCCAAAGCTATTATCGCAAGCTGCTCGAGGCAGGGTGCCTGATCTTTGAATTCCGCGACGGCCTGCTGCATGCCAAAACCCTGACCATTGACGGCCAGATCAGCCTGATCGGGTCATCAAACCTCGATCTGCGCAGCTTTGACCTCAACTATGAAAACAACATCCTGCTGCAGGACACGGACACGACAGCCGCGATCCATGAACGGCAACAGCACTATCTGTCGCGGTCCGATCCTGTCGCACTGGCGCAGGTTCTGGCCTGGCCCTATCGGCGGCGGATCTGGAACAACGCCGTGGGCACCATCGGCCCGGTGCTTTGATCGGCGCGCATCCCGACCTGGACCGCACCGATGGGTTGACGCTCGTGTGGCGCATTCACCCGTCAGCCTGAAAACCGACAAAACCAAGCAGGTTTTTGGGAACCGCGCGCGCTCGTCCGGGTTCTCAACAGGATGACCCCCAGCGCGGCCAAGGAAGCCGGCGAAAACCCGGTAAGGCCCCATGACTGCAAATCAAAGTGTGATGATAGTTGAAGACGAAGCGCTTGTGCTCATGGACATCGTGATGACCGTCGAAGAAGCCGGGTTCGACATCCACTCGGAATGCACCACGCTGACCGAAGCCTTCGCGGCATTGGAGAAGGGTGTCCCCGATATTGCACTTCTCGACATCAACATCCGGCACGAGCTGATCTGGCCGGTCGCGCGCAAGCTCAGGACGCAGGGTTGCAAGGTTGTCTTCACCAGCGCCGATTGCGCGCACAAAGAGCTCAGGACCGAGTTTCAGGATTGCGCCTTTGTCGAAAAACCGGTGTCGCCCCACGCCATCGGCGACGCGCTGCACGAAACGGTGGCGGCGGAATAACCGTCAGTCCGTTTTGCTGCTCGCTTCGAACGACAGGGTGCGCCGGTAGCCGTCAGGCGTGTCCTCGCCGGTCGCTTCGCCGCCCAACTGCCGCGCCGCCGCGGTGACCAGACGGGTGCCAAACCCAGCCGCCCCGGTGCCTTCGGCGGTGTCGGCCCCGCCGGTTTCGGTCCAGACCAGTTCCACGCCCGTATCGGTCGATGTCCAGGTCACCTCGATCCGGCCGTCGGGCACCGAAAGCGCGCCGTACTTGCTCGAATTCGTGGCCCATTCGTGCAACACCAGCGCGAGCGAGGTAATCTGCGCGCTGTTTACGGTCAGATCCTCGCCGGTCTTTTCGATGGTCTGGCTGGACTGGTTGGGCGCGACGACCGTGTCGATCAGCTCTTCAAGGTTGACCTGCCTCTCGACATCCTGCTGCGGGCCAAGGGTGAGGGCGTGCGACTTTCCAAGCGAAAGGATCCGGTTGCGCAGGGTGCGGACAAGCTCCTCGATATCTTCGGCCTCCTGTCCCGCGATGGACACCATCGCAGAGACAACCGAAAACAGGTTCTTCACCCGGTGGTTCATCTCGCGGATCATCAATTCGCGCTGATCCAGCAGCGCCCTCTCGTGCGAGATATCGAAGGTCACGCCGATGAACTTGCGCGTCCCGTAGACCGAGATCTGCTTGCCAAGCCCGTGCAGCCACCGGACCCCGCCATCGGGCAGCGGAATGCGGAAGGTTTCGTTGAATTCGCGGTCACCCTCGATGGCCATGCGCAGCGCGCGGTTGATGCGGTCGCGGTCATCGGCCGGAAGGGAGGCCAAGATTGGCTCCATCGTATCGGCGGAATCGTAGTCGGCGATGTTCAGAAGCTCGCGTTCGGTGGCATCAAGGAACGTGCGGTCGGTGGCGGGCTCGTATTCCCAGATGCCGATCTTCGCCACCTCCAGCGCAAGCCGCAGCCGCTCGCGTTCCTCGCGCAGATCCCTTTGCAGCGAAAGCGCCTCGGTCACGTCGGTAAAGACCAGCGTGGCACCGTCGATTTCGCCGTCCATGAGGCGGTAGGGAATGCTGCGAAGGATATATTCCGCGCCAAGTTCGCTGGAATGAAGGTTGGTTTCGGATTGCTCGCCCTCACCCGCGGCCCGGCGCGCCGTATCGACGTAAGAGCGGCCGTCGATCCGGCCCGGCACCTCGTCCAGAGGCCGACCGATATAGCTCTTGTCGATCGGAAAGATTTCGAGTGCCGCATCGGTGAAGCTGCGCAGGTTCAGGCCCGCGTCCACCACCAGCACCGCAAGCTGGGTGCTGTCGAAGAAGTTTCTGAGGTCCGAATTGGCGACGGTCAGCTGATCGACCTTGCTTTTCAACTCGTCATTGACCGTGGTCAGTTCCTCGTTCGTCGACTGAAGCTCTTCGTTCATCGACATCATTTCTTCATTCGAACTCTTGAGCTCTTCGTTGGTGGTCTCAAGCTCTTCGACGGTCGACCGCAGGCGGTACCGCGTGGTGCGCAACTCGTCTTCGAGGAATCTCACCTGGTTGTCGTCGGATTCGAATTCGTCAAAATCGTCATCATCATCGAATTCGGCCGCTTGCAGGGGCCGGGTTTCTTCGATGATGAACAGAAACCCGTAGTCCTGCACCGGCTCGCAGACGACCTTTACCCCCAGGGTGCCGAAATCGGTGCGGACGTCGACGCTCTTGATCCCGGCCCGCCGCCCGGTTTCCGCAACCTGCCGGATCAGCGGGCCGATCTTTTCGCGCAGCCCCGGCTTGGCCAGCGTCGGCACGTGCACCGTGCGTTCCAGCCGTTCGGGGAAATCGAGATAACGGCCGGTCTTGCCCCAGCGGTCAAGCAGCAGCCCCTCGCGATCCAGAAGAAAGCTTACCG
Organism: Thalassococcus sp. BH17M4-6; assembly: GCF_049323015.1. NCBI lineage: Bacteria > Pseudomonadati > Pseudomonadota > Alphaproteobacteria > Rhodobacterales > Roseobacteraceae > Thalassococcus > Thalassococcus sp. BH17M4-6. The sequence continues at coordinate 39,781 of NZ_JBMPGU010000005.1, forward strand.
GCGCGTATTTCTGCGCGACGATCTGCATCGCGCTGACCTCAAGGCTGTCGGCGCGCTGTGGTTCGGAACTGCGACTTTCAGACAGCCGTCGCGCCTGCGTCGTCCGGTTCTCGGACGTGAGCTTCAGCGTGTAGTTGCTCTTGACGTTCTTCCGCCGGAAAACACGGACGCTCTGGTCGACGACCTCAAAAAGATCATCGTGGCGGCCGATGGCTTCGGACGATCCAAGGAAAAGCAACCCGTCGTTCCGAAGGGCGAAATGGAAAAGCGGCACGACCAACTTCTGAAGGCTGTCTTCGAAATAGATCAGAAGATTGCGACACGAGATCAGGTCGATCTTCGAATAAGGCGGATCGCGCACGAGGTTGTGGACGCTGAAGCGCACCATGTCCGTGATCCGCGGCGCGATGGCAAAACGTTCGTGCCCGACATCCACGAAGTCGTCCTGATACTCTTTGGGAATATCCCCCAGCGACGACAGCGGGTAGGTGGCGTTTCGCGCCAGTTCAAGCATCTTGTCGTCGATATCGGTGGCGAAGATCTGGACATAGGGCCGTTTGCCATGCGTCCGGGCCGCCGCAGCAAAGAGCATCGCGATGGAATAGGCTTCCTCGCCGCTCGAACAGCCCGGCACCCAGATCCGCAGTTCCTCGCCATCGCGACAGTTGGCGACAAGCGGGTCGATGACAAGCCGGTTCAGCGCGTCGAAATGCTTGGGGTCGCGGAAAAACCGGGTGACGTTGATCAGTAGGTCGCGAAAGAGCGCATCGCACTCCTCGGGGCCGCTGCGAAGTCGTTCAAGATACTTCGCGCTGTCCTCGATCCCCAACACCTGCATGCGCCGGGCGATGCGGCGGTTGAGCGTGCTGCGCTTGTACTGCGAAAAATCGTGTCCGATGGCCTGGCGCAGGACATCGCAAAGCTCGTCAACGCTGTCGGCGACATTGCCATTCTCTTCGGCCTTGTCGCCGGTCAGGCTGCCGTGCTGGAAAAACGATCGGACGTAGCCCAGGATATCGCGCGGCTCGGAAATGATGTCGACCAGCCCGGTGTTGATCGCCGAGGACGGCATGCCGTCATAGGCCGCACTTTCGGGCCGCTCGACGACACACAGCCCGCCGTTTTCCTTGATCGCGCGCAGGCCCCGGCTGCCATCGGCCCCGGTGCCCGACAGGATGACACAAGCGGCCAGATTCTTTTGGTCATGCGCCAGGCTTTCAAAGAAATCGTCGATCGGTCGCCGCATGCCACGCGGATCCTTGAACTCCGTCAGGTTCAGGATGCCGCCCTGCAACGCAAGGCCGAACCCGGGCGGGATCACGTAGACATGGTTGGGCTTGAGCCGTTCATTACCCTCCGCCTGCCGCACCGTCATGGCGGTGTAGCGGTCGATCAGTTCGGCCATCAGGGATTCGTGCGTCGGATCAAGGTGTTGCACGACGACAAAAGCCATGTCGGTCGGGCCCTTATGCCCACCGAACATCTCTCTCAAAGCTTCAAGCCCACCGGCAGACGCGCCAACACCAACAACCGGAAAGAGGTTGTCGCCCTCCTCAGTCTTCGCCATCGATCCCTTCTAGTCTTGCCTGCGCTATGATGGAGTGAGAAGACGCCAAAGACTCGTAACTCCCAAGCAGAACCATCGCGGTTTCACCAAGAATATCCTTCATAACCTGAAGGTCTTCAAGAAGCGCTGCATCGTACACGTCGGTTTTCCGCCGATCGTCGGGCTGGACCGAAAACTGCGATCCAAGGACAAGCGCGACCTGTCCGCCGCGGTAAAGCTTGCTCATGTAGACAAGGTTGAGGAACCGTTTGCCGTTGCGCCGGATATTGGGGATCAGGAACTTCCCGTCCTTCTGATCGGCATCTTTCAGGAAGGCGCGCATCCGGTCGCGCACCGGCCCGGCCCCGCCGGTCGGTTGCAGGAACCGGCAATTGCGTCCCAGCACCTCGTCCTGGCCATAGCCGCTAAGGTCACAGAACCTGTCGTTCACCGCGACCAGCGGACAATCCGGCTGGGTAAAGTCCGCCAGTGACAGCGAAACCCGGCTGCCCTGCATGACCTTGCGAAGCCCCGTGGGAATCGCCGGATGGCTGGAATTGGCGCTCATGGCGCGTTTTTGCGCAGTTTCGCCCCGAGATCAACGGCCTACCACGCGTGACCGTTGGAACGATGTCGCCTGCCCCGCAAAACAGCGGACATTTCGAATGGTCCTGCGGGCGGGCATCTCATCCCCCTTTGCCACGCTGACACCTTGATCCGCCCGGCAGTTCGGCTAAACACGGTCGGTCACGGACCCGATGATCGGCATGCCCGTACATTTCGAAACGCACCGCAACTGTATCACGAACGACCTATTTGCGACCCTGTCCATGCTCGATGCGATCCCCGAGATGCGCCTGGCAGCCGATCTGTCGCACTACATCGTCGATCGCGAATTCAAGTTGCCTTTGGCGGCGTGGGAGCGCGTTGACCTGCCCCGACGACCGCCTGCCCCCTTCGACGGTCGCATAGCCTTGGTCTTTCCGCCTCTCCTCGCGGATGGGGAACGAAACGTATCCTGAAATGGTTAACGCAGAATAGTCTTGCGACTGATCCCCTTCAGGAGAAACCTCATTTGAACGCCTTGAAACTGCTTTCGACGTGCCTTTTCTGTGCACTTTTCATCACCGCACAGGCCGTCGCAGCGCAAGAGAGCGTTTACGAAATCGACAGCCTCAACACCGGGCTTGATTCACCGCCTGACACGCTTGACCGCAGTTCGCCCCATGCCGTGATGGAGGCGATGCTTGATCTTACGGACGCTGGTGATTTCAACAAGGCGGCGCATTTGCTGAATCTGGCCAATATTCCACCCGGTCGGCAATCTGCGGAGGGTCCACAACTGGCCGAGAAGCTGGCCACCCTGATCGACCGCAAGGTGGTGATCAGCTGGGGCAGCCTTCTGGACCGCCCCGATGCACTGGACGCGACGGCCACCTCGAAAAGTGCTGTGGCTGGGCAGGAACGCCGCTCCATCCTGCTATGGGTGCTGGACATCGACGACCGACCATATCCCATCTATCTTGACCGCGTGCGGGTGGGCGAAGACGCGCCAGTCTGGATTTTTTCGCGCCGGTCCGTTGCGAATATCGACAAACTCTATGATGTCTTCGGCCCGTCGAAATTGGAACGGAAGCTGCCGGATTGGGCCCGTCAGGACGGCTTCTGGAACCTGATGTGGTGGGAGGTTATCGGCCTGCCCGTCATGCTTTTGATCGCGGCTCTTGGCGGGCTCCTGACCTACAGGGCAATGTCGCGCGCGGCCGCGTCTGCGGGGGATGGCTTTGTCGAGAGGTTTGTCTCTGCCTCGCGTTTGCCGGCGGTCTTGTTCGTGATAACCCTTATTATCTCGATCATCAGCGGCATCTTTGTTTTTTCCGGGCCGGTCGCCACGCTGATTCCGCCCGTCATCGCGCTTGGCTATGTGATGTCCGCGTTGCTCTTTGTCGTGAACGCCGTCGACCGGGTCATCGACCAGCTGGTCATGCTTGACGACGACGATCTGCGTCTGGCCGAATATGACGGGCTGCGCGAGAAGGCGACAAAAGTGTCGCTCGCCCGCCGGATCCTGATAGTGATCATTTTCCTGTTGGGCTTGGGGATCGTGCTGGCCGAGGCCAATCTCTTCCGCACCTTCGGATTTTCGCTGCTGGCCTCTGCCGGGGCAGCGACACTGGTGCTGGGTTTCGCGGCGCGCGAAGTTCTGTCGAACATCATGTCGTCGATGCAGATTGCCTTGAACCAATCCGCCCGTATTGGCGACAAGGTGGTCTATGACGGACATATCTGTACGGTAGAGCGGATCAACTTCACCTATGTCCTGCTGCGTGTCTGGACCGGCGTTCGGCTGGTGGTGCCGGTGACCGAATTCGTTTCTGAGACCTTCCAGAACTGGACAATCAAAGAACCGCAGATGATCCGCGAGATCGAAGTTCATGTGGCGCATGACGCCGAAATCGCACAGTTGCGCGACCTGTTCTTTGAGGTGCTGAAAGAGGTGGATCAAGACCAGGTTGGCAGCAAAGAAGACCATCAGGTATTGGTCACCGGCCAGGACGTTTTTGGCCAGATCGTGACCTTCTGCGTTGCCTGTGCCAACCCCAATACCTCCTGGGAGTTGTCCTGCGACGTCCGCGAACGGCTGATCAGGCGCATGCAGGAACTACAATCCGACGGCACGCAGCTTTTCCCGGACGCGAACCCTGCAGAAGGCGCTTGATCGTCGTCAGGGCTGACGGCGATATACCAGAAATCGTCTCATAAATCCATGCACTTGGGCAATCCTCACGCAGCCCAGACTGACGAGAGGGGTCAAGGCTCAACCGGACCTTGGCGCAAGCTCTGCGAAATCGCGGCGTGTGCGGAACACCGGCCATCCATCTTCTGCCGCGCGATCAATTTGCCCCGCCGCAACGCACAAAACTTGATCCGCCCGGCAGTTCGGCTAAACACGGGCGGTCACTGACCCGAGGATCGCCATGCCGCCGCCCACCACCCCGCTCGAGATCCTGATCTGGGCCGTCATCGGCTACCTTCTGGGCTCGATCCCATTCGGCATCGTGCTGACCCGGGCGATGGGGCTGGGCGATCTGCGCAGCATCGGGTCGGGCAACATCGGCGCCACCAACGTGCTGCGCACCGGCAACAAGACCGCCGCCGCCGCAACCCTGCTGCTGGACGGGGTCAAGGGCGCGATGGCGGTCCTGCTGGCCCGCGCCATGGCCGGCGAAGACGCGGCGCAGATCGCCGGGCTCGCGGCCTTTCTGGGCCATTGCTACCCGGTCTGGCTGCGGTTCCGCGGCGGCAAGGGCGTGGCGACTTTTCTGGGCATCCTGCTGGCGCTCGTCTGGCCCGTGGGCCTTTTGTGTTGCGCCACGTGGATCGCCGGCGTGGCGCTGACGCGGATATCGAGCTTTGGCGCGCTGCTGGCGGCGTCAAGCTCGACCATCTGGATGTTCCTGATCGCGCGGACCGAGGCATTTTTGCTGGGGGTCATCCTGACGCTTCTGGTCTTTTGGCGGCACCGCGAAAACATCGCGCGGCTGAAGGCCGGGACCGAACCGAAGATCGGCGAAAAGCGCTGATCGCCTGCCCGCCGGGGCCGCTCAGACCCGATCCAGAAGCGTTGCAATGTGCTGCGCCGTGGCCCCGGGATGGCTGATCGGCAGCATGTGACCCGCGCCTTCGACCACTTCGTTTTGCGCCCCCGGAACCCGCCGCGCCAGCGCCCGGTGGATCGGCGTCATGATCGGCAGGGTCGCGTCACCGCGCAGCAGGCGGACCGGCATCCTCAGCCCCTCCAGACGTCCGGGGGCCAGCAGGCCCGCGCGGTCGTCCATGAGCGCGGGCCGGGTGCCATTCACCAGCCGCATCTGCACGGCATAGCGATCCCGCTGTGCCTGGCTCATGCTCTGCCAGTCCTGGCCCGTGCCCCAGGACGCGGTGAAGTGCTGTGCGGCGGCATCCCATCGCCCGGCCTCCATCGCGTCGGCCATCGGCCGATCCCAGGCGCAATAGGCCTCGAACGCCGCTGGATCTTCTGTCAGTGCGGCCCGGAACAGCACCGGCTCGATCAACATCAACGACCGCACGCGATCCGGACACTCCAGCGCCAGCCGCAGCGCGATCACCGCGCCGAAGGAATGGCCGATTACATGCGCGGGCGCATCGAGGCAGTCCGCAGCCGCCGCCGTGACCAGATCGAAGATGTCGCCGGTTCCGTCCCAGGCCGGGCTTTGCCCGTGCCCGGGCATGTCGGGCGCCAGCGCCGCAATCCTGCCGCCCAGCTGCGCCATCACGCCGCCCCAGGCCCCGCCATGCGCCAGCGCACAATGCAGCAGGACCGCCGGGGCGGTCCCGTGCCCCATCCGCCGCACATGTGCGGCGGTCGCTATGCGCGGAACCGTCATGTCAGAGATCGCCGCTCAGATGGGCGTCGAGGTCGTCCAGCCGGTCATGGCCCCAGAACCGCTGCCCGCTGTCGACGATGTAGAACGGCGCGCCAAAGACCCCGGCGGCCACCGCATCCTCGAGGTTCTGCACATACGTGTCGGCCCCGGCCAGCAGCCCGCTGTCGGCCAGCACCGGATCGAAGCCCGCAGCCTCGAGACAGGATTTGATCACCGCGTCGTCGGCCACGTCCTTTTCCTCGGCCCAGCAGGCGCGCAGGATCGAATGGCACAGCTGCCCCAGGTCGCCGCCCCCGGCCTTTTGCGCCGCGATGATCGCATAGGACGACGGCGCGGGATTGGTGGGCCAGTGCGCAGGCCTGAGGTTCAGCGGCAGCCCGGTCTTGACCTTCGCGCGCTGCAGTTCCTGGACGCGGTATTCCATGCGGCTGGGGTGCCGGTCCTTGGGCGGCACGCCACCGGTGCGGGCGAACAGCGCCATGATGTCGAGCGGCTTGTACATCACGCTGGCCTCGTGCTTGGCCGCGATCTCTTCGAGCCGCGTGCCTGCCAGGTACGTAAACGGTGACAAAGTTGCGAAATAATACTCGATATGTGCCATCTGATGCCTCCGGGGGTTCTGCGCCTTTGCCGGACCGTATGTGCATGCTAAGCGAAGCGCAACGTCACGAATCCCACGCACTGCCACAGCCGGAGCCGCCCGCAATGCCCACAGTCATCGAACCCAAGCTCATTTCGGGCAACTCCAACCTGCCGCTGGCCACCGCCATCGCGAAACGGATGTCGCTTTATCGCGGCATGTCGGTGGGGCTGGTCGATGCCCGTGTCGAACGGTTCAACGACCAGGAAATCTTTGTCGAGGTGTTCGAGAACGTCCGCGGCGAGGACATGTTCATTCTGCAATCCACGTCGAACCCTGCCAACGACAACCTGATGGAATTGCTCATCATGTCGGACGCGCTTCGACGGTCTTCGGCGGCGCGGATCACCGCCGTGATCCCCTACTTCGGCTATGCCCGGCAGGATCGCCGCACCAAGGCGCGCACGCCCATCACGGCCAAGCTGGTGGCCAACATGATCGCCGAGGCGGGGATCGAGCGGGTGCTGACAATGGACCTGCACGCGGCGCAGATTCAGGGCTTTTTCGACATGCCGGTCGACAACCTTTATGCCTCTCCGATCTTCGCGCTCGATATCCTCAAGCATTTCGGGGACATGTCGGATGTGATGGTGGTGTCACCGGACGTCGGCGGCGTGGCCCGCGCGCGCGAACTGGCCAAGCGGATCAACGTGCCGCTGTCCATCGTCGACAAGCGCCGCGAACGGGCGGGCGAAGTGTCCGAAATGACGGTGATCGGCGAAGTCACCGGCAAGCGCTGCATCATCGTGGATGACATGTGCGACACCGCCGGAACGCTTTGCAAGGCCGCCGATCTGCTGATGGAACACGGCGCGACCGAGGTGCACGCCTATATCTCGCACGGGGTGATGTCGGGCCCGGCGGTCGACCGGGTGACGAAATCGGTCATGAAATCGCTGGTGATCACCGATTCGATCCAGGCGACCGACGCCGTGGCGGGGGCAGACAACATCCGTATCGTCCCGACCGCGCCGCTTTTCGCGCAGGCGATCCTGAACATCTGGAACGGCACCTCGGTGTCGTCGCTGTTCGAAACCGAGACCCTTGGCCCGATCTACGAGGGGATTCTCTGACAGAAGCGGCCACCTTTCGCCGTGTTCCGCGCCGGGGGCATCACCCGGGCACGGAACAAGGCGAACGTCAGATATCAGATCGCCGCCAGCAGCGATTCCCCGGCCGAGATTTCGCAGGTGCCGGGGCTTTCTTCGGGCAGGAACGCCGTGACCTTGCCATCCTCGACCAGCATCGCATAGCGCTTGGACCGGTTCATCAGCCCCACCGGGGGCGCGGTGAAATCCATGCCGATGGCCTTGGTGAACGCAGAATCGGCATCGGCCAGCATGGTGATCCCCGCGACAGAGGCGCCGGTGTCCTCGCCCCAGGCCTTCATCACGAAGGGATCGTTGACCGAGATGCAGATGATCTCGTCCACGCCCTTGGCGTCGAAGTCGCCCTTGGTCCGGATGAAGCTGGGCACATGCGCCGAATGGCAGGTCGGGGTGTAGGCGCCGGGCACGGCAAAGACCACGACCTTGCGCCCCTTGAGCCGGTCCGCCAGCGCCACCGTTTCGGGGCCGTCGTCGCCCATGCGCACCAGATTTGCCTCGGGCAGCGTGTCCCCCGTCGAAATAGCCATATCCGTCCCTTTCGTTGAATTGCGTTGTCTGACCTTCGGGATATAGGGTGCCCCAGGCAAACACCAACAGCAATCCAAAGGGGGAAGCGATGGGCGATGTCGTGGTGATCGGCGCGGGACAGGCCGGTGCGGCGCTGGTGGCGCGTCTGCGCAAGCAGGGGTTCGAAGGCAAGATCACCCTGATTGGCGACGACCCGGCGCCGCCCTATCAGCGCCCGCCGCTGTCCAAGGCCTATCTTCTGGGTGAAATGACCCAGGAACGGCTGCTGCTGCGGCCCGAAAGCTTTTATGCCGACAACGACATCGACCTGAAGCTTGGCACCTCGACCATCTCGATCGACCGCGCGGCCAGGACCGTCACGCGCGAAGGCGGCGACGTGATCCCCTACGACCAGCTGGCACTGACGACCGGATCGACCGCGCGACGGTTGCCTGCCGAGGTTGGCGGCGATCTGGACGGCGTGTTCACCCTGCGCACCCTGCACGACGTCGACACGATGGCCCCGCATTTCGTTCGCGACGCGCGGGTGCTGATCGTGGGCGGCGGCTATATCGGGCTCGAGGCGGCAGCGGTCGCGTCCAAACTGGGCCTGAAGGTCACGCTGGTCGAGGCGTCGGATCGCATCCTGAAACGTGTGGCGGCGCCCGAAACCTCGGACTATTTCCGCGACCTGCACACCCGGCACGGCGTCAACCTCAAGGAAGGCACCGGGCTGAAACGGCTGCTGGGCGACGGCAAGGTCACTGGCGCAGAGCTTAGCACCGGCGAGGTGCTGGAGTTGGATTTCGTGCTGGTGGGCGTGGGCATCATCCCTTGCGAAGGGCTGGCCCGCGATGCGGGTCTCGAACTGGACAACGGGATCAAGAGCGATGCCTACGGCCGCACATCCGATCCGTCGATCTGGGCGGCAGGCGACTGCGCGTCCTTCCCGTGGAAGAACGGGCGCATCCGGCTGGAAAGCGTCGGCAACGCCATCGACCAGGCCGAGGTGGTGGCCGACAACATCCTGGGCGCCGAACGGCCCTATGTGGCGGCCCCCTGGTTCTGGTCGGATCAGTACACCGTGAAGCTGCAGATCGCGGGGCTGAACACCGGCTATGACCGGATCGTCACCCGGCAGGGGCCCGGCGACAGCGTGTCCTACTGGTATTACGCAGGGGACACCTTGCTGGCGCTGGACGCGATGAACGACCCGCGGTCGTACATGGTCGGCAAGCGGCTGATCGAAATGGGCAAATCCCCGCATCCCGACGCGATCCGCGACACGCAGACCGACCTCAAGGCGCTGTTGAAGGCGTGAGGGTCATTGCCGGTCAGTTTCGCGGCCGGGCGCTGGTGTCGGTCGGCAAGGGCGATCCGGGCGCGCATCTGCGCCCCACCACCGACCGGGTGCGCGAAAGCCTGTTCAACATGCTGGCGGGCGGGCGGTTCGGCGATCCGTTCGACGGTACCCGGGTGCTGGACCTTTTTGCAGGCACCGGCGCGCTGGGGATCGAGGCGCTGTCGCGCGGCGCGGCGCATGTGACCTTTGCCGATGACGGGCGCAAGGCACAGGCGCTGATCCGCAGGAATATTGCCCTTCTGGCGGCCACGGGACAGACGCGGCTGCTGGCCTGCGACGCGACGCGGCTGCCCATGGCCGATGCGCCCTGCGACCTGCTTTTTCTTGATCCGCCCTACGGCAAGGGGCTGGGGGCCCGGGCGCTGGCCTCGGCAAGGGCGGGGGGCTGGATCGCCGACGGCGCCCTCATCGTCTGGGAAGAAAGCGCACCGCAGGCCGCGCCCGCCGGGTTCGACCTGCTGGAGGCGCGCAGATACGGCGACACGCATGTGACGGTTCTGGAATACAGCGCGCCCCCGTCGGACGACCTTGGCGGATAGCGCCCTCTGCGCTACTTTCCAACCATGACCACGTTTGCCGCCAGTTTCTTCAGCCTGTTCGCACCGGTGCCCAAGACGGCCGACAAGGTCCGGCCCCCACGCCCCAGCGCGGGCCCCGTGCTGATCCAGGACAGCATCACCGCCGCCAACCACACCACGCTTCTGTACGAGCTTTGGCGCCGGTCCGACGATGCCAAGGCTGCCAACCTGACGCCTCCGGACCAGCGCCGACCCTGACGCCCTGTCACGGGGAAATCCGACCGGATGCTCCCCCCACTGAATTTCATCTGGTATTTGAGCGCGATCCATCTATCCTCAAATTCAACTTTCTGAATAGAAGATGGAGTCACCGATGCCTGCCTTTACCCCCAGCCGCCGTACCCTGCTTCGCATGGCCGCCGCCATGCCCGCGCTGACCTTGCCGGTGACCGCCTATTCGGCGCAGCTGGGCGCGCCGGCCGGACCCAACCCCACCTACATGCGCTTCACCCTGGGGCAGGCGAAGATGACCGTGATCTCGGACGGGTCGCTGTCGCTGCCGGTCTCGGGGATCGGCGTCAATGCCGATCCGGCAGAGGTGCAGGCCTTCCTGACCGCGCATTTCCTTTCGCCCGAAACCAACTACGCCCACACCAACCACCTGCTGATCGAGTTGGGCGAGGCCAAGGTTCTGGTGGATGTCGGATCGGGCAACCGCTTTCTGGACACCGCCGGGCGGCTGATGGCCAACCTCGACGCGGCGGGCGTGGATCCCGACAGCATTACCCATGTGGTGATCACCCACGCGCATCCCGATCACATCTGGGGCATTCGCGACGATTTCGACGAGGCGATTCTTCCCGACGCACAAAAGTTCATCGGCGCGGCCGAGCGGGATTTCTGGATGCAGGACGATCTGGTGAATCAGGTCCCGCAGGACATGCAGCAGTTCGTGTTGGGGGCGGTGAATTCGATCACCGTCGACGGCGCCGAATGGACGCTTCTCGCCGATGGCGACGAGGTCGCGCCCGGCATCCGGGTCATCGACACGCCCGGGCATACGCCGGGGCACATGAGCGTCGTGGTCGAAAGCGATGGCCAGCAGTTGCTGGCCATCGGCGACGCGCTGAGCCATGCCTATCTGAGCTTTGCCCGCCCGGACTGGTACAACGAATTCGACATGGACGGCGACCAGACCGTCGCCACCCGCGCGCGGCTGCTGGACATGGCAGCGGCGGACCGCATGGCGGTGATCGGCTATCACTTCCCCTTCCCGGGCGTGGGCCATGTCATGCGCGAAGGCGACGCCTACCGATTTATCCCGGCGCTTTGGACGTTCGAGAGCTGAGCGTCGCCGCCCGGTGCGACCAGAGGATATGCCCCAGCGTGGCCAGCATCGCGATGCTGGCCGCCACGCCCAGCAGGCCCGGCCCGGTCAGGTGCAGCACCTGCGCCCCCACCGCAGATCCCGCGGCAGACCCCACGTAGATCGCCGCGGCATTGAGCGCCAGCACCACCGACGCGCTTTGCGGCGCCAGCCCCAGCAGCCGCAACTGCTGTCCGGCCATGAACGACCAGCCGCAGACTGACCAGACAAAGATAACCGCAAACAGCAGCCATTGCGGCATCGGCAGGGCCGAAAACACCGGCAGGATCACGATCTGCGCCAGGCAAAGGACCACCAGCGTGCGCACCGGCCCGATGCGGTCGGCCATGAACCCGCCCAGCACATTGCCCGCCACCGCCCCAAGGCCGAAGACCAGCAGCGCCAGCGTGATGCCATCACGGCCAAAGCCCATGGTGTCGCTCAGCAGTGGCTGGAAGTAGGTGAAAAGAACGTAGATCGACCCTAGGAACGAGGCGGTGAACAGCACCGCGCCCATCACCAGCCCGTTGCGCAATACCTTGCCCAGATCGCCCAGCGTCACCGGCTGGAACCGCAGGCCCCTGGGCACCCGCGTCCAGACCAGCCACAGCGCCACGACTGCGAGCGCCAGCACCAGCCAGAATGCCACCCGCCAGCCAAAGGTGTAGGCCACCCAGGATCCCGTCGGCACGCCGAAGACCTGCGCCAGCGTCAGGCCAAAGACCACCGCGGCCAGAACGCGGCCACGTTCCTCGGGCGCGCTGAGCCCCGCGGCCACCGCCGCCGACACCGGCGTGAACATGCCGGCCCCCGCCGCCATTACCACCCGCGCGGCGTAAAGCCACCCGATCCCGGGTGCCAGCGCCGAGGCCAGCGCGCCCAGTCCGAACAGGCCCATCCCGATGGCCAGCACCCGCCTGCGCCCCAGCGCCCCGGTCCATGACACCAGCAGCGGCGACAGGATCGCATAGGCGATCGCATAGACCGTCATCAGGTAGCCGGCCTTCGCGGTGGTGACCCCCAGCGCCTGCTCGACCGGGGACAGCAGGCCGATCACGACAAAGGCCCCCATGCCGATGACAAAGTTGCAGGCCGAAAGCAGCGTGATCAGAAACCGGTTTTCCGTGCCCATTGGGGATGTCCTGTCGGGATCGTTAACCTGCCATCTAGCATGCGATACCTTGGGGGAAACGCCGCAGGCGCACAGTCCCCAACGCATCCGCGAACGCAGCGCACTTCAATGGGCGCGCCGGGTCAGGTCTGGTAGGTCGGGTGAAAGCGTCCGCCGGGCGAAAGCGTGAAGATCTCGCAGCCGTCGGCGGTGACGCCCACGGAATGTTCGAACTGTGCCGACAGCGACTTGTCGCGGGTCACCGCCGTCCAGTCGTCGGACAGAACTTTGGTTTCCGGGCGGCCCAGGTTAACCATGGGCTCGATGGTGAAGAACATGCCCTCTTCCAGCACCGCGGCGGTGCCGGGACGACCGTAATGCAGCACATTGGGCGGCGCGTGGAACACCCGGCCCAGCCCGTGACCGCAGAAATCGCGCACCACCGACATGCGCTGCGCCTCGACATAGCTTTGGATCGCGTGGCCGATGTCGCCAAAGGTGTTTCCGGGGCGCACCGCCTCGATCCCCTTCATCAGGCTGTCGTGGGTGACCTGGATCAGCCGCTCCGACTTGCGCGCCAGTTTTCCGGCCACGTACATCCGGCTGGTGTCGCCGTACCAGCCATCGACGATCACCGTGACGTCGATGTTCAGGATATCGCCGTCCTTCAGCTTCTTGTCGCCGGGAATGCCGTGGCAGACCACGTGATTGACGCTGATGCAGCTGGCGTGCTTGTAGCCCTTGTAGCCGATGGTGGCCGAGATCGCGTTCTCTTCCTCGACCCGCCGTTCGATGAAGGCGTCGATGGCGCCGGTGGTCTGACCGACAAAGATCTGATCCGCCACCTCGTCAAGGATGCGCGCAGCAAGCTCACCGGCCTTGTGCATGCCGGCAAAGTCAGCCTGATCGTAGATGCGGATGCCGTCGCGTGTCAGACGGCCGCGCGTGTCCTGGTTCACGAACTGCGCCTCCTTATTCGTGCCTTATGGGCTATTTAGTGCCATTTTCGCCGCAGCGCCAGTGGGGGCGGCGCGGCAAGCTGACCCGTCGGCGTTTTGCGTCAACCTTGGGCGATTTGCGTTATTTCGCAGGCCGGGCGGGGTGTTAGCTTGCATATGGGACATCGAAGGGCAGCGATTGGCCCAGCCAGACGCCGTCTGGCGTGATGTCACAACCGAAACACAAAACCTCGACCCCGGCGCGGCGCGCCTGCCCGAAGGCGTGCAGATAGGCCGGGTCGATGTCGCCCGCAAGGGTCGCGCGGCTGCAGTCATTGCGCTGCACGAGGTAGAGCATGACCGCCCGCGCCCCGTTTTGCGCCACCGTGGCAAGTTCGGCCAGATGCTTGGCGCCGCGCGCGGTGACGCTGTCGGGAAATTCCGCCAGCCCCGGCTGGCGCGACAGGGTGACGGACTTGACCTCGACATAGGCGTCGGCCCGTCCCGCGCCCTGCAACAGAAAGTCGATACGGCTGCCGATGCCGTATTTCTGCTCGGGCCGCACCGCGTCGTAGCCGTCCAGCCCCGCGACAGCGCCCGCCTCCAAGGCGGCGCGCAGCATCCGGTTGGGCAGGCTGGTGTCCACCCCGACCATGCCGCCCGGCACCTCGACCAGACGCCAGCCGAATTTCAGCTTTTTCCGGGGATCGTCGTTGGGTTCCAGCCAGACCCGCATGCCCGGGTCCGCCAGCCCCATCATCGAGCCGGGATTGGCGCAATGCGCCGTTACCTCGGCCCCGTCTTCGAGCCGCACATCGGCCAGAAAGCGTTTGTAGCGGCGGATCAGCGTGGCCGGGATCAGAGGGGTTTGAAAGCGCATGCAGCGGGCACTATACCTGTCGGGAACACCACGCAAGGAACACCCCCGATGTCCAACCCCACCGCCGCCATGCTGGTCATCGGCGACGAAATCCTGTCGGGCCGCACCCGGGACGCCAACATGCATTACCTGGCGCAGGAACTGGCCAAACATGGCGTCGACCTGCGCGAGGTGCGCATCGTGTCCGACACCCGCGATGCCATCGTCGCGGCCCTGAACGCGCTTCGCGCGGCGCATGATTACGTCGTGACCTCGGGCGGGATCGGGCCGACCCATGACGACATCACCGCCGATTGCGTCGCCGCATCCTTTGGCGTCGGGATCGACGTGCGCGACGATGCCCGCGCGCTGCTGCAGGCGCATTACGACCGCCAGGGGTCCGAGCTGAACGCCGCGCGCCTGCGCATGGCGCGCATTCCGGACGGGGCCACGCTGATCGACAACCCGGTGTCGGTGGCACCGGGCTTTACCATCGGCAACGTGCACGTGATGGCCGGTGTCCCCGCGGTGTTTGAGGCGATGGTCGCGTCGGTCCTGCCGACGCTGACCGGCGGCCAGCCGCTGCTGAGCCAGACCCTGCGGATCCAGCGCGGCGAAGGCGATATCGCGGGGCCGTTGGGCGAACTGGCACAAGACTTTCCCGACCTTTCGATCGGGTCCTATCCCTATCAGAAAGACGGCATCTATGGCGCCAATATCGTGATCCGGGGCACCGATGGCGCGCGGATCGACGCCGCCATGGCACGGCTGTCAAAGCTGTTCCCGGAATGACCCCCGACGCGCAGACGCTTTACGACGTGACCGAGGCGACATGGCCGCCCGCAGCGCGCACCGACGCAGGCCCCTGGGTGCTGCGCGACGGGGCGGGCGGCGGCAAACGGGTGTCAGCGGCCACGGCGCAGGGCGACTGGCAGACCGACGATGTGCCCGCCGCCGAACAGGCGATGCGGATGCTTGGCCAGACCCCGCTTTTCATGATCCGGCAGGGAGAGGACGCGCTGGACGCCGCATTGGCCGCGCGCGGCTATCAGGTGATCGACCCGGTCACCCTCTGGCTTTGCCCGATCGCGAAACTGACCGACAAACCCCTGCCCCGTGTCACGGCCTTCGCGATCTGGGAGCCGCTGGCCATCATGCGCGAGATCTGGGCCGCGGGCGGCATCGGGCCCGACCGGCTGCGCGTCATGGCCCGTGTCACCGGGCCCAAGACCGGGATTTTCGGGCGCACCGGCGACAAACCGGCAGGGGCGGGCTTTTGCGCGCTGCACGGTGACATCGCCATGGTGCACGCGCTGGAAATCGCGCCCGCGCACCGCCGCAAGGGTCTGGGCGACTGGATGATGCGCTGCGCCGCGATCTGGGCCGAGAAACAGGGGGCGGCCTGGATGTCGGTGCTCTGTACACAGGCCAATGACGGGGCCAACGGTCTCTATGCTTCCCTCGGCATGACGGCTGTGGGACAGTACCACTATCGCATCCTGCCCAACCCGGAAGGCCCCTGACGTGACCAAGGACATGCCCACCGCGCTCGACCTGCCGATGGTCGATCCGCTGCCGCCCGAGACGCAAAAGTATTTCGACATCTGCCAGGACAAGCTGGGCATGATCCCCAACGTCCTGCGCGCCTATGCCTTCGACATCGACAAGCTCAACGCCTTTACCGCGCTCTACAACGATCTGATGCTGGCCGACTCGGGCCTGAGCAAGCTGGAGCGCGAGATGATCGCGGTGGTCGTGTCGTCGGTGAACAAGTGCTTTTACTGCCTGACCGCGCATGGTGCCGCCGTCCGCCAGCTGTCCGGCGATCCCAAGCTGGGCGAGATGATGGTGATGAACTGGCGCGTGGCCGATCTGGACCCACGCCAGACCGCGATGCTGGGCTTTGCCGAAAAGATCACTAGATCCAGCGCCGAGGTGGTCGAGGCCGACCGCGCCGTCCTGCGCGATGCCGGGTTCAGCGACCGCGACATCTGGGACATCGCCAACGTCGCGGGATTCTTCAACATGACCAACCGCGTCGCCTCTGCCACCGACATGCGCCCCAATGACGACTACCACGCGCAGGCGCGCTAGGGCCTTTTTGGCCGCGTGCTTCCTGGCTGCTCCGGCCTGGGCTGCCGAACTGGCACTGCCCGGGGGCGCGCGGCTGCAGATGGAATCAACATCCGACGCGGCCAGCTACCGGCTGCCCATCGGCCCCTGGACGGGCGAAGAGGGCATCGCCGCGCTGCGCATCGAAGGGGCCAAGACCCGGCAGGCCTGGCGGGTGGACGGGCAAAGCGCCACGACCCTGCAGATCCTGGCACCGCTGCGCGACCAGCTTCAAGCGGCGGGGTACGAGGTGATCTTTGAATGCAGCGCCGCGGCCTGCGGCGGTTTCGATTTCCGGTTCGAGACCGAAGTGCTGCCCGGCCCGGCGATGTACGTGAACCTCAGCGATTACCGCTTTCTATCGGCGCGCAAACCCGGCGAGGCCACCGATGCGGTCAGCCTGTTGGTCAGCCGGTCATCGGCGGCGGCGTTCATCCAGATCATCCGCCTGACCGACGCGGCCACCACGGCGCCGGTCACGGTCACCACCAGCCAGCGCCCCGTCCTGTCGCAAAGCACCGAGGAGCTGGCCCGGCGGTTGGACAGCACCGGGCATGTGGCGCTTCTGGACCTGGAGTTTGCCATCGGGTCGTTCGACCTGGGCGACGCGGCGATACCGTCGCTGGAACAGATCGCGGAATACATGGCGGCCAATCCCGACCGCCGGATCGTCTTTGTCGGGCATACAGACGCCACCGGATCGCTCGAGGCCAATATCGCCCTGTCGCGGCGTCGTGCCAGCGCCGCGGTCCGGTACCTGATCGACCGTCACGGCATCGCGCCGGGCCGTCTGTCGGCGGACGGGGTGGGCTATCTTTCGCCGCTGTCCACGAACCTCACCGAAGAGGGCCGTGCGCTCAACCGCCGGATCGAGGCGGTTGTCCTGCCCGAGAATTGACCCTGCAAAAGAAAACGCCCCAGCCAAAGCCGGGGCGCAAGGTGGCCTTGAAAAGGCTGGGAAAACTCAGACCTTCCAGTCGACGGGTCCCTTGTCGGCAAAGGCGTGAACCAGAAAGTCGATGAAGGCGCGAACCTTGGGCTGGGTGAACCGCCCCGGCGGATAGACGGCGTAGATGCCTTGCGTCTCGGCCGGAAGATCGGGAATCGCATCCTCGACCAGCCCCTGTTCCATCGCATCGGCGTAAAGGAACGATGGCAGGTAGGCGATGCCAAGACCGGCCACGCACGCATTGAGCAGCGATTGCCCGTCGTTCACCGACAGCCAGCCCGCGGTGCGCACCTGGCGCTTTTCACCGGAGGGTGCGGTGACCTTCCAGACGTTGCCGCTGGCCTGGTTGGAATAATGCAGAAGCTTGTGTTCGTTCAGATCATCGATCTTTTGCGGGCGCCCGAATTTCTGGAAATACGACGGGCTCGCGATCATCCGCTTGGTGGTTTCGGTCAGCTTGCGGGCGCGCAAGGTGCTGTCTTCCAGCTCTCCGATGCGCACAGCCATGTCGAAGCCTTCGGAAATCAGCTCAACATAGCGGTTGTTCAGCACCATGTTGACGGTGATGTCGGGGAATTCGGCCAGGAAGTCGCCCAGCACCGGGCTCAGATGATTGACGCCGAAATCGGTGGCGACGCTGATCCGCAGAAGCCCCGACGGCGCGCTTTGCATCGAGGTCACCAGCGCATCCGCCTCGCCCGCGTCGTTCAGCACGCGCCGCGCGCGGTCGTAATAGGCCAGGCCAATCTCGGTCGGGCTGACACGTCGGGTGGTGCGGTTCAGCAGCCGCGCACCAAGCCGTGCCTCAAGCGACGACACATGCTTTGACACGGCAGATTTCGAGATCCCCATTTTTTTAGCGGCATCGGTAAAGCCCCCCTGGTCCACGACCATGGCAAAGGCCTCCATTTCCGTCAGACGATCCATCCGTCACTCCCAAAGCATTAAAATACGAGGCACTGTATGCTGGCGAATTCGGGCACAACTGCGGCGCGGGACGGACAATACAAGGGTAATTGGTGGCAGTGTCCGGCTGAGGGAAACAACCTCCGGCTTGGCGTCAGGCACAGCAGCGCTACTTATTCGCGAGCGATGGGTGCCCGAATTCCGGTGTGCCATCGCCACATTTGGGAGGAGAGAATATGCTGTTCAAATCGACCCTGGCCGCAGCGGCCCTGTCGCTGCTTGCGCTGCCCGTGCTGGCGCAGGACACTGAAGCCAACCCCGATGCGTCGCTTTATTTCATCGGGATTGAGGATGGCGATACCGTCAGTTCGCCGCTGACCTTGCGGTTCGGCCTGTCGGGCATGGGCGTGGCCCCGGCGGGCACCGAGAAAGAGATGACGGGCCATCATCACCTTCTGATCGACCGCCCGCCGCTGGGAGAAGGCGAGATGGGCGAAGACGAGCTGACCTCGTCGCTACCGTCCGACGACAATCACCGGCATTTCGGCGGCGGTCAGACCGAAACCAGCATCGAGCTGGAGCCGGGCGAGCACACGCTGCAGCTGGTTCTGGGGAACATGAACCACGTGCCCCACAATCCGCCGGTCACATCAGACCAGATCACCGTGACGGTGGAATAGGCGCAAAAAGGGCCGCAGAAACTGCGGCCCTTTCTCGTTCGTTGGAAGAGGGTTCAAGCGGCCCGACGGTCGTGCGCACCTTCTTCGATCTCTTCAATGATCTTGGCGACAAACGCCGACAAATCGCCGGGGTTGCGGCTGGTCACGATGCCTTGGTCGGCAATGACCTCAACATCTTGCCAGTGGGCACCGGCGTTCTGAACGTCGGTCTTGATCGAATGGTAAGACGTCATCTGGCGCCCTTTGGCAATTCCGGCCTCGACCAGAATCCACGGCGCGTGGCAGATGGCGGCGATGGTCTTGCCCGCGCCGAAAAAGCCCGTCACGGTTTTCAGGGCATCGTTTTCAACGCGCAGCAGATCGGGGTTGATCTGGCCGCCCGGCAGCACCAGCGCGTCGTAGTCGGCGACGTTCACGTCAGCCAAGGCAAGATCGGCCTCGGCCTCGTTTCCCCAGTCGTCGGTATCCCAGCCCTTGATCGGCTTGCCGTCAAGGCTGGCCACATGGACGGTCGCGCCTGCCTTGCGCAGCTCGTCGCGCGGCACTTCCAGCTCGGACTGTTCAAAGCCGTGGGTGGACAGGATCAGGATCTTCGATTCGGTAATGCTCGGCATCACGTCCTCCTTTCGGTTTGGCGCCGGATCATGCCGCCGCCTTCACCAAGAGAACGCGCATCGCGACGCTCTGTTCCGCGTCATCTGGCCTTGTGCGCGACGTCGCGCCGTCACCCGACCGGGCGCCGGGGGTCAGAGCGTGGCGGCGAGCCGCGTGCCCTGGTCGATGGCGCGCTTGGCGTCCAGTTCAGCGGCCACATCCGCCCCGCCGATCACGTGGCAGGTCACGCCGCGCGCCTCCAAAGCGTCCGCCAGCGACCGTTCCGACACCTGCCCCGCGCAAAGCACCACGTTGTCGCAGGCGATGACGCCAGGCCGTTCCCGGGCTTCGCCATAGGACACATGCAGCCCCTCGGCGTCGATGCGCTCGTAATTCACACCGGCCTGCATCTCGACCCGCTTCATCTGCAGCGCCGCGCGATGGATCCAGCCAGTCGTCTTGCCCAGCCGCTTGCCGGGCTTTTCCGCCTTGCGCTGAAGCATGGTGACCTGTCGGGCCGGGGCCTCAGGCTGCGGACCTTCGGGGGCCAGACCGGCGCGCGCCTCGGCCGGATCGGTGACCCCCCATTCGCGCATCCATTCGGGCAGGTGTTCGGTCGGGCTGTCGCCGTTGTGCACCAGGAATTCCGACACGTCGAAGCCGATGCCGCCTGCGCCAACGACGGCGACGCGCTGACCCACTGGGGCCTTGCCGCGCAGCACATCGACATAACCAAGCACGTTGTCGCCGTCCTGACCCGGGATGCCGGGATCACGCGGCAGCACGCCGGTGGCCACGATCACCTCGTCAAAGCCGGTCAGATCCTCGGCGCCGACCGCCTGTCCCAGCCGGGTTTCGACCCCGTGCAGATCGACCATGGTCCGGAACCAGTCCACCAGGCCCCAGAACTCTTCCTTGCCGGGCACCTGCTTGGCCATGTTGAGCTGGCCGCCAATCTCGTCGGCCTTGTCGAAAAGCGTGACGCTGTGCCCGCGTTCCGCCGCGGTGATCGCCGCCGACAGGCCCGCGGGGCCTGCGCCCACGACGGCCACGGTCTTGGGGGTGTCGGTCCTGGTCACCACCAGCTCGGTCTCGAAACAGGCCTTGGGGTTGACCAGGCAGGATGAAATCTTGCCCTGGAAGGTGTGATCCAGACAGGCCTGGTTGCAGGCGATGCAGGGGGCGATCTGCGCGGCGCGGCCCGATGCGGCCTTGGATACGAATTCGGGGTCGGCCAGAAACGGGCGCGCCATGCTGACCATGTCGGCGCAGCCCGTCGCCAGCACCTCTTCGGCCACGTCAGGCGTGTTGATCCGGTTCGAGGTGATGATCGGGATGCCGACCTTGCCCATCAGCTTTTTCGTGACCCAGGCAAAGGCCGCGCGCGGGACCGAGGTGGCGATGGTGGGCACCCGCGCCTCGTGCCAGCCGATGCCGGTGTTGAGGATCGTCGCGCCCGCCTCCTCGATCCGTTGGGCAAGTTCGACCACCTCTTCGTGGGTCGAGCCGTTGGGCACCAGGTCGATCATCGACAACCGGTAGATCACGATGAACTGGGGCCCCACAGCTTTGCGCACGCGGCGGACGACCTCGATCGGCAGGCGCATGCGGTTTTCGTAAGAGCCGCCCCAGCGGTCGGTGCGCTTGTTGGTGTGGGTGACGAGGAACTGGTTGATGAAATACCCCTCGGACCCCATCACTTCGACGCCGTCATAGCCCGCCTCCTTCGCCCTGCGGGCGGCCTCGGCAATGTCGGCGATCTGCTTTTCGATGCCGTCCTCATCCAGCTCTTTCGGCGCGAAGGGCGAGATCGGGGATTTCACCGCGCTGGCCGACACGCATTCGGGGCCGTAGGCGTAGCGCCCGGCGTGCAGGATCTGCATGGCGATCTTGCCGCCGCCGTCATGGACGCGGTCGGTGACCATCCGGTGATTGGCGATGTCCTGATCGGTGAAAAGGCCCGCCGCCCCCGGAAACACCCCGCCTTCGCGGTTGGGGGCCATGCCGCCGGTGACCATAAGCGCCACGTCGGTGCGGGCGCGCGCGGCATAGAATTCCGCAACGCGGTTCCAGTCGCCGGTTTCCTCGAGGTTGGTGTGCATCGATCCCATCAGCACGCGGTTCTTGAGCGTGGTGAACCCCAGATCGAGCGGTTCCAGCAGCTTCGGATAATCGGACATGGACGGCCTCCCTCGGTTTGCGCCACATCACCCGATTGCGCCGCCCCTGTCACGGCGGAACGTCACGTCAGATGCGCCACGGGTCGCGCGCGCCGTCGCAGCCAAAGCTCCAGAAGCAGTAGATACGGCAGGTAGAAGGCGACGTTCTGCACCAGATCGAACGGCCCGGTAAAGGCCTTGTTCGACCCCGCGCCGTCTGTCGCAAGGTACCAGAGGCCGTAGTGCACACGATATATCCACGACCCGATGGCCAACACGAAAAGCCGCAGCGCCCAGGTGCGGTGGCGCATGAAATCACGGGCCCGGGCAAAACGGATGGTTTGCAGCGCCGCCGCGATCATCAGAAGGCCGTAAAGCAGAAAGCCCGCATCCATCGGCGCGCCGCCGATGGTGCCGCGGGTGACGATAAAGACCGATCCGGCCACGCCCGTGAGCAGGGCACCGACCACCAGCACCCTGCCCGCGCCGCGATGCCAGCACGGATACCGTCGGCGCAGCGTGCTGCTGAGTTGCAATGGCACCAGCAAGGTGATCACCGCGCCGGTCAGCATATGCGCAAAGATCGACGCGTTGCCCAGCGGCGCATCCGGTGCATGCAGGTAGGTGTCGCGCAGCGGCGCCAGCCCCAGACCTTCGCCCCCGAAGGTGACCGCGTGCAGCGCAAAGGGGGCCACCAGAAGGACCAACAGGCCCAGGGCCAGGCCCGGCCAGGGCACCCGCGCCAGCATCACGGCAAAACGCCCCGCCGGTCGGGCGGGGCGCAGATTGTCACATCATTCCGCCGCATCGCGACGAGGCAGAACCCAGTCGGGCCGCGGGAAATGGCAGGTGTAGCCATTTGGAAACCGCTCCAGGTAATCCTGATGCTCCGGCTCTGCTTCCCAGAAATCCCCGACAGGTTCGACTTCGGTCACCACCTTGCCGGGCCAGAGACCGCTGGCATTCACATCCGCGATGGTGTCCTCGGCCACGGCTTTCTGATCCTCGTCGACATAATAGATCGCGGAGCGATAGCTCAGACCGATGTCGTTGCCCTGACGGTTCTTCGTGGTCGGGTCGTGAATCTGGAAAAACACCTCGAGGATGCGGCGATAGCTGATCACCTCGGGGTCAAAGATGATCTCGATCCCCTCGGCATGGGTGCCGTGGTTGCGATAGGTCGCATTGGGCACATCCCCGCCGGTATAGCCGACGCGGGTCGAATCGACCCCCGGCAGCTTGCGGATCAGATCCTGCATGCCCCAGAAACAGCCACCGGCCAGTACAGCGCGTTCACTCATGCCACATCCTCCACCTGATCCAGATAGGCACCATAGCCTTCATCCTCCATATCGTCGCGGTGAATGAACCGCAGCGAGGCAGAGTTGATGCAATAGCGCAGCCCGCCCCGATCCGCGGGGCCGTCGGGGAACACATGCCCCAGGTGCGAATCACCGTTGGTAGACCGCACCTCGGTGCGGATCATACCATGGCTGGTGTCGCGCAACTCGTTCACATGCGCGGGTTCGATCGGCTTGGTAAAGCTGGGCCAGCCACAGCCCGATTCGTACTTGTCGGCGCTGGCAAACAGCGGCTCACCGCTGACGATGTCGACGTAGATGCCGGGTTCCTTGTTGTCGAGGTACGCGCCGGTGCCGGGGCGTTCGGTCCCGTTTTCCTGGGTCACACGAAACTGCTCGGGCGTCAGCGAGGCGATCACGTCCGGGTCTCTGGTATATTGGGTCATCTTGTCCCCTTTGCTTGATCTCTGCCCCATAAGATGGGGTTTCGGGCGCAAAAGCAAAGCTCTGTTACAGCGGGGTCAGAACCGCGTGACCGGGGTTTCATCCGGGCCGACGCCGCCCCATCTACAAGGTGCTGGGTCCTGACCCGGCTCACACCGCGATACGCGGCCTGCCCGAGGCTTCGGCGGTAACCACAGCTTCCAGAAAGACCTCGCGGGCCTCGGCCTCGACGGTCTTGACCTCGCGCCGAAGGGTCACACCGATATCGCCTGCGCCCGCCGCCTCGGCCTCGGCGCGGGCCTCTGCCGATAACACGGCTTCCAACGCCGCTATCGCCGCCTCGGCGGTGCGGTGATCCTGCGGCCCTTCGGTCAGATGCACGCGGAACAGTCCCTCGGCCGGGGCGGTGACAGTGCCGGTGCGCCGGAACGCGACCTGCCCCACCACCGCGCCGATGGCATTGGCGACATCGCCATGCTCTGGCAGTTCCACCTGCGCATTCAGCCAGTCGCCCACCGCCGGATAATGGCACCGGGCCGAGGCCCCCAACCCCACCACCGGCAGGCGCAGCCGCGCATCAAGGCCCAGCACACCGCGATGGCCCCGCAGACCCGCCTGCATCAGCGGATGGCGCGCCAGATCGCCCGGCGCGCCGTCCCATCCATCCTCGGCAAAGGCCGTCTCCAACAGCGCCAGCCCGGTCTGCGTCACCAGCTGATCGACGATGCGCTGCGCCAACGCCTCGGGCCCTTCGGCCAGCCGTGCGCCCGACCCGGTGCGCCGCCGGGCCATCAGCCCAAGCGCCAGCCGCGCCGCATCCGCGTCCCAGTCACCAAGCCGCCCCAGCACATGCACCGCATCCGTCGGCGTGACGCCCGCCACCTGCACCAGCCCGCGCCCCACCAGCCGCTGGAGAGCCTGTGTTTCCAGCCGGTTGCGCAGCACCGCCTCCAGCGGCTGAACGCCGTCGCCGATCCGCTCGAGCACCGCCGCGTCGCGCGCGCCAAGGCCGCCCGTGTCCTGCCCCGGCACGGCGCGCACGAACCGCCCGTCGTGATCGCCCGGCAGGACCGACCGCGCCTGCCGTTCCAGCGCCGCATGCACCGCGTCAGGGGCATCGCGTGCGATCAGCGACACCGGGATCAGCCGCCGCGGTCCCAGCGTCACACCGCCCGCCAACCCTTCACCGATCACATGCACCTCGGAATCGCCGCCCAACCCGTGGGTGCGCATCGCCACCGCCTCGACCATCGTGCGGTAGGGGCCGACCTGCGCACCGGCGGGGTCGATCTGCGGCACGCCAGCCCGCAACAGCGCGATATCCGTGGTGGTGCCACCGATGTCGGACACCAGCGCATCTTGCGCGCCGGTCAGCCAGCGCGCGCCGACGATGCTGGCCGCCGGGCCGCTCAAGATCGTCTCGATCGGGCGTTCCTGCGCCTGCGCGGCGGAAATCAGCGCCCCGTCGCCGCGCACCACCATCATCGGCGCGACAATGCCCAGATCGCGCAGCGTCTCTTCGGCCCGGGCAATCAACCGGTGCGTCAACCCCACCAGCCGCGCGTTAAGAAGCGCGGTAAGCGCCCGCTTCGGCCCCCCGAGCTTGGCCGAAAGCTCATGCGATGAGGTCACGGGCCGTCCGGTCACCCGGCGCAACAGGTCGCGCGCCGCAAGTTCATGTGCCGGATTGCGCACCGCGAACTGCGCGGCCACCGCAAATGCCGACACCTCCTGCGCGCCCGCCCACTCCTCGAGCACGGCCAGATCAAGCGGCGCGGCCTCGCCCCCCGCATGGCTGTGCCCCCCGGCCAGCAGCAGCACCGGATCGCCACCCAGCGCCGCGTTGAGCCCGTGGGTTTCCAGATCACGCGCCGCGAACCCGATGTAGACAAGGCCAATCCGCCCGCCCTGCCCTTCGACCAGCGCATTCGTGGCCAGCGTCGTCGACAGCGAGGCCAGGGCCACGTCGCCCGCCGCCACATCCGCCTGTTGCAGGACCTGGCGGACCGCCGCGCCGATGCCGACGGCCAGATCGTGCCGCGTCGTCAAAGCCTTGGCCTTGGCCAGGACCTCGACTTCGTCGCGGATCAGCACCGCGTCGGTATAGGTGCCCCCGGTGTCCACGCCCAACAGGATCGCCATTACGCCCTCTCCAACCGTTGCGCGGCCCATCGCGCCGCATCACGCACCGTCTCGTCCACATCCTCGCACAGCGCCTGCGCCGGGGCCCGCAGCCGCGCCGCGCCGGAATTGCCGATGGCGTAGAGCACATTGCGCACGAACCGCCCGCGCCCGATCCGCTTGATCGGTGAGCCCGAGAACAGCGCCCGGAACGCTGCATCGTCCAGCCCCGCCAGATGCGCGAGATCAGGGGCCAGCAGATCGGGCCGGGCGTGATATTTCACCTCGCGCGCCCGCTGCGCGAACTTGTTCCACGGGCAGACCGCCAGACAGTCGTCGCAGCCGTAGATGCGGTTGCCCATCCACGCCCGCAAACCCGGATCAACCGGCCCTTTATGCTCGATCGTCAGGTACGAAATGCAGCGCCGCGCATCCAGCTGGTAGGGCGCGGGAAAGGCGTCGGTCGGGCAGATATCAAGGCAGGCGCGGCACGAGCCGCAGTGATCCACCTCGGCCTCGTCCACCGGCAGATCGAGCGTGGTGAAGATCGACCCGATAAAGAACCAGGACCCCATGTCGCGGCTCACAAGGTTGGTGTGCTTGCCCTGCCAGCCTAGACCCGCCGCCTGCCCCAGCGGCTTTTCCGGTACGGGGGCGGTGTCGACGAAAACCTTGACCTCGGTCTCGGCGCCCGCCTGCGCGATCAGCCAGCGCGCCAGCCGTTTCAGCCGCTTCTTGACCACGTCGTGGTAATCCCGGTTCTGCGCATAGACCGAAATCGCGGCCTCTTCGCGCCGGTCCAGAACCTCCAGGGGATCATGTTCGGGCGTATAGCTTTCGCCCAGCATGATCACAGACCGCGCCTCCGGCCACAGCACCTGCGGCGCGCCGCGCCACTCGGCCCGATCGGCAAGCCAGGTCATCTGCCCGTGATAGCCCTTGTCCAGAAAGGCCCTGAGCCTTTCGGGTACATGGCCCACGTCCCAGGGGCGGCAGATGCGGCAAAGGTTGAATCCAGCCGTCTCGGCCTCGGCCCGCAGCAGCGCTTTCAGGTCCGTCATCGATGCGCCCTGCGGGATGGCGGGCGGGGCGTCGCCGCAGGCGCGCGTCCGTCCTGCCATGCCGCCCCCGGATCAGAAATCCAGATCGGCATAATGCGCCGGCGGCGGGAATCCCGGCACCTGGTCGGCCAGGATCGACCGGAACGCCGGGCGCGACTTGATCTTGGCGTACCAGTCCTTGACCGTATCGCTGCGGTTCCAGTCCACGTCCGAGATATAATCGAGCGACGACAGATGCGCCGCAGCTGCGAAATCCGCCAGCGTCATCGAATCCCCCGCCAGCCAGCGCCGGTGATCCAGAAGCCAGGCCATGTAGTCCAGGTGATACTTGATCGCCTTGGCCCCCGCCTTCACGTTCGAACTGTCGGGATAGCCCTTTCCCATGACCTTCTTGTTGACCCGCTCGTACAGCAGTTTCGACGTGACCTCGTTGTGGAACTTGTCGTCGAACCAGCCCACCAGCCGCCGCACCTCATAGCGGTTTTCGGCCTGCCGGGGCATCAGCGGCGGTTCGGGGTGCACCTCTTCGATGTATTCACAGATGGCAAAGGACTCTGCCATCGTCTTGCCGTCGATCTTGAGCACCGGAACCTTGGCCGCCGGGTTGCGGCGCAGGAAATCGGCGTCCTTCTCCCAGTAACGCTCCTCCACCAGCTCGCATTCGATCTTCTTCTCCGCAAGGCTCAACCGCACCTTGCGGCAGAAGGGCGAGAGCGGCACGTGGTAGAGCTTGGCCATGGTGGAGGATATCCGGGGTTGCGGCGTATCCACCCTACTTGCCGCGAATTGGCTGGTAGTTCAACTGGTCGCGCATGGGTCCGGCCCGAAAGCGCCGGGCACCTGCGCCCGCCCGCTTGACCTGCGCCGCCGCTGCCGGGAGAGTCGGACGCACCCGAAACGCGGCATGACAAGGAAGAGCGGAATGGTGGACATGATCGGCATCTGGGCCGCCCTAGCGGCCTTTGTGGTCGTCGCTGCGGCCCCCGGTCCGGCAACGCTGGCGCTGGCCACGGTCGCGATGCGCGCCGGGCGCGGCCCGGGCCTGCGGTTCAGTCTGGGCCTGGCGGTTGGCCTGGCGTTCTGGGGGCTGGTGGCCGCGGCGGGGCTGGGCGCGCTGCTCCAGGCCTCGGCGCAGGGGCTCACGGTGCTGAAGCTCCTCGGCGGCGCCTACTTGCTCTGGCTTGCCGTCGGTGCTGCCCGCAGCGTCTGGGAGGGGACGGACGATGACGCTGCGCAGAACGGGCGCAGCGCTTGGTTCCGGCAGGGTCTTCTGCTGAACCTCTCCAACCCCAAGGCCGTTCTCGCGTGGATGGCAACGCTGTCGCTGGGGCTCGACGCGCAGGGCGGCGTTGCGCAGGTGATGATCGTCACCGCCCTGTGCAGCGGCGCAGGCTGCGCCATCTATGCCGTCTACGCTCTTGCCTTTTCGGTGAGCGGCGTCCGGGCGGGATACCGGCGGGCGCGCCGCTGGATCGACGCCGCGGCGGCGGGGCTATTCGCACTTGCCGGGTTCGGGCTGATCCGGTCGGCGCTGTCACGCGGCTGATCGCGGCCCGCCCCCTGCGCCCCGGTCAGTCCGCCTCGAAACAAGCGGCGCGGCCGTCGCGCTGGATCGTCGCGGCGCCGTCGCGGATGCTGTTTGCCCGGCGCTGGACAAAGCGGGTGGGCTGCGATGCCGACCGGTCCTTGGGATCGGGCAGGATCGCCGCCAGCCGGGCGGCCTGCGTGGCGCTCAGCTGGTCCGGCGTGACGCCGAAATAGTGGTCGGCGGCGGCATGCACGCCGAAAACGCCCTCGTCGAATTCCGCGACGTTCAGATAGACCTCGACGATCCGGCGCTTGGACCACAGCGCCTCCATCACCGGGGTGATCAGCGCCTCCATCGCCTTGCGGGTATAATTGCGCCCGTGCCAGAGGAACGTGTTCTTGACCACCTGCTGGCTGATCGTGCTGGCGCCGCGTGTGCCCCCCTCTTCGATGGCGTCGCGGATCGCATCCATGTCAAAGCCCCAGTGGGTGCAGAAATTCGCATCCTCCGCCGCCACGACCGAGCGCAGCATCACCGGCGCGATCCGGTCGGCATCGACCCAAGTGTGATCGACCGACGCGCCAAGGCGCTGGCCTTCCTGCACCATGTAGATCGTCGTGGGCGGGTTCACGACCTTGTAGAGCAGCACCAGCAACACGACCACGGACGCCGCCACGAAAACCGCGCGCCACAGCCAGCGCAGAAGCCAGCGCACCGGACGGATACGGGGCTTTGCGGCCTTGGCCTTTTTCGATATTCCGGAGGTGGATGCGCGCGCTTTTGCCATGACCTCATGCTATCTTTGGCACCGCGATGCGGGAAACCCTTTTCGTCAACCAACGGCCCGAATGTCGCGCCGGGTCGGCGTCGACAGCCACAGAGGAGGATGGCCGTTCGAGCGCCGTTTCGGCGATCCGGGATTGATGCAACATCTGCGTGCCCGCCGCGGGCATTGTCCTTGTCGCCCAGACAATCAGTGGATCGCATCCGAATTGGGTGACAGTCTGGGAATAATGTGGCGGTTCCGGGGCGATTTCACACCGCCCGACGGAAAAGGACCACGCCATGCGACGCGGCCCCTCATGATCCGTGATCCGGCACCTATTCGGCAGGCATCGCCGAGGCTTCGATGCTCAGAGGATGCGGAATCTTGTCCAGCATTTCCTTCGGGCAGACCTGCACGAAGTTGCCGCGCTCCAGCTCCCAATGCTGCAGGATGTCCTGCGCCTTGCGGCTGCCGGTCTCAGCCGCGTGCCGTTCGATCAGCTCTTCCAGCTCGGTCAGCCAGTGATCCACGGTGACTGGACAGGTCACGATGCTTTCGTGGTTCATCAGGTCATTGGCCTTGCCATCGGGATCGTACAGATAGGCCATCCCGCCGGTCATGCCCGCACCAAAGTTGGCGCCTACAGCCCCCAGGATCACCGCGACCCCGCCGGTCATGTATTCGCAACCGTTCGACCCGCAGCCTTCAACCACGACCTTGGCGCCCGAGTTGCGCACCGCGAACCGTTCGCCCGCGCGGCCTGCGGCGAACAGGTACCCCTCGGTCGCGCCATAAAGCACGGTGTTGCCGATGATGGTATTGTCCGACGCGGTAAGCGGCGAATGCATCGGCGGACGCACGACGATGGTGCCACCCGACAGGCCCTTGCCGACATAGTCGTTGGCATCGCCCGACACCTCGAGCTTCAGCCCCGGTGCGGCAAAGGCCCCCAGCGACTGTCCGGCAGAGCCCGACAGCTTGATCGTCAGGTGGTTGGGTTGCAGTGCGTTGCGCATGCCGAACTTGCGCACGATGTGGCTGCTGGTGCGCGTGCCGACGGTGCGGTGGGTATTCTGCACCGCATAGGACAGCTGCATCTTCTCTCCTTCCTCCAGGAACCGCGCGGCGTCGCGCACGATTTCCGCATCCAGCGTGTCCAGCACCGGGTTGCGGGGCTTGTCGCGGTCATAGACGATGTCGTCGGACCCATCGACCTTGATCAGCAGAGGGTTGAGGTCGAGATCGTCCAGATGATCCGAGCCGCGGCTGACTTGCCGCAGAAGGTCGGCCCGCCCGATCACGTCATCCAGCGACCGCGCCCCGATAGAGGCGAGGATTTCGCGCACCTCGGTGGCGTAGAAGGTGATCAGGTTGACCACCTTGTCGGCATTGCCAGTGAACTTGGCGCGCAGATCCTCGTCCTGCGTGCAGACGCCGACGGGGCAGGTGTTCGACTGGCACTGGCGCACCATGATGCAGCCCATGGCGATCAGCGCGGCGGTGCCGATGCCGTATTCCTCGGCCCCCATCATCGCCGCCATGACGATGTCGCGCCCGGTGCGCAGACCGCCGTCGGTGCGCAGGGTGACCCGGCTGCGCAGGTTGTTCATCGACAGCACCTGGTGCGCTTCGGTCAGGCCCATTTCCCAGGGCAGACCGGCGTATTTGATGCTGGTCGCCGGGCTGGCACCCGTACCGCCGTTATGGCCGGAAATCAGGATGATGTCGGCCTTGGCCTTGGCCACACCCGCCGCGATCGTGCCGACACCGCTGGACGCCACAAGCTTGACCGTCACCTTGCAGCGCGGGTTGATCTGCTTGAGGTCGTAGATCAGCTGCGCCAGATCCTCGATCGAATAGATGTCGTGGTGCGGCGGCGGGCTGATCAGGGTGACACCCTTGGTCGAATGGCGCAGCCGCGCGATCAGGTCGGTGACCTTCATCCCCGGAAGCTGGCCGCCCTCACCGGGCTTGGCGCCCTGGGCCACCTTGATCTCAAGCTCTTCGCATTGGTTGAGGTATTCCGCCGTCACACCGAACCGGCCCGACGCCACCTGCTTGATCTTGGCAGACGGGTTGTCGCCGTTGGGTTCGGGCACGAAATGTGCCGGATCCTCGCCGCCCTCGCCGCTGTCGGACTTGGCACCGATGCGGTTCATCGCAACGTTCAGCGTCTTGTGCGCCTCGGGGCTCAGCGCACCCAGCGACATGCCCGGCGTCACGAACCGCTTGCGGATCGAGGTGATGCTTTCCACCTCTTCCAGTGGCACGGCGGGGCCGATGGGTTTCATCGCCAGCAGGTCCCGCAGATGGATCGGCGGGTTGGCCTGCATCGCCTTGGAATAGGTCTTCCACAGCTCATAGCTGGCCTTGTTGCAGGCCGCCTGCATCAGGTGCATCGTCTGCGCGCCCCAGGCATGGGTTTCGCCGGTCTTGCGCGCCTTGTAGAAACCGCCGATGGGCAGCACGTCACGTCCGCCGCGGAACCCGAGGCTGTGCACCTCTTCGGCCTTGGTCTGGATGCCGCTGACACCGATGCCGCTGATCCGGCTGATCATGCCGGGGAAGTATTCCGCACACATCGCGCGGCTCAGGCCAACGGCCTCGAAATTCAGGCCGCCACGATAGGACGAGATCACCGAGATGCCCATCTTCGACATGATCTTGAGCAGGCCCTGATCCACCGCCTCGCGGTACTTGGCCACGGCTTCGGTCAGGCTCAGGTCAAGCAGACCGCGGCTGATGCGGTCGGCCAGGCTGTCCTCGGCGAGGTAGGCGTTGACCACCGTGGCACCGGCACCGATCAGCACGGCAAAGTAATGCGGGTCGATGCATTCGGCGCTGCGCACATTGAGCGAACAGAAGGTCCGCAGGCCCTTGCGCGTCAGATGGCTGTGCACCGCGCTGGTGGCCAGGATCATTGGCATCGCGACCTTGTCTTCGGACTGGTGCTGATCGGTCAGGTTCAGATGCCCCGCGCCCGAGCGCACCGCATCCTCGGCCTCTGCGCGGATCCGCTCCAACCCGTGGCGCAGCGCGTCCTTGCCCGCGCCCACGGGGAATGTGCAGTCGATCTCGACCATGCCGGCGTTGAAATGCGTGCTCAGATCGTCGAACTGCGCGTTGCCCACGAACGGGCTGTCGAGCACCAGAATTTCAGTCTGGGCCGAGGATTCGTCGAGCACGTTCTTGAGGTTGCCGAACCGGGTCTTCAGGCTCATCACACGGAATTCGCGCAAGCTGTCGATCGGCGGGTTCGTCACCTGACTGAAATTCTGGCGGAAATAGTGCGACAGCGGGCGGTACTTCTTCGAAAGCACCGCAGAGGGCGTGTCATCGCCCATCGACGCCAGCGTTTCCTTGCCGTCCTCGGCCATCGGGGCGAGGATCTGCTCGAGCTCTTCGATGGTGTAACCGGCGGCGATCTGACGGCGGCGCAATTCCGCGCCTTCGAAGATCGGCTTTTCGGTGATCTTGGCCATCGCGGAATCAAGTTCATTGATCTTGCCGACCCATTCACCGAATGGCTGATTGCCCGCAAGACGGTCCTTGATTTCGACGTCGTGGTAAAGCTTGCCCTCTTTCATGTCGACGGCGATCATCTGGCCTGGGCCCAGCGCGCCCTTTTCTCGCACCGTGCCTTCGTTCACCGGGACCATCCCAGCCTCGGATCCGGCGATCAGCAGCCCGTCGCCGGTGACGACATAGCGCATCGGGCGCAGGCCGTTGCGGTCCAGCCCGCCGCAGACCCAGCGGCCATCGGTCATGGCCAGGGCGGCTGGGCCGTCCCACGGCTCCATCACCGAGTTGCAGTAGGAATACATGTCGCGCCACGACTGCGGCAACTCAATGGCCTGCTTGGACCACGATTCAGGGATCAGCATGGTCTTGGCCATCGGCGCCGACCGGCCCGCGCGCACCAGCACCTCGAACACCCCGTCAAGCGCGGCGGAGTCGGACGCGCCGTTGGCGATGATCGGCTTGATATCCTCGGCCATGTCGCCAAAGGTCGCCGAGGCCATGCGGATTTCATGGCTTTTCATCCAGTTGACGTTGCCCTTGAGCGTGTTGATCTCGCCGTTGTGGGCGAGCATGCGGAAGGGCTGCGCCAGCCACCACTGCGGAAAGGTGTTGGTGGAATAGCGCTGGTGATAGATCGCGAAGGCCGATTCAAACCGTTCGTCCTGCAGATCGGGATAGAAATCCGCCACCTGCTCGGCCAGCATCATGCCCTTGTAGATGATCGACCGGCAGGACAGTGACGCGATGTAAAGTCCGTTGATCCCGGCGCTGGCCGCGGCCTTTTCGATGCGGCGGCGGATCACGTAAAGCTCGCGTTCAAAGGTTTCCTCGTCCACGCCCTTGGCGTTCGAGATCAGGATCTGCTCGATCTCGGGCCGCGTCGCGTTGGCTTTTTCCCCCAAGCAGTCGACGTTCACCGGCACGTGCCGCCAGCCGTAGATATAATGCCCCATGCGCAGCACTTCGGTTTCCACGATGGTCCGGCAGGCTTCCTGCGCGCCAAAGTTCGTGCGCGGCAGGAACACCTGGCCCACGGCAATCAGCTCGTCCTTGCGGGGGGCGTGACCAGTGCGGTCGATCTGATCGTAGAAGAACGACACCGGAATCTGCACGTGAATGCCCGCGCCGTCACCGGTCTTGCCATCCGCATCGACAGCGCCGCGGTGCCAGATCGCCTTGAGCGCGTTGATTCCCGAATCCACGACCTGCCGGCTGGGTTTTCCGTCCAGACTGACCACAAGACCGACGCCGCAGGAGGAATGCTCGTCGGCTTCGGAATACATGCCGTTCTCGGCCATCCACTTGCGCTTGGCTTCTTCTGCCCGCACCCAGTTTTCATCGTACTTGGTCATAGGAGGTCCTCCTTAGTGGCCGTCGTGCTGGCCGTGTCCGGCATCGCCGTAACCGCGGGCCTGATTGTAAAGCATGGTTTGGTGCCGCGTCAGAATCGGCGCGGTTTCAAGATGTGCCGCCAGATGTACGGCGCGCAACTGCGCCTCGATCCGCGCCGCGTCAGCGGTCAGGTCGGTCAATGTCTCGGCGTCGATCACGCCTTCGGCAAAGCCGCGGTCCAGTGCTGCCTCGGCGGCGACATATTCCGCCCCCAGCACCCGCGCCTCTGCCTGCATCGCGTCGAACACGGCCTGCACCTGCGCGCGCTGATCGTCGCTCAGCCCCAGGTCCGGGGCGAGGTCGAGCACATGTGACGGACCGGGATAGCCGTTGAGTTCCGCTGCCTTGGCAAAGCCCCAGCCGCGACCCGCCAGCAGCGCCTCGATATCCTGCTCGGACAGAGACGCGATGGCGCGCTGGTCCTGTCCGGCATAAGGCTGCGTTTCGGCCTGCGCCGTCTCGCTGGCGAGCAAAACCGCTGCGAATGTGATAGCCAGCTTGGTCTGTCTCATGTCGGCTCTCCCACGGGGGATGGGTTCATTGCTTCGTATTCTGCTTCGGTCGCCCGATTATGGTCGCCCTGCGGCTGCGCCCAGCACAGGGCGCGGTCGGTGTAGATTTCGGATTTCACCGGCCAGTCCCGCGCCCCGGCGAAAAGCCCCGGCATCAGGTCGTGTTCGTCGCGGCCTTCGTCACGCATGTAAAGGTGGCTGCCGCAGGTCCCGCAGAACGCCCGGAACGATGCAGGCGATGAGGCGTGTTCGACCACCGGACCGGTCAGCGCCACCTCTTTCGCGGGAAAGGCGGCAAAGACCGCCCCGGACCAGCGCTTGCACATGTCGCAATGGCAGATGCCGACCCAGCCCGGCGGATCGCCCACCGAAACCTCGACCGCGCCGCAGAGGCAGCGGCCATGCAGCTTTTGGCGCTCCGCGCTCATTCCGCCGCCACCGATCCCGCGGTGTTGAACCGCTCGAGGATGGCTTCGGCGCAATCGCGTCCGTCACGGATGGCCCAGACCACGAGGCTCGCGCCGCGAACGATGTCGCCGATGGCATAGACCCCGTCCAGATCGGTCGCGCCGGTGGTGAATTCCGCCCGCACCGTGCCCCAGCGGGTCACGGCGAGTTCCGGCTGACCCCAGAGCGTCGGCAGGTCCTCGGGCTCGAACCCCAGCGCCTTGATCACGATGTCGGCCTCTTCGACATAATCCGACCCCTCGATCACCTCGGGGCTTTGGCGGCCCGTGGCGTCGGGCAGCCCCAGGCGCATCTTTTCGACGATGACACCGGTCACCGGATCGCCCTTGAACCCCTTGGGCGCGGTCAGCCATTCGAACTTCACGCCTTCTTCCTCGGCATTCTGCACCTCGCGCTGCGAGCCGGGCATGTTGGCGCGGTCCCGGCGATAGAGGCATTTGACAGATGTCGCGCCCTGACGGATCGCGGTCCGCACGCAGTCCATCGCGGTGTCGCCGCCGCCGATCACGACGATCTTCTTGCCCTCGGCATTCAACTCACCGCTGTCGAATTCCGGCACCTCGTCGCCGAAACTCTTGCGGTTGGACGCAGTCAGGTAATCGATGGCGCGGACGATGCCCTTGGCCCCCGATCCCGGGCCCTGAAGGTCGCGGGTCTTGTAGACGCCGGTGGCGATGATGACCGCGTCGTGCTGGTCGCGGATCTCTTCGAACGAAAGATCCTCTCCGACGCTGCAGTTCATCTTGAAGCGCACGCCGCCCTCTTCCAGCTGCGCGTTGCGGCGCATCACCACATCTTTCTCCAGCTTGAAGCCGGGAATGCCATAGGTCAGCAGCCCGCCCGACCGGTCGTAGCGGTCGTAGATCGTGACCTGAACGCCCTGCCGCCGCAGCACATCCGCCGCCGCCAGCCCGCCTGGGCCGGCACCGATGATGCCGACGGATTCGGTGCGTTCGGCACGGGGCTTGATCGGCTGGACCCAGCCTTCTTCCCATGCCGTGTCGGTGATGTATTTTTCGACCGCGCCGATGGTGACAGTGCCGTGGCCCGACTGCTCGATCACGCAGTTGCCTTCGCACAGGCGGTCCTGCGGGCAGATGCGGCCGCAGATCTCGGGGAAGGTGTTGGTGGCCTGGCTGACCTCATAGGCCTCTTGCAGGCGGCCTTCGGCGGTCAGGCGCAGCCAGTCTGGGATGTTGTTGTGCAGCGGGCAATGGCTTTGGCAATAGGGCACGCCGCACTGGCTGCAACGTCCGGACTGCTCTTTCGCCTTCGCATCGGCATATTCCGCATAGATCTCGTGAAAATCCTTCGCGCGGACGTTTGCATCCCGCTTTTCGGGCATGGCCCGCTCGATCTTAACGAACTTCAACATCGGCTGCTTCGCCATGGCGCGTACAACTCCGCTTTTTGAGTGGTTGCGCTTCTTTACGCAATGACAGGACAGAAGAAAAGTAAAAGATGCTGACCTATATTCAGAAAGTTTTCGCTGCGGAGCCGATTTTCATGCTGCACTACAGCATTTTAGGTATCATTTCGGACCTAAATTACAGCTTCCCTTTGAAAATGGGCCGCTTATACCCGTCTGCGAACAGACACAGAGCAGCCGCATGAGCCTTTTTCACCTTCTCCTCCTGGCGCTGGTCCAGGGGATCACCGAGTTCCTGCCGGTTTCCTCTTCGGGCCACCTGATTCTGATGCCCGGCCTGACCGGGATGCAGGATCAGGGGCAGGTGCTTGATGTGGCGGTGCATCTGGGCACCCTGCTTGCGGTCATCCTGTATTTCTGGGCCGACGTGAAGATCGCCGCCGCCGGGACCCTGAGACTGCTGCAAGGCCGGGTCGACACGCAAGGGGCATTCCTTGCGCTTTGCCTTGCCATCGCGACCGTCCCGGTGATCCTGGTCGGACTTGCCTTGAAATTAAGCGG
The DNA here is from genome assembly GCF_049323015.1 of Thalassococcus sp. BH17M4-6. Taxonomy (NCBI): domain Bacteria; kingdom Pseudomonadati; phylum Pseudomonadota; class Alphaproteobacteria; order Rhodobacterales; family Roseobacteraceae; genus Thalassococcus; species Thalassococcus sp. BH17M4-6. The sequence goes on from NZ_JBMPGU010000005.1 coordinate 76,592, forward strand.
ACTTGATGACGCCTTGCGCTCGGTCGCGGTGATCGGCTGGGCGATGCTGATCTTCGGGCTGGTGCTTTACTGGGCTGACCGGACCGGGGCCGAGGCCAAGACCGCGCGTGACTGGACGTTGCGGGATGCCCTTGTCATGGGGCTCTGGCAGGCGGTGGCGCTGATCCCCGGCACATCGCGGTCGGGCATCACGATCACCGCGGCGCGGCAGTTGGGCTATGCCCGGACCGACGCGGCGAAGCTGGCGATGCTGATGTCGATCCCGACGATCCTGGCCTCGGGCGCGCTGCTGGGGATCGAGGTGGTGGGTACCGCCGACCTGCAGGCGGCCCGCGACGGGGCGATCGCCGCCGCCTTTGCCTTTCTCGCGGCGCTTCTGGCGCTGAGCCTGATGATGCGGCTCTTGCGGTCGGTGAGCTACACGCCGTACGTGATCTACCGCGTCATTCTGGGCGTCGTGCTGCTGGTCTATGCCTACAGCTGAAGGATCGCCAGGGCGATACGAGAGACGCTGTCTCTCGTGCTCTCTGGAGGTATTTTGCCAAGAAGAAGGGGGAGGATCAGGCCCGGTGGTAGGGGCCGCCCGAAAGGATCGACGCGGCGCGGTAGAGCTGTTCGGCGAGCATTACCCGCGCCAGCATGTGCGGCCAGACCATCTTGCCGAAGGACAGAAGCTGCTGCGCCTCGTCGCGCAGCGCAGGATCGATGCCGTCGGCGCCGCCGATGACAAAGGCCAGATCGCCGGTGCCCGCGTCGCGCCAGCCGACCATCCGTTGCGCGAAATCGGGTGAGGTCATGACCTGCCCGCGCTCATCCAGCGCGCAGAGCGTCGCGCCCGCGGGCAGCGCCTTGCGCAGGAGCGCCGCCTCGGCCGCCATGCCGCCGCCCTTGCGGTCCTCGACCTCGTGCACCGCAGCCGGGCCGAGGCCGATGCCCCGCCCGGTTCGGTCGAACCGCTGCAGATAGTCCTGGATCAGGTCGCGTTCGGGACCGGCCCGCAGCCGGCCCACGACGCACAGATGCACCCGCATTACTGGGTCTTGGCACCCGTTTGCAGACCGGCGGGCAGCCACATCTTTTCAAGCTGGTAGAAGTCGCGCACTTCCGGGCGGAAGACGTGCACGATCACGTCGCCTGCGTCGATGAGAACCCAGTCGCCGGTGTCCTTGCCTTCGACCTTGGCCGAGATGCCGAAGTCGTGCTTGAGATCCTCGATCAGCTTGTCGGCCAGCGCCGCCACCTGACGCGAGGACCGGCCCGAGCAGATCACCATGTAATCGCCAATAGCGGTCTTGCCGCGCAGATCGATCTGCACGACCTCTTCGGCCTTGTTGTCATCGAGGGATTTGAGGATTGCCGCGAGGATCGTTTCGCTGGTCACATCCAGGTCGGTCACACCCATCACGGGCATTCCCGGGGTTGCGGCTGCGGCCGCATTTGCCGTTGCTGACAGGACATTGTCCTCCTTCAGGTCGCGCGCCGCAAAACGTCCCGGCGCCGGACGTGGTCAAAAGATAACATCGGCATTGTGAAATCTCAATGTCATGGGACATCCGTGCAGGCCTTTACGCCGCTTTTTGCCGTTTCAGCGAGCATTTCTTCGTAGCGCCGCACCTTGACCGGGCGCAGCAGCGGCCGCTCCGGGCCGCCGGGTTCGAGGATGATCCCGGCGGACATCCGGTCGTCGGGGTCGGGGCCCGCGCCGGTGCGGCAGGCGGTGATGGACAGGCTCATGCTGCCGGTGGTGCCGTCGGGATCGACCGCTTCCCACGCACGGATCCGGGCCTGCAGACGGCGCAGCGGCACCAGATCCGCCGGGGCCACACGCAGGCGCCGTGCCTCGGCGGCGCCGCGGCGTTCGAGGATGTACCGCCCTTCAAGGCTTTGGTCCCCGCGGGTGGCGGAGAGGCTGAGTTCCGCGCCGCCGTCGGGCAGATCCAGCCCGTCCGGCAGGTGCGCGATCACCTCAAAGTCGCCGGGGTCGGCCTCGAGCGGGGAAAGGCCCGACAGGCGCATCAGCGTGACCGGGTCGACCGCGCTGCAGGCGGTGAGGGCGAAGAACAGGGCGAGGACGGCAGTTTTCATGATATTCTCCTATTGTGGAATCATTTTTTATTGTTATACGTTAATTTATAAAAGCAAGACAAGAGGTCACGCCAATGACATCCCTGCCTACCGACACCCGCCGCTTTGCGGAATTCCTGCGTTACGCCGCCCTGGCCGGCATCGTCATCGTTGTCCTGTCCTGGGGCTGGACCGTGCTCGACCCGCAGCGGCTGGCCGATGCCCGCGCCGAAGAGCTGGGCCTGGATCGGGTCGGCGCGGCGCTGGGGCCGGGCGCGCGGATCCTACTGCTGGTCATGGCGGCGCTGTCGGGCGCGGCGGTGATCGCGACGCTGATCCCGGCGGCGCGCCTCTGCCGGGCCTATTCCCGCGACGCGGCGCTGAGCGTCGAGGCGGCGGCAGCGATCAGCGGAATCGGTTGCGGGCTGGTCGCACAGGCGGCGATGGGGGTGCTGCGGCGCACAGGGGACACGCTGGCCCTGACGCTGGGCGCACCGGCGGGCGAGCGGACGCTGGCCCTTGGCTTTGGCAGCACCGACCTGGGCCTTGCCCTTGCCGCGTCGCTGATGCTGATGATCGGGCTGGTGATGCGCCAAGCGGTCGACATCGCGCGCGACAACGCCGGGTTCGTCTGATGCAGATCGTGGTGCGGCTGGACGTGATGCTGGCGCGGCGCAAGATGCGGTCGCGCGAACTGGCCGAACGGGTCGGAATCACCGAGCAGAACATTTCGCTGCTGAAATCGGGCAAGGTCAAGGGCATCCGCTTCGAGACGCTGGCCCGCATCTGCGACGTGCTCGATTGTCAGCCTGGCGATCTGCTCGAGGCGGTGGACGACGCCGGAGGCACTCAGGCGCCGTAGGGCACCCAAACGGTCTTGACCTCGGTCGCGGCGTCCAGAAAGGCGCGGCCTTCGCCCTCTGCCGACATCCAGTCGCGCGACCGGGAGTCGTTGACCCAGCTGCGTTTGAGGTTGCCCGCTGACGCGCGTTCGATCCCTTCGGAAAGGTCGCTGGACGAAAAGCTCCAGATCGCGTCGATATCCATGTGGCTGGCCAGGGTCGGGGCAAGCTCTTCGTGCTTGCCGGTCAGGATGTTCACCACCCCGCCCGGCACGTCGGATGTCTCGAGCACCTGATAGAACTCCGTCGCGGCCAGCGGGAACGGCTCTGACGCCACCAGCACCACGCGGTTGCCCATGGCGATGGCAGGCGCCATGGCCGATACCAGCCCCAATAGTGGCAGGTGGTCCGGGCAAAGCGCACCGATCACGCCGCAGGGTTCGCGCATCGCCAGCGCCACGCCGCGCATCGGCACGGACCGGACCTGCCCGTCGAACTTGTCGGCCCACGCGGCATAGGTGAAAAGGCGCTTGATGGCTGCGTCCACCTCTTTCGCGCCTGAACGTGCGCCGGTCAGGCGGTTGATCAGCGTGGCGAACCCGTCCGCGCGGGCGGCAAGGTTTTCCGCGATGTAGTAAAGGATTTGCGCACGCAGATGCGCCGTGGTGCCGGACCACGCCTTGGCGCCGCGCGCCGCCTCGACCGCGTTGCGGATGTCCTTGCGATTTGCAATGGGGGCCTGCCCGATCAGCTTGCCCGACCGGTCAAAGATGTTGCGGGCATAGCCACCGTCCGGCCGCGCCTGTTTGCCCCCGATGTAAAGCTTCGCGGTGCGGTCAACCGGCTGCGCCTCTGCCGTGTCGCCGCTGAACGGCTTGACCGGCTGCAGCCTTTTCGCTGTGCCCTTGGCGCGGGTGTAGGCCATCAGCCCTTCCCAGCCACCTTCGCGCCCGAAGCCGGATTCGCGCACGCCACCAAAGCCTGCCGCGGCGTCGAACATGTTGGTGCCGTTGATCCAGACCACGCCGGCGGCCAGTTTCGGCGCGATGTCGAGCGCGACGTTGACGTTCTCGGACCAGAGCGTCGCGGCCAGCCCGTAGCGGGTGTTGTTGGCGATCTCGACCGCCTCAGCCGGGGTGCGAAATGTCGTCGCGGTGAGGACCGGGCCAAAGATCTCTTCCTGCATGAGATGCGACGCCGGGCTGAGCCCGGTGATCAGCGTCGGCGGGTAAAAGCAGCCGTCCGGCAGCGGCGTGGCGGCCTGGTAGGTGTCGCCTTCGGCATTGGCGCCGACCAGATCGGTGATCCGGGCATGCTGCACCGGATCGACGATGGCGCCCACGTCGATGCATTTGTCGAGCGGATCGCCGATGCGCAGCTTGTCCATCCGCGCGCGCAGCTTGGCATAGAAGGCCTCGGCTATGCCCTCCTGCACGATCAGCCGCGATCCGGCACAGCAGACCTGCCCCTGGTTGAACCAGATTGCATCGACCAGACCTTCGATGGCGCTGTCGATATCGGCATCCTCGAAGACGATGTAGGGCGACTTGCCGCCAAGCTCGAGCGTGAGCGCCTTGCCCGACCCCGCCGTCGCCTCGCGGATGCGGCGCCCGACCTCGGTCGAGCCGGTGAAGGCGATCTTGTCGACCTTTGCGTTGACGATCATTTCGCCCACGGCGCCATCGCCGGTGACGATGTTGACCACGCCTTTGGGCAGCCCGGCCTGGCGGCAGATGTCGGCGAAAAGCAGCGCGGTGAGCGACGTGTATTCCGCCGGTTTCAGCACCACCGTGTTGCCCATGGCCAGGGCCGGCGCGACTTTCCAGGCCAGCATCAGCAGCGGAAAGTTCCACGGGATGATCTGGCCGCCGACGCCCAGCGCCTCGCGGTCGGGTAATTCGCTGTCCATCAGCTGCGCCATGCCGGCGTGGTAATAGAAATGCCGCTGCGCCAGCGGAATGTCGATGTCGCGGCTTTCGCGGATGGGTTTGCCGTTGTCGAGCGTTTCCAGCACCGCGAAAAGCCGCGCGTGTTTCTGCAAGAGCCGCGCAAGCGCATAAAGGTAGCGCGCCCGCCCCGGCCCGCCGAGGTCCGCCCATTTGGCTTGCGCGCGCCGCGCGGCGGCGACGGCGGCGTCGACATCGGACTGCGTCGCCTGTGTCAGCGTCGCCAGCACCTCACCGGTGGCGGGATTGCGGCTGTCGAAGCCGTCGCCGGGCGCGGTCATCGCGCCGTCGATGAAATGTCCGAAGCGGCTGCCCTGATCGACGATCCAGGCCAGCGCATCCCCCGCGCTTTCGGGGGCGGGGCCGTATTCCATTGTCTCGAAAATCTCGCTGACTGTCATTGTCCTGCCCTCTCCTCTGGGGCGCGTTTTCCTTCAGGAAAACGGATCGGAATTCTTGAGAATTCCGCGCCCGTCAACTCATCGCGTGTCGCCAGGAGGCGGAATAGGCCCCAGTGACATGGTGTTCCAACTGCCGCTCTATGTCGCCCAGAAGGCTCGAGGCGCCAAAGCGGAACAGATCGGGCATCAGCCAGCGATTTCCCAGCTCCTCCTTGATCAGGGCCAGGTAAACCAGCGCATCCTTGGCCTTGGATATCCCGCCCGCCGGTTTGTACCCGACGCGAAAGCCGGTCGCCTGGTGATAGTCCCGGATCGCGCGCAGCATCACCAGCGTCACGGGCAGCGTCGCGTTCACGCCTTCCTTGCCGGTCGATGTCTTGATGAAATCCGCCCCGGCCATCATGCAAACGAGCGACGCGCGGGCGACGTTCTGCAGCGTTCCCAACTCTCCGGTCGCAAGAATCGCCTTGACGTGTGCGGTGCCGCAGGCGGCGCGGAAGGCGGCCATCTCGTCGTACAGTCCCTGCCAGTTGCCGGTCAGCACGTGGCGGCGCGAGATCACGATGTCGATTTCCGCAGCCCCCGCCGCCACCGATTCGCCGATCTCGGCCACGCGCAGGTGAAACGGCGACAACCCCGCCGGAAAGCCCGTGCTGACCGCGGCGACGGGTATGCCCGATCCCTGAAGCGCCGCCACCGCAGACGCGATCATGTCGTGATAGACACAGACCGCGCCGGTGGTCAGGTTTGGCAGGCCCAGGGCCTCCAGCAGGTCGGCCCGCACCGGCTGGCGCGCCTTGGCGCAGAGCCGCGCAACGCGGCCGGGCGTGTCGTCGCCCGCCAAGGTCGTGAGGTCGATGCAGGACACCGCGCGCGCCAGCCAGGCCGCCTGATACTCCTTCTTGACCGACCGCCGCCCCGGCAGGCCGGCCGCGCGACGTTCGATCGCCGACCGGTTCGCGGTCGCGCGCATCACCCAGTCCAGATCCAGCGGCTGGCCGGGATTGCGCGGCTCCAGTGTCTGCGGCAGGTGATGCGTATCGGTTGTGCTGGCCCCGTGTCCCGGCATGTCACCCTCCGTCCGGTGCGGCTGTTTTCCTGCCGACTTTGGCGACTGCCCCGGCCAAGTTCAAGCGCAACGCCACGCAACCCTTTGCGCAATAACCTGTCGAGATGTGGCGCGGCCCTGCCAGACGCTCGGATTAAAGGCATTTCAGCTTTGCTCTTGCGAATTATTCGCAATTTACTTGATGTTTTGCGAATGACTCTCATATACATCTGGATATACCCGCTGGAGGCGCCCCCGATGATCCTTGACCGCCGTACGCTTCTCACCGGCCTTGCCGCATCGGCCCTGGTCGGCGCCCTGCCCGGCCGTGTGGCCGCGGCGGAGACTTTGAACGTGGTGGCGACGACCGGCATGATCGGCGATGCCGCCCGCGCCATCGGCGGCGACGCGATCAGCCTCAGCACGCTGATGGGGCCGGGGGTCGATCCGCACAGCTATCGCCAGACCCGGACCGATATCGTGGCGCTGTCCCGCGCGGATGTCGTGCTTTGGAATGGCCTCTACCTCGAGGCGCAGATGGAAGATTTCCTGCTGCGCCTGGGTGCGCAGAAACCCGTCGTGCCGGTGGCCGAGGCCTTGCCCGACACCGAACTGCTGCGGCATGCCGATTACGAGGGCCGCGCCGATCCGCACATCTGGATGGTGCCCGACCTGTGGCAGCACGCCGTGGGCGAGGTGCGCGATACGCTGATGGCCGCGCGCCCCGACGCCGCGGACAGCTTTGCCTCCGCCGCCGACGCCTACCTGGCGGATCTGGCGGCGGTCGGCGACTATGCCCGCGCGACTCTGGCGCAGGTGCCGGAAGATGCCCGGGTGCTGGTCACCGCGCACGACGCCTTTGGCTATTTCGGGCGCGCCTACGGGTTCGAGGTCATGGGAATCCAGGGCATCTCGACCGAAAGCGAGGCGGGTCTGCAACGCATCGGTGCGCTGGTCGATACGCTGGTAAATCGCAGGATCAAGGCAGTCTTTGTCGAAAGCTCTGTCTCTGACCGCAATATCCGCGCGCTGATCGAAGGTGCCGCGGCTCAGGGCCACGAGGTGGTGGTCGGGGGCGAGCTGTTCTCGGACGCGATGGGCGTGCCCGGCACTTACGAAGGTACCTATGTCGGCATGATCGACCACAACGCCACCGTCATTGCCCGTGCGCTGGGGGCCGATGTGGCGCCGCGTGGCATGACCGGCAAACTGTCGGCGGGGCTCTGATCCATGTCCTCGAAGATCAGCCTTGCCGCAGAGGGCGGACGCCCCGTCACCCCCGATCCCGCGCACAGCCCGCTGGCGCTGCGCGGCATCACCGTGTCTTACGGTGAACAGCCGGTGGTCTTTTCCGTCGACATGACCGTGCAAGAGGGCGCGATTACCGCCATCATCGGGCCCAACGGCGCCGGGAAATCCACGCTATTGAAGGCGGCGCTTGGCATCGTAACACCGCTTGCCGGGCGCGCCATGGTCTTTGGCCAGCCTTTGGCCCAGGCGCGCGACCGCATCGCCTATGTTCCACAACGGGCCAGCGTCGACTGGGATTTCCCGACCGAAGTGCTCGACGTGGTGCTGATGGGGCTTTACCGCGAACTGGGATTGCTGCGCCGGGTGCGGCCGCGCCATGTGGCCAAGGCGATGGCCTGCCTTGCGCGCGTCGGCATGCAGGATTTCGCCGAACGCCAGATCGGCCAGCTGTCGGGCGGTCAGCAGCAGCGCGTGTTTCTGGCGCGCGCTCTGGCGCAGGAGGCGGATCTTTACTTGCTGGACGAACCCTTTGCCGGGGTGGATGCCGCCACCGAAAAAGCGATCATCGAGGTGCTGAAATCCCTGCGGTCCGAAGGCAAGACGGTCGTCGCGGTGCACCATGACCTGTCCACGGTGCGGGCCTATTTCGACAATGTGTTCCTGATCAATCGCCGCAAGATGGGCGAAGGGCCGGTCGATGCGGCCTTTACCGCCGAGGCGCTGCAGGCGACCTATGGCGGGCGGCTGGCGGACGGCCAGATCACGCAATTATCGCTGGGCGTCTGAGGCCACGATGCTGACCGACGCCCTGCTTCTGCAACTGGGCTACAACGCCACGCTGGTGGCGCTGGGGTCCGCCGCCTTGGGTCTGGCGGCGGGGGCCACTGGCACGTTTCTGGTCCTGCGCAAGCGGGCGCTGGTGTCCGATGCGGTCAGCCACGCCACCCTGCCCGGGCTGGCACTGGCGTTCATGGTGATGGTGGCGCTGGGCGGCGACGGGCGCGGGCTGGCCGGGCTGATGGCCGGATCGGCGCTGTCGGCGTTCCTGGGCCTGCTCTGCGTCAGTTGGCTGACGCGCCACACGCGCCTGGCCGAGGATGCGGCCATCGGGTCGGTGCTGTCGGTGTTCTTCGGGTTCGGCATCGTGCTTCTGACCGTGGTGCAGACGATGTCGGCCGGGCGACAGGCGGGGCTGGAGAGCTTCTTGCTGGGGTCGACCGCCGGCATGCTCTTCCAGGACGCCGTGCTGATCGCGGGCGGCGGGCTGATCGTGCTGGCGCTGGTGCTGGCGCTGCGGCGCCCCATGCTCATGGTCGCCTTCGACCCCGGATTCGCCGAAACCCAGGGCATTCCGGTCGCCCGGGTGGACCTTGCGATCATGGCGCTGGTCATGGCGATCACGGTCGTGGGGCTCAAGGTCGTGGGGCTCATCCTCATCGTGGCGCTGCTGATTATTCCCGCCGTCACCGCCCGGTTCTGGACCAACCGCGCCGACCGCGTTGTGCTGCTGGCGGGCCTTTTCGGTGGGCTGGCAGGCTATTCCGGCGCCGCGATTTCGGCCACGGCGCCGGACCTTCCGACCGGTCCGATCATCGTGCTGGTGGGCTTTGGCCTTTTTGTCCTGTCGCTGCTTTTCGCGCCGGGGCGCGGGGTGCTGGCATCGGTCCTGAGGCATCTGCGGTTCCAGCGCCGGGTGCACCTGCGTCAGGGGCTGCTGTCGCTTGCCATGGGTCAGCCGGTCTATGAGGGGCTGACCCGCCGGATGCTGCGCACCCGCGGCCTGATGCGCGCCGACGGCGTGCCCACCGACGAAGGCCGCGCGCAGGCGCAATCGGCGCTTCGGGATGAAAACCGCTGGCAGGCGCTGCGCACCAGCACGCATCTGTCGGAGCTGGCCACTCGCGACGACGGGCTGACCGGCATCGAAGAGGTGCTGACCCCCGACCAGATCGCGGACATCGACGCCCGCCTGCGCGGCCCCAGAAAGGTTGGCCCCTGATGGGTATGGAGTTCGTCGCCCTGTCGCTGCCGCCGCTTCTGATCGGCATCTTTGCCGCCGTGGCCTGCGCTCTGCCGGGCAATTTTCTGGTGTTGCGCCGCCAGTCGCTGATCGGCGACGCGATCAGCCATGTGGTCCTGCCGGGGATCGTCGTCGCCTTTCTTCTGACGGGCCGCATCGCAGCGGGGCCGATGATGCTGGGCGCGGCTGGGGCGGCGTTCGTCGCGGTGATCCTGATCGAGACGATCCGCCGCCTGGGCCGGATCGACACCGGGGCGGCGATGGGCGTGGTCTTTACCGCGATGTTCGCGGCGGGGGTGCTGCTGCTGGAGCAATCCGACACCTCGTCGGTCCATCTGGATGTGGAACACGCGCTGTTCGGCAACCTCGAAAGCCTGATCTGGCTCGAGGCAACGGGATGGTCGTCGCTGCTCGACCCCGCGGCGCTGGCCGGGCTGCCGGTGGAACTGCCCCGGATGGCGGGCACGCTTCTGGTGGTGAGCCTTTTCACCTGGCTCTTCTGGCGACCCCTGAAGCTTGCCACCTTTGACGAGGATTTCGCCCGGACGCTGGGCCTGCCGGTGGCCGCGCTCAGCCTTGGCCTGGTCATTTCCGCAGCGGTGGCGGCGGTGGCGGCATTCGACGCAGTAGGGTCGATCATCGTGATCGCGATGTTCATCTGCCCGCCTGCCGCTGCGCGCCTGATGACCAACCGCCTGTCCCACCAGCTTTGGTGCAGCGTGGTCTTCGCCACGCTGTCGGCCATCCTGGGATATGTTCTGGCGGGCTACGGACCCTTGTGGTTCGGCGCTTTGAACGCCGTGTCCGCGGCCGGGATGATCGCCACGGTGTCGGGTCTGATCCTCGCGGTCACCGCCGTGATCGGACCGCATCGCCGCGGCTGAGGCATCGCCTTCCCGGCGCAATGTGCTATCTCCAGGGTCCGGCTGCTGAAGGAACAAGGACAAGGGATACCGCGATGACCCCGACAGACACCCCGCAGGAATTCGGCACCTTGCCCGACGGCAAGACGGTCAAGGCCATTCGCCTGCGGGGTGGCGGGCTGTCTGCAACGCTTTTGACCTTTGGCGCCCGGGTGCAGGACCTGCGCCTTGACGGGGCCGACCATCCGCTGGTGCTGGGGGCCGACACGCTCGAACCCTATCTCGACCCGATGATCTATCACGGGGCCATCGTGGGGCGCTTTGCCAACCGCATCGCGGACGGGCGGTTCACGCTTGATGGCGAAACCTACCGGACCGATCCCAACGAAGGTAAACGGCAGACGCTGCATGGCGGGGCGGATGGCACCGCGGCGCATCTGTGGGAGATCCGGGAGGTGTCGGCCGACAGCGCCACGCTGTCGCTGACGCTGCCGGACGGGCACATGGGCTTTCCCGGTGCGCTGACGATCCTCGCCACGCACAGCCTGCCCGGTGACGGGACCCTGGCGATCGAGATCACCGCCACCACCGACGTGCCGACCCCGTGCAGCTTGGCGCATCACGGCTATTTCACCCTGGCCGACGGACGACCGGTGTCTGAGCAGGAACTCTGGATCGACGCGGACCGTTATCTGCCGGTGGACGACCGGCTGATCCCGGTGCCCGAGGCGCCCGCCCCGGTCGCGGACACCCGGTTCGATTTCCGCACCCCCCGGCGGATCGGCACCGACGGGATCGATCACAATTTCTGCCTGAACGAGACGCCGGGCGACATGCGCAAGGTCGTCCGCGTGACGGCTGACAACGGCCTGTCGCTGGAGGTCGAAACCGACCAGCCGGGCCTGCAGGTCTATGACGCCAACAGCCAGCCAAAGCTGACCGGGCTGGGCGGCAGGGCCTATGGCGCCTTTGCCGGGCTGGCGCTGGAAACCCAGGCTTGGCCCGATGCCGTGAACCGCCCGAATTTTCCGGATGCCATCCTGCGCCCCGGCGAAACCTACCGCCACCGCGTACACTACCGCTTCGCGCGGGACTGACGCCCACGGCGCAACCCCCTTGCAGACTCGGATGGGTGCGCGTATATCCCCTTCAACAGCGGCGCGTCGGGGTCCACACCCGAGGCTCCACCGGGAAATATCAACGGGCCGCGCGCCCGTTTTTTTGTGCCTGATCGCCAGAACACCAAGACCCAAGGACAGCATGACCGACCTGATCGCAAAATCCGCCATGGACCGGCGCCTGGCCGAGATCGTGACACCCGTGATCGAAGACATGGGGTTCGAACTTGTGCGCATCCGCCTGATGGGCGGCAACACGCCGACGCTTCAGATCATGGCCGAACGCCCCGAGGGCGGGATCGAAGTGGACGAATGCGCCGACATCTCGAACGCCGTCAGCGCCATTCTGGATGTCGAGGATCCGATCCTCGATGCCTACACGCTCGAAGTGTCCAGCCCCGGCATCGACCGCCCGCTGACCCGGCTCAAGGATTTCGACACCTTCGAAGGGTACGAAGCCAAGCTCGAGACGGCAGAGCTGATCGACGGGCGCAAGCGGTTCAAGGGCGAACTGGCCGGTGTCGAAGGCAGCGAAGTGCTGATCAACATCGCCGAAGGCACGGTCGGTCTGCAGTTCGACTGGCTGACCGAGGCCAAGCTGGTGCTGACCGACGAACTGATCAAGGAAATGCTGCGCGCGCGCAAGGCGGCGGCAGTGGATGAAAGCAAATTTGACGAGATCGCGGCCGACGACGGCCCTGAGGAGGAGTAAGAACGATGGCGATAACCTCTGCCAACCAGCTTGAGCTGCTGCAAACCGCCGAAGCCGTGGCGCGCGAAAAGATGATCGACCCCGCGCTGGTGGTCGAAGCGATGGAGGAAAGCCTCGCCCGGGCGGCCAAGTCCCGCTACGGCGCCGAAATGGACATCCGCGTCAGCATCGACCGCAAGACCGGACGCGCGCATTTCACCCGCGTGCGCACCGTGGTCGAGGATGAAGAGCTTGAAAACTACCAGGCCGAAATGACCGTCGAGCAGGCCAAGCAGTACCTGGCCGATCCCAAGGTCGGCGACACCTTTGTCGAGGAAGTGCCCCCCGTGGACATGGGCCGGATCGCGGCGCAATCGGCCAAGCAGGTGATCCTGCAGAAGGTGCGCGAAGCCGAACGCGACCGCCAGTTCGAGGAATTCCAGGACCGCGCGGGCACGATCATCAACGGCCAGGTCAAGCGCGAGGAATACGGCAACGTCATCGTCGACGTGGGCCGGGGCGAAGCCATCCTGCGCCGCAACGAAAAGATCGGCCGCGAAAGCTATCGGCCGAACGACCGCATCCGCTGCTACATCAAGGATGTCCGTCGCGAGGCGCGCGGGCCGCAGATTTTCCTGTCGCGCACCGATCCGCAGTTCATGGCCGAGCTTTTCAAGATGGAAGTGCCGGAAATCTATGACGGCATCATCGAGATCAAGGCCGTCGCCCGCGACCCGGGCAGCCGCGCCAAGATCGCCGTCATTTCCTATGACAACTCCATCGACCCGGTCGGTGCCTGCGTCGGTATGCGCGGCAGCCGCGTGCAGGCGGTGGTGAACGAACTGCAGGGCGAAAAGATCGACATCATCCCCTGGAACGAGGATATGCCGACCTTCCTGGTGAACGCGCTGCAGCCCGCCGAGGTCAGCAAGGTGGTTCTGGACGAAGAGGCCGAGCGCATCGAGGTCGTCGTCCCCGACGAACAGCTGAGCCTGGCCATCGGCCGCCGTGGTCAGAATGTGCGGCTGGCATCGCAACTGACCGGTCTTGATATCGACATCATGACCGAGGAAGAGGAATCCAAGCGGCGTCAGGCGGAGTTCGAAGAGCGCACCAAGCTCTTTGTCGACACGCTGGACCTGGATGAGTTCTTTGCCCAGCTTCTGGTCGCCGAAGGTTTTACCAACCTCGAAGAGGTGGCCTATGTCGAACTGGACGAACTGACCGTGATCGACGGCGTCGACGACGACACGGCGCAGGAACTTCAGACCCGTGCCCGCGAACAGCTGGAAGAGCAGGCCCGCAAGGCCATCGAGCGCGCCAAGGAACTGGGTGTCGAGGACAGCCTTATTGCATTCGAGGGCCTGACACCCCAAATGATCGAGGCGCTGGCAAAGGACGGCATCAAGACGCTGGAAGACTTCGCCACCTGCGCCGACTGGGAACTGGCAGGCGGCTGGACCACCGAAGGCGGTCAGCGCATCAAGGACGACGGTCTTCTGGAACCCTTCGATGTCAGCCTTGAAGAGGCGCAGACCATGGTCATGACCGCGCGCGTCCTGCTGGGCTGGGTCGACCCGACCGAGCTTGAGGCCGAGGAAGAAGGCGAAGGCGAGGACGACGTCGAGACGGAAGAAGAGGCGTAAAAGAGACCGCCGATGACCCGTGGAGGCCGCACAAAGGACCGCGACGCCGGACCCGAGCGTAAATGCATCGCCACGGGCGAGGTGCAGCCTGCGTCCGGTCTGATCCGGTTTGTCGTGGGGCCGGACAACCAGATCGTCCCCGATCTGATGGGCAAACTGCCCGGACGGGGCATCTGGGTGACGGCGAACCGGGCGGCGCTGGACAAGGCGGTCAAGAAAGGCCTCTTTGCCCGCGCGGCCAAACAACCGGTCACCGTGCCCGACGGCATGGTCGATACGCTGGAACCAATGCTGGCGCGGCGCGTTGTGGACCTTGTCAGCCTTGCGCGGAAATCCGGGGCTGCGGTGGCGGGCTATGAAAAGGTGAAGGACTGGCTGTCGAAAGAGGTGGCAGAGGTTCTGATCCAGTCCAGCGACGGATCCGAACGGGGCAAGAGCAAGCTCAGCACCCCGCATTATGGCCGCTTTATCGGCTGGCTGACATCGGATGAGCTGGGGTTGGCCTTTGGGCGACAAACTGTGATACACGCGGCCCTTGGCTCTGGTGGACTCACGCAACGTGTTGTAGAGGAAGCCCAACGATTGAAGGGCCTGCGCATCGGACCGACCGATGAACGGAGTGGCGGCAGGGGCCGCCCGAAAGGATAAGAGAGCTTTATGAGCGATAACGACGGCAAGAAGACATTGGGATTGCGTGGTGGTGGCCCCCGTTCGGGCAACGTGAAGCAGAGCTTCAGCCACGGGCGGACCAAGAACGTCGTGGTGGAAACCAAGCGCAAGCGCGTTGTGGTGCCCAAGCCGGGTGCGACATCGACCGGCACACCTGGTGGCGTGGCCAGCAAGCCGCTGCCAACTGCCGGATCGAAACGCCCCGCCGGCATTTCGGACGCCGAGATGGAGCGCCGCCTCAAGGCATTGCAGGCCGCCAAAGCCCGCGAGGCTGACGAGGCCGCACAGCGTGCAGCCGAAGAAAAAGAGCGTGCCGAAGAGCGTGACCGTCGCCGGGCCGAGGCCGAAGCGAAGGAACGCGAACAGCGCGAAGCGGCAGAGGCCGCCAAGGCCAAGGCCGAGGAAGAAGAGCGCAAGGCGCGCGAAGCGGCAGAAGCCGCCAAGGCAGCGAGCCAGCCCGGTGCGGCAGCGCCAGCGGCGCGTGCCGAAGAGCCGGCCGCGCGCGGTGGCGGTGCAGCGGGCAAGCCCGCAGCGGCCCCCGGCCCCCGCAAGTCCGAGCGTGAGCGCGAGGAACGCGGCCGTGGCGTCAAGACCCGCGACGACAGCAACCGCCGCTCGGGCAAGCTGACCCTGAACCAGGCGCTTTCGGGCGAAGGCGGGCGTCAGAAGTCCATGGCCGCGATGAAGCGCAAGCAGGAACGTGCACGGCAGAAGGCCATGGGTGGTCAAGTGCAGCGCGAAAAGGTGGTGCGCAACGTCAATCTGCCGCCTGCGATCATGGTGTCTGAACTGGCCAACCGGATGACCGAAAAGGTCGGCGACGTGGTCAAGGCGCTGATGCAGAACGGCATGATGGTGACGCAGAACGAAACCATCGACGCCGATACCGCCGAACTCATCATCGAGGAGTTCGGGCACAAGGTCGTCCGGGTGTCCGACGCCGATGTCGAAGATGTCATCAAAGAGATCGTCGATGCCGAGGAAGATCTCAAGCCGCGTCCGCCGGTCATCACCATCATGGGCCATGTCGACCACGGCAAGACCTCGCTGCTGGATGCGATCCGCAAGACCAAGGTCGTCGCGGGCGAAGCCGGCGGGATCACCCAGCACATCGGCGCCTATCAGGTGACCACCGATGGCGGTTCGGTACTGTCTTTCCTCGACACGCCGGGCCACGCGGCCTTTACCTCCATGCGGTCGCGCGGTGCGCAGGTCACGGATATCGTGGTGCTCGTCGTTGCCGCCGACGACGCGGTAATGCCGCAGACCATCGAGGCGATCAATCACGCCAAGGCCGCAAAGGTCCCGATGATCGTGGCGATCAACAAGATCGACAAGCCCGAAGCGAACCCGACCAAGGTGCGCACCGACCTTCTGCAGCACGAAATTGTGGTCGAGCAGATGTCCGGTGACGTTCAGGACGTCGA
Source organism: Thalassococcus sp. BH17M4-6 (assembly GCF_049323015.1). Taxonomy (NCBI): domain Bacteria; kingdom Pseudomonadati; phylum Pseudomonadota; class Alphaproteobacteria; order Rhodobacterales; family Roseobacteraceae; genus Thalassococcus; species Thalassococcus sp. BH17M4-6. The sequence continues at coordinate 92,578 of NZ_JBMPGU010000005.1, forward strand.
GGTGTCGGCGCAGACCGGCCAAGGTCTCGACGACCTGCTCGAAGCCATCGCGCTACAGGCGGAAATCCTCGAACTCAAGGCCAACCCCGACCGCGCCGCCCAAGGTGCCGTGATCGAGGCGCAGCTTGACGTGGGCCGCGGCCCCGTCGCCACCGTCCTCGTGCAGAACGGCACGCTGCGGCAGGGCGATGTCTTTGTTGTTGGCGAACAGTACGGCAAGGTGCGCGCGCTGATCAACGACAAGGGCGAGCGTGTCAAAGAGGCCGGCCCGTCCGTCCCGGTCGAGGTTCTTGGTCTGAACGGCACACCCGAAGCGGGCGACGTGTTGAACGTGACCGAAACCGAAGCGCAGGCGCGCGAGATCGCGGAATATCGCGAAAAAGCCGCCAAGGAAAAGCGCGCCGCGGCAGGCGCGGCCACGACGCTGGAACAGCTGATGCAGAAGGCCAAGGACGACGAGTCCGTGTCCGAACTGCCGATCTTGGTCAAGGCGGACGTGCAAGGCTCTGCCGAGGCGATCGTTCAGGCGCTGGAGAAGGTCGGCAACGACGAGGTGCGCGTGCGTGTCCTGCATTCGGGCGTCGGCGCGATCACCGAAACCGACGTGGGCCTGGCCGAAGCGTCAGGTTGTCCGGTCATCGGCTTCAACGTCCGTGCCAATGCCAGCGCGCGGAACACCGCGAACCAGAAGGGTGTGGAAATTCGCTATTACAGCGTGATCTACGACCTCGTGGATGATGTGAAAGCGGCGGCCTCAGGCCTGCTGTCGAACGAGATCCGCGAAAAGTTCATTGGCTACGCCACGATCAAGGAGGTCTTCAAGGTCTCGAACGTCGGCAAGGTCGCGGGCTGTCTGGTCACCGAAGGGGTGGCGCGCCGCTCTGCCGGGGTGCGTCTGCTGCGCGACGACGTGGTGATCCACGAAGGCACGCTGAAAACGCTCAAGCGCTTCAAGGACGAGGTGCCCGAGGTGCAGTCCGGTCAGGAATGCGGCATGGCTTTCGAGAACTACGAAGACATCCGCCCCGACGACGTGATCGAGATTTTCGAGCGCGAGGAGATTGAGCGCAAGCTTTGATCGCTCTTGTCCGAGACATGAAGAAAGGGAGGCATCGCGCCTCCCTTTTTTGTATTCTCGTCGTTATCGGATGCGTTTCAGACCGGCAGGCCGGTGAAAAGCTCTGACCCGACCCGCACCGAAATGCGGCCGTCCGGAAGAGTGCTTTCCAGGATCCCCTGAACCATTACGCAGCTTCCCATCATGATCGTTCGCAGCATGTCATTTTTCCCCAGTGTCCATGACTAACTCTATAAATAGGGCAGGTCCGGGGACGAGACCATGTCAAAGATTCATCAAAGTGTCATATTTGTTCAAATTATATGCAGTTTGAGAAACAAAATTAGCTGAAACTTCACAGCCAGTCGCGAAGAATGGGAATCAGCGGAACATCGGCGGCGGGCATGGGGTATTTCGCCAGGTCGCGGGCGTGCACCCATCTGAGTGCCTGATTCTCTTTTGATCGCGGAATGCCCTCCCATTTGCGGCAGGCAAAGAGGGGCATGAGCAGGTGAAAATCGTCGTAGCTGTGGCTGGCGAAGGTCAGCGGCGCCAGGCAGGACGCCCAGGTGTCGATGCCCAACTCCTCTTGCAACTCGCGGATCAGCGCGGCCTCGGGTGTCTCTCCGGGTTCGACCTTGCCGCCCGGAAACTCCCACAAGCCCGCCATCGCCTTGCCTTCGGGCCGCTGTGCCAGCAGCACACGCCCGTCCACGTCGATGAGGGCGACGGCAGAGACGAGGACCATCTTCATTGTCCGTACGCCCGCATGCGGTCGACGAGAGACGTTTTCTCTCGTGCTCTCTGAGGTATTTTGGAACCGAAGAAGGAAAGGACCGTCATTGCCAGAAGCTTAGGTCAGGACCGGTAGTCGGCATTGATGGAGATGTAGCCATGCGTCAGGTCACAGGTCCAAACCGTGGCGGCACCGCTTCCCAGCCCCAGATCGACCGCGATGGTGATCTCGGGCTGTTTCATCAGGGCGGCCCCCTGCTCTTCCTGGTAGTCGGGCGAGACCCATCCGTTTTCCGCCACCAACACATCTCCGAAGCGGATCGACAAGAGGTCGCGATCAGCCTTGGCACCGGACTTGCCGATGGCCATCACGATGCGGCCCCAGTTCGGATCCTCGCCCGCGATGGCGGTCTTGACCAGCGGCGAATTGGCGATGGAAAGCGCGTGGGTTCTGGCATCGGCATCGCTGTCCGCGCCGGTCACGGTGACGGTCACGAATTTTGTCGCACCCTCGCCATCACGCACGACCTGGTGCGCGAGGTCCGTCATAACGTCTTCGAGCGCCGTGGCAAACGCGGTGTCTTGTGCGGTCACGGTCACGCCGGACGCCCCCGTCGCCCCCATTAGCAGCGTGTCAGAGGTCGAGGTGTCGCTGTCCACGGTGATGCAGTTGAACGTCTTGTCATTGGTCGCGCTGACCAGCGTTTGCAGATCGGCGCGACTGATCGCGGCATCGGTGAAGATATAGACCAGCATCGTCGCCATATCCGGCGCGATCATGCCCGACCCCTTGGCGATCCCGGCGATCTGCACCCGCCCTCCCGGCAGATCGACCGCGGCCATGGCACCCTTTGGAAAGGTGTCGGTGGTCATGATCGCCTGCGCGGCGTCCGAGATGCCGCCCTCATCAAGGCTGGCGACAAGCTCGTCGATCTTGGCGGTGATCCGGGCGTGCGGCAGCGGTTCGCCGATCACGCCGGTTGAGGATGAAAAGACCCGCCCCTCGGGCAGGTCCATGGCCGAGGCGACGGCGCTGGTCACTGCGCGGGTCGCTTCGACCCCGTTGCGTCCGGTGAATGCGTTGGAGTTGCCGGAATTGACGATGATCGCCGCGCCGTCGGGGCTATCGACCCCGATCTTGTCCTGACAGTCCAGTACCGGCGCCGACCGCGTGGCCGACAGGGTAAAGACCCCCGCCACCACCGATCCCGGCACCAAATGGGCCAGCATCACGTCGGTGCGCCCGGCATAGCGCACGCCCGCCGCCACCGAAGAAAACCGCACGCCCTTGATCACGGGCAGATCGGGGAAATGGTCCGGTGCCAGAGGCGACCGCGCGGTGATCTTGGCCACGCTTCAGTCCTCCAGCAGATCAAGCTGGTTGAGCAGGGATGTGTCGATATCGCCGGGGGCCATACGGGTCACCTCGGCGGCGCCAACCACCTCTTCGATGCGGTTTTCGACCAGTTGGCCCTGCAGTTCGGACAGAAGCTCGGCGCGCACGGCCTCAAGCGCCGGTGCCTCTTCGGTGCGGGTGTCGTTGAGGCGGATCACATGCCAGCCGAACTGGGTCTGCACCGGCGCAGAGATCGTGCCGACCTCCATTTCCTCGACCGCGGCCTGGAAGGGGGCCACCATCATGCCTGCGCCGAACCAGCCCAGCGACCCGCCGTTCGGGCCGGACGGGCCGGTGGATTTTTCCGCTGCCAGCTCGGCGAAATCGGCACCGCCGTTCAGTTCCTCGACAATAGCCTGGGCCTCTTCCTCGGTCTCGACCAGGATGTGCGAGGCGTCGTATTCGTTGCCAAGGGTTTCGGCGGCGTATTTCGCGTCATAGGCGGCCTGCACCTGTTCTTCGGTGACCTGCTCTTCGGCGACGACGGCAATCGCCTCGGCCGCCAGCAGGGCGCGGCGTTCATTTTCGAGCGCCAGCGTCACGCGCTTCGTTTCGGCCGCATCGTCCGTCTGCGACAGCGCGGTCTGTTGCACCAGCTGATCCATGATGCCGTTCCACAGCACGTCCGCCGGCAGTTGCTGGTACTGCTCGGGCAGACCCGCGCGCACCATCAGCATGTGACCCAGCGTGATTTCGGTCCCGTTCACGGTGGCCACGACGGTATCGGCGCCGGGGGTGGCCGTGTCGGTGCTGTCCTGGGCCTGCACCGGCAGCGCCAGCATAAGCGCGGTTGCCGTGATCGACAGTTTCGTGATGAGTTTCGACATCGTTTCGTCCTTCCGGGCCGACCACATACGCGGGCGACGTTGACACTGTTTGACCCGGCCCTTACATCGCCCTGTGGGCGCTGAAGCAAGCCGTTCTTCCCTCCGTGTCATATGGGCTGTGTGCGAGGCGGGCAAGCAGATGCCGCACACGATGACGTCAAACCACGAAAGTGAGACCATGCTGGGTATCGGAAAAATCGCGCGCAAGGTGTTCGGAACGCCGAATGACCGCAAAGTGAAGGCGACGCGCCCGCTGGTCGACCAGATCAACGCGCTGGAGCCGGAGTTTCAGGCACTGGACGACGCAGGCCTGATCGCCAAGACCGAAGAATTCCGCCAGCGGATCAAGAACGGCGAAAGCCTTGAGGATCTGCTGCCCGAAGCCTTTGCCAACTGCCGCGAAGGCGCCTGGCGGGCGCTGGGTCTGCGCGCCTTTGACGTGCAGCTGATGGGCGGCATCTTCCTGCATCAGGGCAACATCTCGGAAATGAAGACCGGTGAGGGCAAGACCCTTGTCGCGACCTTCCCGGCCTACCTCAACGCCCTGGGCGGTGACGGTGTGCATATCGTGACGGTCAACGACTATCTGGCCAAACGGGACGCGGAATGGATGTCCAAGGTCTACGGCGCCCTCGGCCTGACCACCGGCGTGGTCTATCCGCGCCAGCCCGAGGACGAGAAAAAGGCCGCCTACGCCGCCGACATCACCTATGCCACGAACAACGAACTGGGCTTTGACTACCTGCGCGACAACATGAAGGCCGAGCTCGAGCAGATGTTCCAGCGCGGCCACAACTTCGCCATCGTGGACGAGGTCGACAGCATCCTGATCGACGAGGCGCGCACGCCGCTGATCATCTCGGGGCCCGCGCAGGACCGGTCAGAGCTTTACAAGGCTATCGACAAGGTCATTCCCGACCTCACGGCCGAGCATTTCTCGCTTGACGAAAAGACCCGCAACGTGACCTTCACCGACGAAGGCAACGAATTCCTCGAAGAACGTCTGCACGCGCACGGCCTGCTGGAAGAGGGGCAAACGCTGTACGACCCTGAATCCACCACCGTCGTGCACCACGTCAACCAGGGCCTGCGCGCCCACAAGCTGTTCCAGAAGGACAAGGATTACATCGTCCGCGACGGTGAGGTCGTGCTGATCGACGAATTCACCGGCCGCATGATGGCCGGCCGCCGCCTCTCCGAAGGTCTGCACCAGGCGATCGAGGCCAAGGAAGGCTGCGCCATCCAGCCCGAAAACGTGACACTGGCGCAGGTGACGTTCCAGAACTATTTCCGGCTTTACAAGAAGCTCGCCGGCATGACCGGTACCGCCTCGACCGAGGCCGAAGAATTCTCGGAAATCTACGGGCTGGGCGTGGTCGAGGTGCCGACCAACAAGCCCATCGCGCGGGTCGATGACGACGACAAGGTCTACCGCACCGCGAAGGAAAAATACGAAGCCATCGTCGACGAGATCAAGGGCGCGCACGAAAAGGGCATGCCGGTCCTGGTCGGCACCACCTCGATCGAAAAGTCCGAGATGCTGTCGACCCTGCTGACCAATGCCGGGCTCAAGCACAACGTCCTGAACGCCCGCCAGCACGAACAAGAGGCGCAGATCGTCGGTGACGCGGGCAAGCTGGGGGCGGTGACCATCGCCACCAACATGGCCGGACGCGGCACTGACATCAAACTGGGCGGCAACGTCGATTTCAAGATAATGGACGCGCTGGCCGCCGATCCCGATGGCGATCCCGAAGAGATCCGGCAACGGATCGAAGAGGGGCACGCCGCCGACGAACAGGCGGTCAAGGATGCGGGCGGGCTGTTCGTGCTGGCCACCGAACGCCACGAAAGCCGCCGCATCGACAACCAGCTGCGCGGCCGCTCGGGCCGTCAGGGCGACCCCGGAAAATCCTCGTTCTTCCTCTCGCTCGAAGACGACCTGATGCGCATCTTCGGCTCTGAACGGCTTGAAAAGGTGCTCTCGACCCTCGGCATGAAGGAAGGCGAGGCGATTGTGCACCCTTGGGTCAACAAGTCGCTCGAACGCGCCCAGGCCAAGGTCGAAGGCCGCAACTTCGATATCCGCAAGCAGCTGCTGAAATTCGATGACGTGATGAACGATCAGCGCAAAGTGATCTTCTCGCAACGACGCGAGATCATGGAAGCCGAGGATCTGTCGGAAATCGCACAGGACATGCGCCACCAAGTCATCGACGACCTGGTGACGCGCTACGTGCCCGCCAAGGCCTATGCCGATCAGTGGGATACGCGCGGGCTTTACGCCGCATGCATCGAAAAGCTGGGCTTCGAGGCGCCGGTGATCGCTTGGGGCGAAGAGGAAGGCGTGGATGCCGACGTGATCCGCGAACGGCTCGAAGACCTCAGCGACGAACAGATGGCCAAGAAGGCCGAGGCGTTCGGCCCCGACACCATGCGCCAGATCGAAAAGCAGGTGCTGCTGCAGACCATCGACGGCAAATGGCGCGAACACCTGCTGACGCTGGAACACCTGCGCTCGGTCGTCGGATTCCGCGGCTACGCACAGCGCGACCCGCTCAACGAATACAAGAACGAGGCGTTCCAGCTTTTTGAGTCGATGCTCGATTCCCTGCGAGAGGATGTGAGCCAGAAGCTCGGCCAGATCCGCCCGATGACCAAGGAAGAGCAGGAAAAGATGCTCCAGCAGGTCGCCGAACAACAGGCGCAGCTGGCCAAGGCGGCGCAGGCCGCCCCGGCGGGCGCCGCCGAAGAAGGCGCGCAGGCGGCAGGGCCCGCAGTGGCCGGCGAACCGCTGGTCGAGGGCTTTGACGAAACTGACCGCGACACCTGGGGCAACCCCGGCCGCAACGATCCCTGCCCCTGCGGATCTGGCAACAAGTTCAAGCATTGCCACGGTCGTCTGACCTGATCCGGACCGTGGCGGCGGGCCTCGCCGCCACGCAATTTTCAACGAACCTCCTTACCGGCGCCGCAGTCGCGCCATCTTTCTGAAGCATCTCCAAACCTTGCGGAACCCTGTCCCGGAGGCTGAGATGCAATACGAAAAGACCAAGAAACTGGCCGCAGGCGCGCTTTGCTGCGCCATTGGCATCGGTTACGTCATGCAATTCGGCCTTGGACTGCCTGGCCAGTCCTCGGCGGTCGCGCCTGCCAGCCTGACGGTGACCAGCATCACGCCCACCTCGGCCGCCGCTGTGCCCAAGCTCCCGCAAGACCGGTCCGCCGTGGAGCCCCTGCCCGACGCAAAGATCGAACGTGCCGCCGTGGAATCCGCACCGGTCGAAGCGATGGACCTGCCCCAGGACAAAACCGGCGGTGGCTTTGATTGCGAGGTCACGCTGAACGCCAGCCCCGTCGCGGGGGCGATGGTAACGCTCGATCTGGCCGCGCCCTGCATGGGCAGCGAACGCGTCACCTTCCACCATAACGGCCTGATGTTCACTGAGGTGACGCAGCCCGACGGCACGCTTCAGATCAGCGTTCCGGCGATGTCCGAACAGGCGATGTTCATCGCGTCCTTCGACAACGGCGACGGCGCCGTGGCGCAGGCCAACGTGACGTCGCTGCCGTTCTACGACCGCGTGGCGGTGCAGTGGAAGGGCCAGAGCGGCCTGCAACTGCATGCCCGCGAATTCAGCGCCGACTATTTCACCGACGGCCATGTCTGGGCTGCCGCCGCGGGTGATGTCGCGCAGGCGGCACAGGGCAAGGGCGGGTTCCTCACCGAGCTGGGCGACGACGCATCGCCCGAGGCGCTGCAGGCGGAAATCTACAGCTTCCCCGCGGGAACCACCCGCCAAAGCGGCGATATCACCATCACGGTCGAGGCCGAGATCACCCAGGCCAATTGCAACAGCGATGTGGAGGCGCAGACCCTCGAACTGCATCAGGGCGCCAACCTGCGGGTGCGCGACCTGACGCTGGCGATGCCGGAATGCGATACGGTGGGTGACTTTCTGGTGTTGAAAAACCTTCTGGAAGACCTGACAATCGCCGCCAACTGACAAAGGCGACGCGAGGGCGCAGATGGGTGGCTTACGTGCGGCGGTACTCGCCGCACTTTTTCTTGGCGGTCTGCCGGGCTGGGCCGCCGCGCAGGATGTCACCCTGCGGTCGCGCGATGGCGCGATCGAGGTGACGGGCACTCTGCTGGGCTTTGACGGCGATTTCTACCGGGTCGAAACCCGCTACGGCGAGCTGACGGTCGATGGCTCGGGCGTGCTCTGCGAGGGGCCGGGATGTCCGTCGCTGACCGATTTCGTCGCCGAACTCTCGGTCTCGGGCTCGGCCACGGCCGGAGAGGTGCTGATGCCCGCGCTGGTCGAAAGCTTTGCCCTGCGCAGCGGCATGACCGCCGAGCGACAAAGCCTTGGGCCGAACCATTTTCGCTACGATCTGGCGCATGCCGATACCGGCAAGCTGGTGGGGCAGTTCGAATTCCGCGTGACAAATACCGACGAAGGCTTTGCCGATCTGCTGGCGGACGAGGCCGACATCGTCATGGCGCTGCGCGAAATTCGCCCGTCCGAGGTCAGCCTCGCGCGCGAGGCGGGGCTGGGCGATCTGCGCGATGCGCGTCGCAGCCGGGTTCTGGCGCTGGATGCGCTGGTGCCGGTCGTCGCCACGCGCAACCCGCTCGATGCGATCTCGATCAGCGATCTGGCGCGGATCGCTGTCGGCGAGGTGACGAACTGGCGCGAGCTTGGCGGCCCGGATGCGCCGATTGCCCTGCATCTGCGCGATGCCGCATCCGGTCTGGCGCAAGGGATCGAGGATCGGATCATCGCCCGCACGCGCGGCGAGCTGCGCAGCGACGTCGTCCGGCACGCCAGCAATACCGAACTGTCGCAGGCGGTGGCGCGCGATCCGTTCGGCATCGGCATCGTCAGTTTTTCCGAGATCGGCAACGCCAAGCCGCTGGTGCTGACCGGCGGCTGCGGCTTTTCGCTGCGCAACACCCGCCGCAACATCAAGACCGAGGATTATCCGCTGACCGCGCCGATGTTCCTCTATCTGCCCGCCCGCCGTCTGCCCGCCCTCGCGCGCGACTTCCTGGCCTTCACCCGCTCTGCGCCCGCGCAGATCGTCATCCGCCGCGCCGGGTTCGTCGACCAATCCCCCGAAGAGATCCCAATCGATCTGCAGGGCGACCGGCTGGCCAACGCGATCAGTGTGGCCGACAGTGACGCAGCACTGGCGGAACTGCGACGCATGATCGACACGCTGGCGCCCATGCAGCGCCTGACCACCTCGTTCCGGTTCGAAGCCGGGTCGGCGCGGCTCGATGCGCAGTCCCGATCCAACATCGCGCAGCTGGCCCGCGCGCTCGAAGACGGAGTCTATACTGCACGGCGGCTGGTCTTCGTGGGCTTTTCCGACGGCGTGGGACCGGCCGAGCCAAACCTTCAGATCGCCCGAAAGCGCGCGGCAGCCGTGCGGGATGCGGTCGTTCTGGCCGCTGAAACCGCCGACCTGGCACAGATCGAGATTTCGACTGATGCGTTCGGCGAGGCGATGCCGATGGCCTGCGACGACACCGAATGGGGCCGTCAGGTCAACCGCCGGGTCGAGGTCTGGGTGCGCTAGGCACGGACGTCACAGCAAGCCTTCCGAGCGAAAGCTCAGATGCCGCGATTTCCCGACAATGAGGTGATCGTGCAAGGTCACATCCAGTGCGCGGGCAGCGGCGTCGATCTGGCCGGTCATGTCGATATCCGCCGTCGATGGTGTCGGATCGCCTGAGGGATGATTGTGCACCAGAATGAGCGCGCTGGCGTTCAGCTCCAGCGCCCGCTTGACCACCTCGCGCGGATAGACCGGCACGTGATCGACGGTGCCGCGGGCCTGCAGTTCATCGGCGATCAGCACGTTCTTGCGGTCCAGGTACAGCACCCGGAATTGTTCGGTGTCGCGGTGTGCCATCGTCGTCTGGCAATAACTGATCAGCGCGTCCCAAGAGCTGATCACGTCGCGGCGCAGAACCCGCGCCTGCGACAGGCGATGGGCGGCCGCCTCGACGATCTTGAGTTCGGCCACGACCGCCTCTCCGACACCCGGCACCTGGGCCAGGCGCACTGGCGGGGCGGAGAGCACATGGTTGAAATCGCCGAAGACCTCGATCAGCTGCCGCGCCAGGGGTTTGACATCGCGTCGCGGTATCGCGCGAAAAAGCACCAGCTCCAGCAACTCATAGTCCGGCAGTGCATCCGCCCCGCCCACCATGAACCGTTCGCGCAGCCGGGCGCGATGGTCGCGGATATAGCTGGGTTGCCGCGCCGCCGGTTCAGGTCCGGCCGGTGCCTCGTCAGGCGCGAAAAGGGCGATCTGGGAATCGCGAAAGTGCCGCGGCTTGCTCATGGGGCAAGCTTCCAGTGGCAGCGTTAGCAAAAGGTTAAAGACGCTGCGAGGAGGCCCGCCAGGGCCAACGAGCGGCACCTCCTCAAGCTCGGACGGGCTTTCGTCGGATCAGCCCTTCATCGAATCCCAGAAGCTTTTGACCGATGAGAAGAAGCTTTTCGATTCCGGGTTGTTGTCTTCGGAAAGCTCCTCGAATTCGCGCAGCAGGTCACGCTGCTTCGACGTGAGGTTGACGGGGGTTTCCACCGCCAGTTCGATGAACATGTCCCCCGTAGGCCCGCCACGCAGCGCGGGCATGCCCTTGGCCCTCAGGCGCATCTGCCGCCCGGACTGCGACCCCGCCGGAATCTTCACCCGGCTGCGTCCGCCGTCGATCGTCGGCACCTCGATATCACCGCCCAGGGCGGCCGCGGTCATCGACACCGGCACCCGGCAGTGCAGCGCCGTCCCGTCGCGTTCGAAAAGCTCGTGCGGCTTTACATCGATAAAGATGTAAAGATCGCCCGGCGGCCCGCCGCGCATCCCGGCCTCGCCTTCGCCGGCCAGCCGGATCCGCGTGCCCGTTTCCACGCCTGCGGGAATGTTGACCGACAGCGCGCGTTCTTTTTGCACACGGCCCGCCCCGCCGCAGGATTTGCAGGGGTTCTTGATGATCTGGCCCAGACCCGAACAGGTGGGACAGGTCCGTTCCACCGTAAAGAAGCCTTGGGTGGCGCGCACCTTGCCCATGCCGGAGCATGTGGGACAGGTCGTGGGTTCGGCCCCGCCTTCGGCGCCGGACCCGTTGCACGATCCGCATTGCACGCTGGTGGGCACGCTGATGGTCTTTTGCAGCCCGCCATAGGCATCTTCGAGCGACACCCGCAGGTTATAGCGCAGATCGGCACCGCGCGCTGCGCGTTGACGGCCCCCGCCGCCGCGTCCGCCGCCCATGAAATCGCCGAAAAGATCGTCGAACACGTCGGAGAAGGCGCTGGCAAAGTCCCCCTGCTGGCCACCGAATCCGCCGCCACCGGGCCGGGGACCGCCCCCGCCCATACCACCTTCGAACGCGGCGTGACCAAAGCGGTCGTAGGCCGCCTTTTTCTCGGCGTCCTTCAGAACCTCGTAGGCTTCGTTCGCCTCTTTGAACTGGTTTTCGGCGTCGGGGTTGTCGGCATTGCGGTCGGGATGCAGTTCCTTGGCCTTGGTGCGATAGGCCTTCTTGATCTCGTCCGCCGAGGCGCCCTTTTTCAGGCCGAGCACATCGTAATAATCACGCTTGGACATCACTGCCCTCCTTTTCCACGAAACGTCGAGGGGCCGGCCCGGTGTCCGGACCGGCCCCTGATTGGTTCCGCGTTATGACCTTAGGCCCGCTTGCTGTCGTCGAGGTCCTCGAAATCGGCATCGACGATATCGTCGTCGCCAGCCCCGCCCTCGTCGGCACCCTTGGGGGCATCCTCGCCCTCTTCGGCCTGCGCCTTGTAGATCGCCTCGCCCAGCTTCATCGCCGCTTCGGTCACGTTCTGGATGCCCGACTTGATCTTGTCGGGGTCGTCATTCTCCAGCTCGTCCTTGAGCGCGGCAATGGCCAGTTCGATCGCTTCGACGGTGGTCGGGTCGACCTTGTCCGAATGCTCTTCCACCGACTTTTCGGTCGAATGGATGAGGCTTTCGGCCTGGTTACGTGCCTCGACCAGCTCGCGGCGCTTCTTGTCGCCTTCGGCATTCTCTTCGGCGTCCTTGACCATCTTTTCGATGTCGTCGTCGGACAGCCCGCCCGAGGCCTGGATGGTGATCTTGTGTTCCTTGTTGGTGCCTTTATCCTTGGCACTCACCGACACGATGCCGTTGGCGTCGATGTCGAAGGTCACTTCGATCTGCGGCATGCCGCGCGGGGCCGGCGGGATATCCTCGAGGTTGAACTGGCCCAGCATCTTGTTGTCCGCGGCCATTTCACGCTCGCCCTGGAACACACGGATCGTCACGGCGTTCTGGTTGTCCTCGGCGGTCGAGAAGATCTGCGACTTCTTGGTCGGGATCGTCGTGTTGCGGTCGATCAGGCGGGTAAAGACACCACCCAGCGTTTCGATCCCCAGCGACAGCGGCGTCACGTCGAGCAGGACCACGTCCTTCACGTCACCTTGCAGAACACCGGCCTGAATGGCGGCGCCCATGGCCACGACCTCGTCGGGGTTCACACCCTTGTGCGGTTCTTTTCCGAAGAACTTGGTCACCTCTTCGATGACCTTCGGCATCCGGGTCATACCGCCGACCAGCACGACCTCATCGATGTCGGAGGTCGACAGACCCGCATCCTTGAGCGCGGCCTGGCACGGCTTCAGCGAGCCCTTGATCAGGTCACCGACAAGGCTTTCCAGCTTTGCGCGGGTCAGCTTCATGACCATGTGCAGCGGCTGACCGTTCGACCCCATCGAGATGAACGGCTGGTTGATCTCGGTCTGGCTCGAGGACGACAGTTCGATCTTGGCCTTTTCCGCCGCTTCCTTCAGGCGCTGCAGGGCCATCTTGTCCTGGGTCAGATCGACGTTGTTCTCTTTCTTGAACTCGCCCGCCAGGTAGTTGACGATCCGCATGTCAAAGTCTTCGCCGCCCAGGAAGGTGTCGCCGTTGGTCGACTTGACCTCGAACAGGCCATCGTCGATTTCCAGAATGGTCACGTCGAAAGTACCGCCACCAAGGTCATAGACCGCGATGGTTTTCGAATCCTTCTTGTCGAGGCCGTAGGCCAGAGCAGCCGCCGTCGGTTCGTTGATGATGCGCAGAACCTCTAGACCGGCGATCTTGCCCGCGTCCTTGGTGGCCTGACGCTGGGCGTCGTTGAAGTAGGCGGGCACGGTGATGACGGCCTGCGTCACTTCTTCACCCAGATAGCTTTCGGCGGTTTCCTTCATCTTTTGCAGGATGAATGCGGAAATCTGCGAGGGGCTGTACTTGTCGCCCTTGGCGCGCACCCATGCGTCGCCATTGCCGCCGTCGATCACTTCGAACGGCATGTTCTTGCGGTCCTTGGCCAGATCCGGGTCATCGTTGCGACGACCGATCAGACGCTTGACGCCAAAGACGGTGTTTTCGGGGTTGGTGACCGCCTGGCGTTTCGCCGGCTGGCCCACAAGGCGTTCGTCGTCCGTAAAGGCGACGATCGAGGGCGTCGTGCGCGCCCCTTCAGAGTTCTCGATCACACGCGGCTGTGCGCCATCCATGATGGCGATGCAGCTGTTGGTGGTGCCGAGGTCAATACCAATCACTTTGGCCATGTTTTCGATCCCTTCTCGTATTTCAAGGCGATGAACGAGACGCGGACCCGTTTCGGCATCCCCGCCCCGATGGTTGTGCGCCCCGGGGGCGTGGCCCCGGTCAACGCTTCGCAGGGTATATAAGGAGGGGTCTGGGGTGCTGCAAGCGCCGTGGCTGATCGGATTTTGCGATTTGGCGGGTTTTTCTTTGCAATTGGCGCGGCTTCGCGGGGAAACTGGTGTCATGTCAGGTATTTTGCGCATCCGTGGCTTCGAAGTGCATCAGGGGTTCCTGCCGCGTCCCGAGCAGGAGGCGCTGGTGGACGACCTGCGCGCCGTGCTGGCCCGTGCGCCGCTGGTCCAGCCGGTGACGCCACGCGGGCGGCCGATGTCGGTGCGCATGTCGGCGGCGGGGCGCTTTGGCTGGATCACCGACCGCCAGGGGTACCGCTATGCGCCCACCCATCCGCAAGGCACCGACTGGCCGCCGATCCCCGCGTCGGTACTGGCCATCTGGGAGGCGGTCGCGGGCACCGACCGGCAGCCGGAATGCTGCCTGATCAACTGGTACGGGAACGGCGCGCGCATGGGCCTGCACCAGGACCGCGACGAGGCGGATTTTTCGCAGCCTGTGGTCTCGGTCTCATTGGGGGACGACGGGCTGTTCCGTATGGGCAACGAGGAACGCGGCGGCAAGACCGAGTCGCTGTGGCTGCGGTCGGGTGACGTGGTGGTCATGGGGGGCGAGGCGCGGCTGCGGCATCACGGTGTGGACCGGATCCGCTTCGGATCCTCGACGCTGTTGCCCGACGGCGGACGGATCAACCTAACGCTGCGGGTGGTGACCTGAGCGTCGCCCGCGCTTGTCCTTATTGCTGGGAAACCGAGCAGCAGCCGGAAAAAAGCGCCTCGTTCGACAGAATCACATCCGCCCACAGGCCGTAGCCGCGATCGGACATGCCATCGTTGCAGGCGGCGCGGCGCAGGACCACGGTGATGTCAGGGCCAGTGACGGCCATCACGTCGGTGCGTCCTGCCGCGGCGATTGCGGCGCCAGTCTCAAAATTAAGCGGTTCCTGGCCCGCCTCTTCAAAGACGCTTTGCCCGCCCTGCGCGACGTCCAGCCGCCAGAAAGGTTCGGTGCCGAAACAGGCCAGGGTCTGCGGCAAGGATCCGTCGCCCGGCCCTTGCGCCTGCAGATAGGCCATGGAGACCCAGCCGGCTTGTTCGCCCAGGTTCACGCGCCCCCAGCGACCGGTGTCGTCGAGCACCGTCACCTCGACCCCGCGGGCGTCGGGTGCGAGACTGCCAAGGATGGCGGCATCGCCACTTGGTCCTTCGCGCACGTTCAGCACATCATCGCCGGCCACGCCCGCGACATCGAACACCGCGGGCAAGCGGAAATCCTGCGCCGCGACCGGCAGCGCCAGCATCAACCACAATACCAGAGCCCGGATCATCTGCGCGCACTCCACGAGGCCGAAGCATGTTTGCGGGTATAGAATTCGCCCATGAGTCCGATCATAAGGAAAACGAGCGAGAAATACAGCGCGTATTCCCAGGACGAATTGCGCGGGTTGTAATCGATGAAGGCATAGCCGCGCGACTGGTCGATGGTGTGAAATAGCGGGTTCCAGTCGAACATCACCAGCATCGTTGGCGGCAGGGTATTGGCCACGAACATCTTGCCCGACGCGATCATGTTGGCGCGCTGGTAGACGGTCGAGATGATCGACACGGGCGTCGGGAACCACGGCTTGGCGGCCAGCAGCACCATGCCGATGGCGGCCCCCGAAAACCACGACAGCAGGATCATCGCGATACAGCCTATGGGGTCGTGAATTTCTTCCAGCACGAAGGGGTTGAACGCCACGTCGTAGATGAACAGGATCACGAAGAGCGACAGCATCTGGATGTAAAGCGTGCTGAGCATGGCCGATGCGATGGCGATGGCGGTGTTCATCGGCGCGTGCTGCATCATCGGGCTTGCCGGTCCTTCGGATCCGGCGACCGCCCCCAACGTCTTGGAATGCGTCATGTAAAGAAAGATGCCGGTCATGATGTAGATCATGAAATCGCCGCGCAGCGCCGTGCCGCGCAGCCCCAGGATCATGAACATGAAATAGAAGGCCAGCACGAAGATCGCGGTCTGCAGCATGTTCATCAGGATCGACATCATGGCGTTGCCATGGGTCTTGCGCACCGCCCGGACGGAGTTGTGGTACACCAGTTCAAGGATATAGAGCGCCGATCCGAGCCGCGTCTTGGGGGCGGATTGCTGAAACATGATGCCTGCTCCGATACGCGGTTATTGCTGGCAAGGCTGCCTTGCCCATCCGCTTTTGCCGCAGCATAAGGGTCACAAGGTTTTAAATCAATGAATCCGCGTCTGCTCCGGATGAAAGGAATTCCCGCCATGAACTATGCAACACTGACCAAAGTGATGCGCCGCCTGGCGCTTGAGGCCGGCGACAAGATCATGGAGATCTATCGGGCCGACGAAATGGATGTCGAGGTCAAGTCGGACGACAGCCCGGTGACCGCAGCGGACAAGGCTGCGGATGCTTTGATCTCGCGAGGGTTGAAAGAGGCGTTTCCCGATGTGGCGCTGGTCACCGAGGAACAGGCCGACAGCCATTCGGTCGATGAGCGCACTTTCCTGATCGTCGATCCGCTGGACGGGACCAAGGAATTCATCCACCGGCGCGGCGATTTCACCGTGAACATCGCCCTGGTCGAAGACGGCTGCCCGGTGCGCGGCGTGGTCTATGCCCCGGCGAAGGGCCGGATGTTCTATACCGACAGCGTCGGCAATTCGGTCGAGGAAACCGGCGATTTCGACAAGGACACCCCGGGCGACACGACGCCGCTGATGGTGTCGACGCCCAACAACGACGCGCTGATGGTGGTGGCGTCGAAATCCCACCGGGATCAGGCCACCGACGATTACATCGCAAAGTACGGCGTCAAGGACATGACCAGCGCGGGGTCGTCGCTCAAGTTCTGCCTTGTCGCCACCGGTGAGGCGGACATCTACCCCCGGCTGGGCCGCACCATGGAATGGGACACCGCCGCCGGTCACGCGGTTCTGGCAGGCGCGGGCGGGCGCGTCGTGCGCTTTGACGATCACACGCCGCTGGCCTACGGCAAGCCCGGCTTTGCCAACCCGTTCTTCATCGCCTACGCGCCCGGGGTCACGCTCAAGGACGGCTGATCCTTGGAGGGCCTGGCCGTCAGCGTCGTCGTGGTCAGCCGGGATCGTCCCGCCGCCCTGACGCGCTGCCTGACGGGCCTGTCGCAGTTGGACCATCCGCGGTTCGAGGTCATCGTCGTCGCCTGCCCGCACGGGATCGCAGCGGTACAGGGCCGCGCAGATGCGGAACTGATCAAGCAGGTGCCGTTCGATGAGGCGAACATCTCTGCCGCGCGCAATCTGGGCATCGCGCAGGCCGCCGGCGACATCGTGGCCTTCATCGACGACGACGCGGTGCCCGAACCCCTTTGGCTGCGCCATCTGACAGAGCCTTTCGCCAACCCTCTGGTGGCCGCGGCCGGGGGCTATGTGCGCGGGCGCAACGGCATCGGCTTTCAATGGAGGGCGCGGACGGTCGATGCGACCGGCGCGGCGCAGGCCCTGCCGGTCGAAAACGACGCCCCGCTGATCCGCCCCGCCGACCCCGAGGCCGCGACCAAGACCGAGGGCACGAACATGGCGGTGCGGCGCGCGGTTCTGGCCGATATGGGCGGCTTTGATCCGGCGTTCCGGTTCTACCTGGACGAAACCGACCTCAACATGCGGTTGGCGCTGGCGGGGCGCGCCACGGCGATCGTGCCGCTGGCACAAGTCCATCACGGCTATGCCCCCAGCGCCCGCCGCGCCGCCGACCGCACGCCACGCGACCTGAGCGAAATCGGCGCATCGCTGGCAGTATACCTGCGCAAGCACGCCCACGAAGATGCCGGTCACGATGCCTGGGGACGGATGCAGGCGGAACAGCACACCCGGCTTTTGCGGCTGATGCAGCGCGGCCCGCTTGGGCCCGACGACGTCATGCGCCTGATGCGCGGGCTGCGGCGCGGCTGGGCCGACGGTATGGACCGACCGCTGACCCCGCTTCCGCAGATTGCGGGGGCGGCCACGGCCTTTCTGGCCTACCCCGGCCGCCCCGGCGCGCGCCACACCATTCTGAGCGGGCGCAGCTGGCAACGTAGGACATTGGAGGAAAGGGCGGCAAAGGCGGTAGCCGAAGGTGATACCGTTACGCTTTTCCGCTTTTCCCCCACCGCGATCTATCACCGGATGGAGTTTCGTGCAGAGGGATACTGGCAACAGACCGGTGGGCAGTTCGGGCGCAGCGACCGCGATGGGCCGCTTTTTCGCCTGACCACCCTGCGCCGCCGGGTGGCGCAGGAGCGGGCCAGGATCGCCATGTTTCGCGGGAACTGACGGCTTTTGAGGGGCGTTTTGTCAAGACGCCGGTTTCGTGAATCGTTTGGCCCCTAGCGTATGGCATCTTGGGTCCGACCGGGGTAATGCAATCTGCGACCACTTGCGCTAGGGTGGATGGAACCGAAGAAGGAACAGAGCATGCGCACCAAAGTGACCAAGGCGATCTTTCCGGTGGCCGGTCTTGGAACCCGATTTCTGCCTGCGACAAAGTCGGTCCCGAAGGAGATCATGACTCTGGTCGACCGCCCGCTTGTGCAATACGCCATCGACGAGGCGCGCGCGGCCGGGATCAGGGAATTCATCTTTGTCACCTCGCGCGGCAAGGGCGCGCTTGAGGATTACTTTGACCACGCGCCGCAGCTTGAACAGGAACTGCGCAAGTCCGAAAAGCTCGAACTTCTGGACATCCTCAAATCCACCAACATGGACTCGGGCGAAATCGCCTATATCCGCCAGCACAAGGCGCTGGGTCTGGGTCACGCCGTCTGGTGCGCTCGGCGGCTAGTGGGCAACGAACCCTTTGCGGTGATGCTGCCTGATGACGTGATCGCGGCGGAAAAACCCTGCCTGCAACAGATGGTCGAGGCTTACGAGGAAACCGGCGGCAACATGGTCGCGGCGATGGAAGTGCCGTCGGACATGGCCGAGAAATACGGTATCCTGGATGTCGAGAAGGACAACGGAAACCTGGTCGAGGTCAAGGGCATGGTCGAAAAGCCCAAGGCCGGTACCGCGCCGTCGAATCTGGCCGTGATCGGGCGCTATATCCTGACGCCGCAGATTCTGCGCAACCTCAACAAGATGAAATCCGGCGCGGGCGGTGAGATCCAGCTGACCGACGCGATCGCGCAGGAAATCGGCGGCGATGACGGCGTCTACGGCCTGAGATTTGGCGGGCAGCGGTTCGATTGCGGATCGAAGGCCGGGTTCCTGCAGGCCACCGTGGCCTTTGGCCTCGCGCGTCCCGACCTCAAGGACGATCTGCGGCGCTATCTCGATGAAATCATGTCGGTCGAGAAAGCGGCGGAGTAAGTATCAGTGAAGCATGTACTGGTGACGGGCGGCGCGGGCTATATCGGTTCGCATGCCTGCAAGGCGCTGGCGCGGGCGGGCTATGTGCCCGTCACCTACGACAACCTCAGCACCGGCTGGCAGGATGCCGTCAAATTCGGCCCGTTCGAGCAGGGCGAGCTGAGCGACCGCGCGCGACTGGATCAGGTCTTTGCCACCTGGTCCCCGGTCGCGGTCATGCATTTCGCCGCGCTCAGCCAAGTGGGCGAGGCGATGTCGAAACCGGGGCTTTACTGGCGCAACAATGTCGAAGGATCGCTGACGCTGATCGAGGCGGCGGTGGCGGCGGGCTGTCTCGATTTCGTCTTCAGCTCCACCTGCGCGACCTATGGCGAGCAGGACAATGTCGTGCTTGACGAAGACAGCGCGCAGATGCCGGTCAACGCCTACGGCGCGTCGAAACGCGCGATCGAGGATATCCTTGTCGATTTCGAGGCGGCATACGGCCTGCGCCACGTGATCTTTCGCTATTTCAACGTGGCTGGTGCCGACCCCGAGGCTGAGGTGGGCGAACATCACCAGCCCGAAACACATCTTGTTCCGGTGATGCTCGAGGCGATCGAAGGCAAGCGCCCGGCGCTGACCATCCACGGCACCGATTACGACACGCCCGACGGCACCTGCATCCGCGATTACGTGCATGTCTGCGATCTGGTCGATGCGCATCTGCTGGGGCTGCGGTGGCTTGAGGATGGCAAGGGCAGCCGCGTTTTCAACCTCGGCACCGGCAAAGGCTTTTCCGTGCGCGAGGTGGTGGATGCCTCGCGCGCCGTTACCAACCGCGAGGTGCCGATGACCGAAGGCCCGCGCCGCGGCGGCGACTGTACGAAACTGGTGTCGGGTTCCACCCGCGCCAAGGAGGAGCTGGGCTGGCAGCCGCAGCGGTCGACCCTGACCGAGATGATTGCCGACGCCTGGCGCTGGCATCAGTCTGGACACTACGACAGATAATCCGCCCGCGCGGCTTCTGGACCTGACCCGGCTGGTGCGCCGCGCGGGGCGGCGGATGACCGGCGTGGACCGGGTGGAATTCGCCTATCTCGATCACCTTCTGACCGACCCGGTGCCGCTTTTCGGGCTGGTGCGGACGTCTTTGGGCTATGCGCTGCTGGATGCGGCGGGCTGTGCGGCGCTGCACGAGCGCGTCCGGACGGATGGCTGGGGCGCCGTGGGATGGCTGTCACGCGGACTGGCCCGGCGGGACGAGATGCGGGCCCGCGCCGAAAGCGATGTGCGAAGGCTCGCCAGGGCGCGGTGCCTGACGCCGGGGCTGGCACGCATGCTGCGGCGGGTGCCTGCGGGGGCAAGTTACCTCAACACCGGGCACAGCAACCTGACCGTCCGGTTACTTGCGGCACTGAAGGCGCGCAAGGCGCGGATCGCGGTCCTGATCCACGACACCATACCGCTGGATACGCCGCAGTTCCAAAGGCCCGAAACGCTGGCCAAGTTCGACGCCTTCCTGCAAAGGGCAGGGCGGCAGGCCGATCTGATCATCTGCAACTCCGCCCAGACCCAAAAGGACGTGATCCGCCACCTTGCAGGGCCCCCGCCCGACACCCTTGTTGCGCATCTTGGCGTGCCCGTTCCCACGCCCGGCCCCGTTCCGCAGGGCGCATGGACCAATCGCCCCTACTTCGTCGCTCTCGGCACCGTCGAGCCGCGCAAGAACCACACGCTTTTGCTCGACCTCTGGGACGATCTCACCGCGGAGCAAGGCGGCGAGGCCCCGCGCCTGCTGATCTGTGGCGCGCGCGGCTGGGAAAACGACGCGGTTCTGGCACGGCTCGACCGGGGTGTTCGCCACGTGCACGAGCTTCCCGGACTGGACGATGGCGCTGTTTTTGGCCTGCTGGCGGGCAGCGCCGGGTTGCTCTTTCCCAGCTTGGCCGAAGGCTACGGCCTGCCCCCGATCGAGGCCGCGGCACTGGGTGTGCCGGTGCTATGTCACGATCTGCCAATCTACAGGGAAGTTCTGGCCGACATTCCCGTTTACGCAGACGTAAATGACCGCTATCTGTGGAAAATAACGATAAATGAACTGGTTCAGCGCCAGACGACAGGTCGGGACCATAAGAACGTATTTGCGCCGCCAACCTGGACGGCGCATTTCAAGACGGTCTTAACCCTGGTCTGATAGCGCCGGAATCATGGTCGGACCGACCGGTTAAGAGGTACAAGAGTTGGGGGCATGGCAGTCATACCGGCTGAGGCTTCAGCGCAGGCGTTGGCGTATCCGCGCCTTTCGCAAGCGTCGGGACCTGCGGCCCGTGGCTATTCGCACCGATCAGATCACGCCATCGGACCTTCTGCTGTTCTCGACCCAGCGCAACGAAGGCGTGCGCCTGCCTTATTTCCTCAAGTATTACCGCGACATGGGTGTGAACCACTTTTTCTTCGTGGACAACGACAGCACCGACGGTTCGCTTGACTACCTGTCCCGCCAGGACGACGTATCGGTCTGGACCACGCGCGCCAGCTACAAGCGTGCGCGCTTTGGCGTCGACTGGCTGAACTGGCTGCAGATGAAGTACGCCCACGGCCACTGGGCGCTGGTCGTCGACCCGGACGAGCTTTTTCTTTATCCCTTCTGCGACACCCGGCCGCTCCGGGCGCTGACCGACTGGCTGGACGCGTCGTCGATCAAATCCTTCAGCGCCATGCTGCTCGACATGTATCCCAAGGGCCGGATCGATGCGGAGCCCTACCGCGCCGGCCAGAACCCGATCGAAATCGCGTCGTGGTTCGATGCAGGCAACTACACGATCCGCAAGAACCCCAAATTCGGCAACCTGTGGATACAGGGCGGCCCGCGGTCGCGGATGTTCTTTGCCGATCAGCCGGACCGGGCGCCCGCGCTCAACAAGATCCCGCTGGTGAAATGGGACCGGCGCTATGCCTACGTCTCTTCCACCCACAACCTGCTGCCGCGCGGGCTGAACCTGGTCTACGACGAATGGGGCGGCGAAAAGGCCAGCGGCGTGCTGCTGCACACCAAGTTCCTCGATACCTTCACGATCAAGGCGCAGGAGGAGCTGGAGCGCAAGCAGCACTATGCCGGGTCCAAGGAATACCTGGCCTATGCCGCGGGCATTCGCGACAATCCCGAACTGTGGTGCAAGTGGTCAGAGAAATACATCAACTGGCGCCAGCTCGAGATTCTGGGGCTCATGTCAAAAGGTAACTGGGCATGAGCGTCGGCATCGTCATGTTGGTGCATACCGCGCTGGGGCGGGCCGAACAGGTGGCGCGGCACTGGACCCGGGCCGGGTGCCCGGTGGTGATCCACGTCGACAAATCCGTGTCGCGCAAGGTCTACGACGCCTTCATGCGGTCGCTCGAGGATCTGCCGACGGTGCTGTTTTCGCGCAGGCACCGCTGCGAATGGGGCACCTGGGGGCTGGTGGCGGCAAGCCAGGACGCCTCTGAACTGATGCTCGACCGGTTTGCCGATGTGCGCCACGTCTATCTGGCGTCGGGGTCCTGCCTGCCCCTGCGCCCGGTGCAGGAGCTGGTGGATTACCTGGCCGAACGCCCGCGCACCGATTTCATCGAAAGCGCCACCACCGCCGATGTGCCCTGGACCGTGGGCGGGCTGGATCAGGAACGGTTCACCATGCGCTTCCCGTTTTCCTGGCGCAGGAATCGCTATCTGTTCGACCGGTTCGTCGATTTCCAGCGCAGGATCGGCTACAAGCGCCGCATCCCGCGCGGAATCGTGCCGCATATGGGCAGCCAATGGTGGTGCCTGACCCGGCAGACCCTGTCGGCGATCCTGCAAGACCCCGAACGCGGCAAGTTCGACGCCTATTTCCGCCATGTCTGGATCCCCGACGAATCCTACTTCCAGACGCTCGCACGGCTCTATTCCACCAATATCGAAAGCCGGTCGCTGACCCTGTCGAAGTTCGATTTCCAGGGCAAGCCGCACATCTTCTATGACGATCACCTGCAGCTTTTGCGCCGCTCAGACTGCTTTGTGGCGCGCAAGATCTGGCCGCATGCGGAACGGCTTTACGAGGCGTTCCTGACCGATGCCGAAGGCGCGATGAGCCGTCAGGAACCCAACCCCGGCAAGATCGACCGCATTTTCGCCAAGGCGGTGGACCGCCGGACCCGCGGCCGCGCCGGTCTTTACATGCACAGCCGCTATCCCAACCCCGGCTGGGAAAACGGCGTGACGGCCGGCAAATATTCGGTCTTTCAGGGATTTTCCGAGCTTTTCCAGGATTTCGAGGCCTGGCTGGCCCGCGCCACCGGCGCGCAGGTGCATGGACATCTATTTGCGCCCGAACGCGCGGAATTCGCAGGCGGTCAGACGATCATCAACGGCGCGCTGCCCGATACCGCGCTGCTGCGCGACGCCAATCCGCGGGCCTTTCTGACCAATCTTCTGTGGAACACCCGCGGCGAACGACAGTGCTTTCAATACGGGCCCCGCGATACCGCGCTGATCAACCGGCATTTTGCCGAGGATCCGAATGCACAGATCTCGGTGATCTCGGGCGCGTGGTCGGTGCCGCTCTTCAAGTCCAACGCCAATTTCGCCGACATCCGCAAACAGGCCGCGGCCCTGCAAAAGATCGAAAGCAAGATGCTGGACGAACTGCGTTCGCCCTACGCCAAGGCGCGCATCCGGATCTGGACCATGGCGGAATTCATCGAATCCCCGATGGAGCCGCTGCAGGTCATCATCGACGAGATCGGCCAGAAAAGCCTGCGCCGTCTGGCCGAGGTGCCGCTGATGGCGGACCTGACCGGATTTGGCCAGTTCCTGCAGAACCTCAAGAACCAGGGGATGCATCCCTACCTGATGGGCGATTTCCCCGTCGACCCGATACCGAACATGCCCGGGATGCGCCCCCGCAAACCCTATCTGGTCAAGAAGTAGGCCCTGATGACCGAACGTTTCGACTATTTCGTGGTCTTTGCCGAGATGCGGACCGGGTCCAATTTCCTCGAGGCGAACCTGAATGCCTTTGACGGCATCACCTGCCACGGAGAGGCGTTCAACCCGCATTTCATCGGCTACCCCAACAGCCGCGACATTCTGGGGGTGACGCAGTACCGCCGCGATCAGGACCCCGAGGAACTGCTGGGCACCATCGCCAAGGCGACCCCCGGGGGCATCGGCGGATTCAGGTTCTTTCACGACCATGATCCCCGCATCCTGCCCCGGCTTCTGGCCGATCCGCGCTGCGCCAAGATCATCCTGACCCGTAATCCGGTCGACAGCTACGTCAGCTGGAAGATCGCGCAGGCCACAGGTCAGTGGAAACTGACCAACGTGAAGCGTCGCAAGGACGCCAAGGTGCTCTTCGACACCTCCGATTTCGAGGAGCATCTGGCCAAGCTGCAGGATTTCCAGGTCACGCTGATGAACGCGCTGCAGACCTCTGGCCAGACGGCGTTCTATGTGGCGTACGAGGATCTGCAGGACGTCGCGGTGATGAACGGGTTGGCGAAATGGCTGGGCGTCAAGACGCAGCTCGACAGTCTGAACAAATCCCTGAAAAGGCAGAACCCCGAACCGGTGTCGGACAAGGTCGAAAATTTTCCCGAGATGGAGACCGCGCTGGCACGGCTCGACCGGTTCAACCTGAACCGCACTCCAAATTTCGAACCGCGCCGCGGGCCGGTGGTGCCGTCCTACGTCGCGGCGGTGAAGACCGGGCTGCTTTACATGCCGATCCGCTCCGGCCCCGAAGGCGTGGTTGCCGGATGGCTGGCGGCGCTGGACGGTGTCGAACGGGGCGACCTCTTGCGCGATTTCAGCCAGAAGACCCTGCGCCAGTGGAAGCGCGAGCGGGAAGGGCATCGCAGCTTTACGGTGCTGCGTCACCCGCTCGCCCGCGCGCACGAGGCTTTCTGTTCGCGGATCCTGACCACCGGGCCGGGAAGTTTCAACGCCATCCGAAAGACGCTGATCCGCGCTCACAACCTGCCTCTGCCCGAAGGCGAGCCGGACGATTCCTATGACGTGACAGCACATCGCGCGGCGTTCACCGCGTGGCTGGCGTTCCTCAAGGCGTGTCTTTCGGGGCAAACCGGCGTTCGGGTCGATGCGCATTGGGCGACGCAGGCGCAGTGCCTACAGGGCATGGCCGAATTCACCCTGCCCGACATGATCATCCGCGAAGACGAGATGGCGGCATACCTTCCGGCGCTGGCCATGCAGGTGGGCCACCCGGCACCGCCCGATCCCGAACGTGTACCGGTGCGCGCGCCCTTTTCGCTGGCTGAAATCTACGACGACGAGATCGAACAACTGGCCCGCGACGCGTATCAGCGCGACTATCTGATGTTCGGGTTTTCCGACTGGGGCTGACTCAGCAGCGGGTCAGGCGGCTCAGGCCGCCTGCACCGAATGGGTTTCCGTCAGGATGGTGTAAAGCGTGCCCGGGTCGCGGTTGGCGCGCAGTTTCGCGCGGATGCTTTCCTCGCGCAGGGTGCGCGACACCAGCGCCAGCGCCTTGAGGTGTTCGACGCCGGCCTCCTCGGGTGCGAAAAGGCCAAAAATCACGTCCACCGGCTGACGGTCCACCGCGTCGAAATCAATCGGCTTTTCCAGCAGGATGAACACGCCCACCACGTCGTCGAGGCCCGCAAGCCGGGCATGCGGCAACGCAACCCCATGCCCCACACCGGTCGGACCCAGGCTTTCGCGTTCCATCAGCGCATCCACCGCCAAACCGGCGTCGATGCCATGCGCGGCCGAGGCCAGATCGGCAAGATCGTGCATCAGCCGCTTCTTGCTCGAGCACGTGTTGATGACCTTGACGGCGGATGGTTTGATGAGGTCCGCGAATTTCATGCCTGCCTGACTCCGTCTGGTGAAGGTCCGTTCCGGCGGTCGCAGGGACGCGGCTTACGGGTCGATCCACCCGATGTTGCCATCCTCCCGGCGATACACGACGTTGACCCCGTCTTTTTTCTCGTTCCGGAACACCAGCACGGGCGCACCTGCAAGTTCCATTTGCATCACCGCCTCACCGACGGTCAACGATGGAATCTTGGTTTCCATCTCGGCCACGATGATCGGTTGAAGCGTCTCCGGCTCGGATTCCTCTACCTCGGATTCGCTGGCGAGGATATACGAGGCCGCTCCGAAGAGTTCAACAGGTTCCACGCGGTCCTTGTGGTGGTCCTTCAACCGGCGCTTGTAGCGGCGCAACTGTTTGTCCAGCTTTTCGGTACAGGCGTCGAATGCGGCGTAGATCTCGTTCGCATGGGCCTTGGCCGTTGCGGTCAGACCGGTCGACAGATGGATCGTCGCCTCGGCCACGAATTCATGCGCGCTCTTGGAAAAAATGACGGTCGCATCGGTCGGACGACCGGAATACTTTTCGATCACGGCCCCCAGTTCGGTCTGAACATGGGTCTGCAGCGCCGCACCGATGTCGATTTGTTTTCCCGAGATTTGATAGCGCATGATGTTTCCTTTTTATTGGCGGGTCGGCCCACCCAGTGGCGCGGGGCCCTGGGTCTTCACGGTCGGCAAACCCTGACTGGACGCCCCGGGCCGAACTAGAAAAGGCCCGCCCTTTGCAAAGGGGTCGGGCCAGTCAAAGATACGAACCATCAAGGGCGTCATACCCCTATTTGAGCGTTCAAAACGGCGCCTTGTCAATTGAATCCGCGCGGTCCACGCGGAAAAGAGCCGTCAGCCTGACGCCCGCCAGCGTCAGCCGATGCGGAAATTGTCACCGAGATAGACCCGGCGCACGTTTTCGTTGCGCACGACCTCGTCCGGGGTGCCCGACATCAGCATGGTGCCATCGTGCAGGATGTAGGCCCGGTCAACAATTTCAAGCGTTTCCCGCACGTTATGGTCGGTGATCAGCACCCCGATCCCGCGCTTCTTGAGGTCGGCCACCAACGCCCGGATGTCACCGACGCTGATCGGATCGACCCCTGCGAACGGTTCGTCCAGCAGCAGGTACTTGGGATCGGCGGCCAGGCAGCGCGCGATTTCCACCCGCCGCCGTTCACCGCCCGACAGCGCCAGCGCCGGGGCGCGGCGCAGGTGTTCGATCGAGAATTCTCCCAACAACTCTTCCAGCCGCTCGCGGCGCTTGTAGCGGTCGGGCTGGCTGATATCGAGGATCGCGGCGATGTTGTCTTCGACCGTGAGGCCGCGAAAGATCGACATTTCCTGCGGCAGGTACCCGATGCCCATCCGGGCGCGGCGGTACATCGGCAGGAACGTCGCATCGCGCCCGTCGATCAGCACCTGCCCGCCCTCGGGATTAACCAGACCGGCGATGGCGTAGAATGTCGTCGTCTTGCCCGACCCGTTGGGCCCCAGCAGCGCCACGACCTCGCCCCGGTTCAGCTCCATGCTGACGTCACGGATCACGACCCGCTTGCGATAGCTCTTGCGCAGATGCGATACGCGCAGACCGCTCGACCCTTCCGTGACACTCAGCTGCGGCGCCGCCATTACGGGTCCCCGGAGTCTTGCTGCTGTTGAAGGACCGTGCGCACGCGGCCGTCCATCTGCGCGGTGCCGGTTTCCAGGTTCACGGTCATCTGGTTCGAGGTCAGGGCGTTCTGGCCCTGCGTGACCAGAACATTGCCCTTCATCACCACGGTGCCGCGGTTGACATTATAATCCGCGCTTTCGGCCTCTGCCGCCTCGTCGCCATTGACCAGCGTCACGCCGCCCGTCGCCTCGAGCCGTTCGATGCGATTGGCGCTGCTGGCATAGACCACCAGAACCCGCGGCGCCGACAGGCGCATTTCGCCCTGCCCGATCACCACATTGCCGGTGTAAAGGGCGGTGCCGTCGCTTTGGTTCACCGACAGGCTGTCGGCGCTGACCTCGATCGGGGCAGAGGTGTCCTGCTGCATTCCGCCAAAGCTCACCTGCGCCTGTGCAGCCACAGACGTAGACAGCGCCGAAAGCGCCAAGGCAGCGATAAGGGATCTCAACATGCGGCAGCACTCATTCCGTTTGCGGGAGGTATATCAGGTTTACGCCTCCGGTGAACAGCAAATGGAGGTCGTCGCTGCCCTCGGGCGTGGTGATCTGCATCCGGCCCGCCTTGAGCGTGCCCAGAGGCCCGTCACCTTCGACCCGGCCGCGGCTTTCCGCCTCGACCCGGGCGAGCGAGGTCAGCAGGCTTTGCGTGGTCAGGGTATAGCCGGTCGAGCTCTGGATCGTGACCCCGCCTTTCAGCTCGGCCTGGTCATCGCTGTCGCGCATGCTTGCGGTGGGGGCGGTCAACTCAATCTCGCTGCCGTCATCCATCACGATGCGCGCATCCAGCTGGTCGGCGTCCACCTGCCCTTCGACATCGGGCGATGGCCGGGCGACCCGCGCGTTCATCGTCAGCGACGCGCCGGTGGTGGTGGTCCCGGCAAACCGCGGCTCGCTCACCTGTTCGCGCGCGATGTCGCCGTCGATGCCGACCACCGAAAACGGCACCCGGTCGGTCGGGTCGCTGTCACGCGACAGCAGAAAGATCGTCGACAGCAGGCCAAGCGCCACCATCGGCAGCAGGATCTTCAGCCAGGCGACCATCCGGGAATATCTGCTGTAGGTGCGCGCCATCCCGGATGCGTCCTTCAGGAATGCGCAAAGATATCGGTGTCGGGCCAGCCCGCGATATCCAGCTTGGCGCGGACCGGCAGAAAGTCGAAACAGGCCTGCGCCAGCCCATCCCGGCCTTCGCGCGCCAGCATCCCGTCCAGCGCCTCACGCAGGCGATGAAGATACAGCACGTCCGACGCGGCATAATCCAGCTGCGCGGCGCTGAGCTTTTCCGCGCCCCAGTCGCTCGATTGCTGGTGTTTCGAGATATCGACGCCCAGCAGCTCCTGCAGAAGGTATTTGAGACCGTGCCGATCCGTATAGGTGCGCACCAGCCTGCTGGCGATCTTGGTGCAATAAACCGGTGCGGTCAGCGCCCCGAAGGTGTGATACATCAATGCGATGTCGAAGCGCCCGAAATGAAAGAGCTTGAGGACCTGCGGGTCCTCGAGCATCCGGCACAAGTTCGGCGCCGCGCTCTGGCCCTTGGCGACCTGCACCAGATGGGCGTCGCCGTCGCCGCCCGACATCTGCACCAGGCACAGCCGGTCGCGATGGGCATGCAGCCCCATGGCCTCGCAATCGATGGCGACGACCGGACCCAGATCCAGACCGTCGGGCAGATCGCCCTGATAAAGGTGGTTGGCCATGCGTGTGTCCTTGTCCGTGCGCCCTACGTGTGATCCCGCGGACATAGCCATTCGCCCCCCCCTCCGCAACTGTCGGCGCTGCCACATTCCGGCGCAACGGACGTCGAAATGAGGCACGATTCGGACCGAATATGGCAAAATCGGGGCCGATCGGGGCGGGCGATTCGGGTCGAAAATCGCGCCCCCTCAACGCCTGTAACATTTCGTGAGCGTTAATACTCGACCTTAGCGTGTCGGTTTTCCGCCGCCCGAACGGCGGCGATCCGCAGGTCGCGCAAGTGACGTTGCGTCGCTCGATGGACGCGTTCGGCCATCCGCGCGATCACTCCCGCCGCAAGGGGAGATTTCCGCACTGTTTCCCGATGAGCTGAAATTTTCCTTGGAAATCCGACGTCGGCGCTCCGACCCGGGCAGCGCCGAAATACAATCGGACGTCACACTGGGATTACTGCGGATTTGCGAACAGTGATCCGCCCGAAAACCGCGCTTTGTTTCCTGGCTTTCAGCGCGGAACGCGCCTCGGGATTCGGCGCTTCTTTCAAGGAAAAGAATATCTTGGACGCAGCTTTTCGTGGTGACGTTGCGTCAAAAAAACCGTGCGGCGTGTGTCGCTTACAGGAGGAGAAAAACACCTCCATTCAACCAAAAAGTGTGACCCTTCCTCTCTGTTGACGGAGCTCAAACCGCAGATCATAAGAATTCGTGTTGAATGCGAGTGAACACATTTCGGTCGCAATTTGTGAAAGGCACTGGGGGGTTGGTGCGTCCACCTTGGGAGTAAATGGTAAGTCTGCGACGAACAGTAACGACCTAATCTGAACATGGCGCGACCCGGGCCTGCCCCCGGGTCAAAAGGTAAAAACACGGTTTTCCGTGCATTGCTCTGCTGTGTCCAAAGGTCCTGATCAAGGCCTTATCACACATCTCCCGTCATCTGCCTCAAGGAGGCCAAAATGACGATGCAATTGCGCCATCCGCTGTCCTCAGTGGAACTGGAAACCCTCATTGACGATGCGCTGGGAACAGCGCCCCGCCGTCACCTTTACCGCGACCTCTTCAAGCGCGGCCTGGATGTGACGCTGGTGCTGGTGGCGGCGATCCCGGTCTTGATGGTGCTTGTCGTGCTCTGCGCCCTGATCGCGCTCGACGGCAAATCCCCGATCTATCTGCAGAAACGCCTGGGCCGGTCGGGCCGCGTCTTCTACATGTGGAAGCTGCGCAGCATGGTCGCCGATGCCGACCACATGCTGGAAACGCATCTGGCCAGCGATCCGGCGCTGCGCCGCGAATGGGACCGCACCCAGAAACTGCGTCACGACCCGCGCATCACCCGCATCGGCAAGATCATCCGCAAGACCTCGCTCGACGAACTGCCGCAGCTCTGGAACGTGCTGCGGGGCGACATGTCGCTGGTCGGCCCCCGCCCGATGATGGTCGAACAGCAGGCGCTCTATCCCGGCACAGCCTATTACGCGCTGCGTCCCGGCATCACCGGCTTCTGGCAGACCTCGCTGCGCAATGAATCGAGCTTTGCCGAACGCGCGGGCTTCGACACCGACTATTTGCGCAAGCTGTCCTTCGGCACCGACGTCGCGGTGCTGTTGCGCACGGTCAAGGTGGTGGTGAACGGCACCGGCTGCTGACCAAGCCTGTCTCTCTCCGTAGACAGCAAAGGCCCCGCTCTCACCGGGGCCTTTTTCTTGTCCGTCGCCCTGCCCCTTCTTCTTGGCCGAAACTCCAGAGAGCACGAGAGACAGCGTCTCTCGTATCGCCCCCGGGGGCGATTGCTCGCTCAGCCGTTGACCACCGCCGTCAGGCATTGCCGCCCCCCGGGGCCGCGCACCCAGGCGTCGGTGCCCTTGCGGCAGAGCGTGGCAGTTTCCCAGTGCATCAGCGGCGCGGTCATGCGGAATTTAAACGAGCGCAGTGGGTCTTCGGGCCGGTCCAGCATCAGCATCAGCAGTTGTGCCTGCAGCGGTCCGTGCACCACCAGCCCGTCATAGCCTTCGACCCTTTTGGCATATTCGCCGTCGTAGTGGATGCGGTGGCCGTTGAAGGTCAGCGCGGAATAGCGAAAGAGCATGGTGGAATCGAACGCCACCTCGCGCGCCTCCTCCTCGTCGGTGCGGGCCTCGGGCGGGGTGGGTTTCGGCGCGTCGGGGTCGGCGTCTTCGCGGTAGACGATGTCGCGCACCTCGGTACAGATCGCCGCCCCGTCCTGTTCGACCGCGTATTCCACTGTGACAAAGGCCAGCGGCCCGCTGCGCCCGTCCTTGCGTTCGGCCTTGAGCACGCGCACCGTCTGCACCGCTGGCACCCCTGCGATCAGCGGGCTGTGGAAATTGAGCGTGCCGCCCGCCCACATCCGCCGGGGCAGCCCCATGTCGGGGATCAGCCCCTCGCCGACGCGCGGATGGCCGTCCCGGCCCAGTTTGGCCGGAATCTCGATTTCCCAGAAATAGATGTAGTGAAAGAACGGCGGCAGCGGCATCCCCGTCTCGATATCCGGCACGATGCCCAGCGTCGCCTGCAGCGCGCGGGCGCGTGCGGGGTCGATGAGATCGCTTTGACTCGCTTCGCGCGGGGGATCAGACTGCATATGTGCCTCCTCAGAACTCACTGCACAGGACTATTCCCGACATGACGCCGTTCGTCCACTCGCTCGACCATCTCGTGCTCACGGTGCGCGATCTGGATGCGACCATCGGGTTCTACACCACCATCCTCGGCATGACAGCCGAGACCTTTTTCCCCGCCGACGGCCCGCCGCGGCAGGCGCTCAGCTTCGGCACGCAAAAGATCAACCTGCACCTCGCCGGCTCCGAATTCACCCCGCACGCACAGGCGCCCGGCCCCGGCACAGCCGACCTCTGCTTTCTGAGCGGGACGCCCCTGCCCGCCTGGCAGGCGCATCTCGCCTGCCATGATATCGCCATCGAGGCGGGTCCGGTGCAGCGCACCGGCGCGCAGGGGCCGCTCTTGTCGATCTACCTGCGCGACCCCGATGGAAACCTCGTTGAAATCTCCAATCCGCTTTAGCCCCCAGGCCCACGAGCCGCCCGTGCGCACCCGCGCCGCTGCCACGGTTTTTCCATCCACGCGCCGCAGTTTCCACGCTTTGTAAAGCCATCCTGCCTAAACCTTATCTGTTGAGGCAAGGCCGTGCCGGCATGGTCCGGGCGCTTGTCCATGCGCTGCGGGAGCCTGCATGGCACAGAACTACGAGGTGATCTTTCTCGGCACGCTGCCGCTGATCGACACCGACACGGATGATGAAATCGCCGAAAACGCGGCCGGTATCCTGGGCACCTACGGGTCCGGCGCCGACCCGCTTGCCAGCCATATCCAGAACCTGACGGCGGTCGACCTGTCAGAGGATGCAAACGACACTTACGACGTCGACAATGGCGGCGGCTACGACTCCTTCAGCATCAATGGCGGGGGCGCTCAGAACTTTGACGCCGTCGCGATCTACAACGCCACCATCACCTATATCGACGGCACCACCGCCACGGTCACCGCCGTTGTTTTCCAGGATGTCAGCGGCAACACCTACCTGGCTCCGGAAATCAGCAACAACGCCGATCAGGCCGCCCTGACCTCCAAACCGATCGAGTCGCTGCAACTGACCTCGGTCAGCAGCAACACCGGCGACAACGCCGGCGACATGGACGGCGACCGCATCGCCGGGGATTTCAAGGGCGTGGTCGACGGCACCGCGGGCAGCGATAGCATGGCGCCGGGCTATGTCGATGCCCAGGGCGATGCGATCACCGCCGGCAACGACGCGATCTATGGATACGGCGGCAACGATACGATCTCGGGCGGCCAGGGTGCCGACACCATTCGCGGCGGCGACGGCAACGACTCGATCATGGGATCGGCCGGATCGGGCAACGTGTCCTTCGGCGATGCGGGCAACGATACGATCTGGAACGGCGCGGGCGACGACAGTGCCTATGGCGGCGACGGCGACGACCTTATCTACGCGGACCAGGGGTCAGACCTGCTCGATGGCGGGTCGGGCGACGACACCTTCGCAGTCAACACCACCTTCGGCCCCTACGGCAGCGACACGATCATCGGCGGCGAGACCGGCGAAACGCAGGGTGACCTGCTTGATTTCGCCGGCATGGGCACCGGCGTCAACTTGACCGCTACCGGTGCCGACTCAGGCACCGCGACGGACGGCGCGAGCACGCTGAACTTTATCGAGATTGAGCAGTTCAACCTCAGCAGCCTCGCCGACACCGCCAACATGAGCGCGATGACCTCTGCCGTAGCGATCACGGCGGGGGCGGGCGACGACACGATCACCGGTGGCAGCGGCAACGACACAATCACCGGCGGGGCGGGCAGCGACAGCCTGACCGGCGGAAGCGGCGATGACGTCTTTGTCTACACGCCCGGCGACGGCGCCGACACGATCACCGATTTCAACACCGGCAATTCCGGCGCGCTCAGCGACGGCGACACCACGAACAACGACTTCATCGACCTTAGCGCCTTTTACGATTCGGTCTTCGAAATCCGCAAGGATTTCGCCGACGACGGCATCCTGAACCAGTCCACCGGCGGCGATTACAGCGACAACAGCCAGTTCGGCGCGGACAGCCTGACCTTTCAGGGGGCCAATGCGTCGAGCTTCAGCACCGATAACACCGGGGTTGCCTGTTTCGCGCGGGGCACGCTGATTCTGACGCCGCAGGGCGAGGTCCCGATTGAAGAACTGGAGGTCGGCGCGCTGGTCATCACCCGCGATCACGGGCCGCAGCCCATCCGCTGGCTGGGGCGGCGCGACATCACGCCAGAACTCATGAAGGGCAGCGCCGCGCTCAAACCCATCCGGCTGCGTCAGGGGCTGTTCGGGGGCCAGCGCGACCTGATCGTATCGGCTCAGCACGCCATCATTCTGCCAGATGCACCGGCGCGGCTGTTGCGCGCCACCCATCTGGTCAAGCACGCGTATCGCGGCGCGCGGATTGCCCGCGGCAAGCGCGAGATTCAGTACCATCACATGATGCTGGACCGGCACGAAATCATCTATGCCGAAGGGGTGGCCGCCGAAACCATGTATCCCGGCCCCGTGGCGCTCAAGGGCCTTGGCCCGGTCGACCGCGCCGCAGTTTTTGCCGCCTTCCCGGGGCTTGACCGGATCGCCACCATCGCCGACGCGCGGCGCATCTACGGCCCCGCCGTCGGTATCTATGCCCGCAAACCGCCGGTGCAGATCACCGCCGACAGATCCGCCCCGCCACCCCATACGAGGCGCGGGGCGGGCCATGCCACCTGCGCGCCATTTTAGTGGCCGCCTGCGCTTAGGCGGCCAGAGCAAGAAGCAGACAGATTGAAACGCGCGCGAGCAGCCTGAAGCGGACCTTGCGCAAACGGGGTGGTGAGCCGCGTCATTGCAGTCGCGCGCGGATGCCATCCGGTCTTTCCGCTCAGCGCTTTATGCCAGCCAAACCGCACGCCACCGCCGCTTTGCACCAAGCTCAACCCAATCGCAGCCGCGTGTGCGCGCGACTGCCCCTCTCGGCAGACTTGGCAAAGCCGAGTCGCCTGCCGGGCAATGGATGGCGCGGCGGCCTTCGGCCTTTATTCCGCGCCGGGTGATTGGCTCTTACGTCCGCCCAAGGCCGTTTCAGGCCAATCGCCTCGCGCGATATGCCAGCGCCTAGACGCCTGGAACTTGGGCAGCCTCTTGAATTCAGACGCCCGCTAGGCGGCCATCCGGCGCACTTCGCGGCGCAGCTCGTCGGTCAGCTCGGTCACCAGCTTGATCGCCATGTCGTTGGTCAGGGTGCCGTTTTCATCCAATTGGCTCTTGATCTGCCCGGCCATGACCTCTGGCGCGGCCACCAGACGCGGGCGGAATGGCAGCAGCAGCGTGCGCAGCATCGAATGCGCCCGCGCGGCCCCCTGCGCGCCGGGAGAGGCGGACACAACCGCGACCGGCTTGTCCTTCCAGCAATTGCCTTCGGTCCGGCTGATCCAGTCCAGCGCGTTCTTCATCACGCCCGACGTGCCCTTGTTGTATTCCGGTGTCGACAGGATCACCGCATCGGCGTCGGCGATCTGATCCGCCAGTCTCTGCACCTTGTCCGGGATGCCGGGGCCGTTTTCGATGTCTTCGTTGTAAAGCGGAAAATCGATGTCCCCGACGACAAAGCTTTCGGGATCGAAAATGCGCGCCACCTCGTGCAGCAGCATCAGGTTGGTCGAAGCCTTGCGGAGCGAACCGCACAGGCCCACAAGTTTGAATTCAGCCATTGTGTCGTCTCCAGTGATTGCGTTGCCCCATCACTTACAACGCAAAAGCGCCGCGGCAAGCCGCGGCGCTGTGCATGAGGTCAGACAGGCTGTGCGCCCGCCCAATCAGGCGTTTGGCAGAATCACGATTTCGACCCGGCGGTTCTGCTGACGGCCCTCGGGGGTCAGGTTCGACGCGATCGGGGCGTCCTCGCCGCGGCCGATGCTCTGGATCCGGCCCGACGACACGCCGTTGGCGATCAGGATGCCCGCGACCGACTGCGCGCGGCGCTGGCTGAGCGACTGGTTGTAGCCCGCGTCGCCGGTATTGTCGGTGTGGCCGATCACCTGAACGGTGGTGTTGGGGTACTGGTTCAGGTTCTGCGCCACGGTGCGTAGGTCGGCCTGCAGGTCGGACCGAACCGTCGCGCTGTCGGTGGCGAACAGGATGTCCTGCGGCAGGGTCACGATCAGGCGGTCACCGGTGTTCTGGATGGTGACGTTGTCGTTGCCCATCTGGGCGCGCAGCGCGGCTTCTTGCTTGTCGAGCTGGTTGCCGATGATGGCACCGCCCGCGGCGCCGACGATGGCACCGCCCAGGGCGTTGGCTCGACGCTCTTCGGGGTCGTTGCCGGCCAGTGCGCCTGCGACGGCACCGACGCCCGCGCCGATCAGCGCGCCCTGCTTGGCCTGGCGGTTGGGGTCATTGGGGTCCATCAGCGGACCGGATGTGCAGGCGGTCAGGCCCAGAAGGGCGACGGATGCGGTCAGAAGGGAAGTCTTGGCTCGGGTCATATCATGCCTCTTTGTGTCTCTGGGCCGGTTGGGCCTTGGTGTTGCTATACAGGCAACATGCCGCACAACCAAAGGGGCGTCACGGGGAAATCGGCATCAATCCGCGCATCGTGATCGCGCAGTGAAACGCCCGTTTGCCGGCGCCCGGCACCGCCCGGTCAGGCCTCGGCGCGGGCAGCCTCCCACGCCAGGATCGCGCGCTTGACAGGCAATCCCCAGTGATAGCCGCCCAGACCCCCGGATTTGCGCAGAGCACGGTGGCACGGGATCAGATAGCTCACCGGGTTGCGCCCCACCGCCGTGCCCACGGCGCGCACCGCGCGCGGGTGTCCGACCGATTGCGCGATCTCGGAATAGGTGGTGACATGCCCCGACGGCACCTGCATCAGCGCCTCCCATACCTTGATCTGAAAGGGCGCGCCGATCATGAAGATCGGCACGGCATCATTGGCTTTGGCGACCCCGAACGCCGCATCGACCCAGGGTTTCAGCCGCATCGGATCCTCCACGAAGTTGGCCTTGGGCCAGCGCCCGACAAGATCCTCCATCGCGTGCGCCTCGCCGGTTTCGGCGAAAAGGCCAATGCCGCAGATGCCCCGATCGGTGCCCATGACCAAGGCCGGGCCAAAGGGGCTTTCGAACCTGCCCCAGTAGATCGTCAGCCCCGCACCGCCCTTGGCATAATCGCCGGGGCGCATCGCCTCCCACCGGAGAAAGAGGTCGTGCAGTCGCCCACCGCCCGACAGGCCCGTCGCATGAGCAGTTTCCAGCGTGGTAAAGCGTTCGGCCAGCAGCGCCTTGGCATGGCCCAGCGTCAGGTATTGCTGGTAGCGCTTCGGGCTGACCCCGACCCAGCGCGAAAACAGCCGCTGGAAATGCGCCGGGCTCATGTCCATTTCGCGCGCCAGCACCTCGAGCGACGGGTCGGGGCCACCCGCGTCGATCAGGTCGATGGCCCGCCGCATGACGTGGAAATGGTATCCCTGGTTCTGCATCTCGGTCATGGCGACCTCCTTGATTGCACGGTCTTTCATCATCGCCCATCCGCAATCTAGCCGCCGCGACCCACCCGCCGCGACCCGAATATTGCGCATCCCGCCCCAGTCATGCATCAAGGCGCGGATGGCACGCCAACTTGATTATCACACGATCCGCGCGATCTTTGACCGGTTTCAGGCCGCCGAGCCCGAACCCAGGGGCGAACTGCATCACGTCAACGCCTACACGCTTGTGGTGGCGGTGGCGCTGTCGGCGCAGGCCACCGATGCGGGCGTGAACAAGGCGACGGGGCCGCTCTTCCAGATCGCCGATACGCCGGAAAAGATGCTGGCGCTCGGCATCGACGGCGTGACCGAGCATATCAAGACCATCGGCCTGTTTCGGCAGAAGGCCAAGAACGTCATCAAGCTGAGCCAGATCCTGGTGGATGAATACGGCGGCGAGGTGCCCAATTCCCGCGCCGCGCTGCAATCTCTGCCGGGGGTCGGGCGCAAGACCGCGAATGTGGTGCTGAACATGTGGTGGCATTATCCGGCGCAGGCGGTCGATACGCATATCTTCCGCGTCGGCAATCGTACCGGCATCTGCCCGGGCAAGGATGTCGTCGCCACCGAACGCGCGATCGAGGATCACGTGCCGGTCGATTATCAGCAGCACGCGCATCACTGGCTTATCCTACATGGCCGGTATATCTGCGTCGCGCGCAAACCGAAATGCGGAGCCTGCCTGATCCGCGATCTCTGTCCATTTGAGGAAAAGACCATATGAAGAAGTACCAGATTGTTGGCATCGGGAACGCCGTCGTCGATGTGATTTCACGGACCGAAGACGCATTTCTCGAGGAGATGGGCATCGAAAAGGGCATCATGCAGCTGATCGAACAGGACCGGGGCGAGGCACTGTATGCCGCTATGGGCAACCGCGTGCAGACGCCGGGCGGTTCGGTCGCCAACACCATCGCCGGGGCCGGTCACCTGGGCCTGCGGGCGGCCTTTATCGGGCGGGTCAGCGATGATGAACTTGGCCATTTCTACGCCGATGCGATGACCAACGACGGCATCGATTTCGTCAACCCGCCGGTGTCGGGCGGCGAACTGCCGACATCGCGGTCGATGATCTTCGTGTCGCCCGATGGCGAACGGTCGATGAACACCTACCTCGGCATCTCTGCCGAGCTGGGGCCCGAGGACGTGTCCGACGATGTCGCGTCAGAGGCCGAGATCGTGTTCCTCGAGGGGTATCTCTTCGACAAGGACAAGGGCAAGGAGGCGTTCATCCGCACCGCCCGCGCCTGCCGCGCGGCAGGCGGCAAGGCCGGGATCGCGATTTCCGATCCTTTCTGCGTCGAACGCCATCGCGACGATTTCCTGACCCTGATCGAGAACGAACTGGATTACGTCATCGGCAACGAGGCCGAGATCCGTGCGCTTTACGGCAACGGCGATCTGGATGCCGATCTGGCTGCGGTGGCGGCAATCTGCCCGCTGGTGGTCTGCACCCGCTCGGGCGACGGTGTCAGCGTCATCCGCGACGGAGAGCGCACCGATGTCGCGGTGTCCAAGGTCACGCCGGTCGACGCCACCGGGGCGGGCGACCAGTTCGCCGCGGGCTTTCTTTACGGGCTGGCCACCGGTCAGGACATGCAGACCGCTGCGCGCATGGGCTGCGTCGCCGCGGGCGAGGTGATCAGCCACATGGGCCCGCGCCCGGAAACCGACGTGCAGCGGCTTTTCCGCGAAAACGGGCTGGTCTGACCGGCCTGGACGCCTCGGGGCGATGCCCCGGGGCGGCGCAAACCGCTATTATTAACGACAGATTCACGGGAACGGCCTTCCCGTGCTCAACCCGCGGCTGTAGCCTTTTGGCGTGCGGTGCGGGTTTATTGATCACCGGCTATCCATTCGCACATCGGCTGTATTCGGGGGCCTGCGATGGCGAAATTCATTGTTCTGCGCACCGGCCAGCCCGAAGGACACCGCAGCGGATCCGCCCCGACCGCCCCCCTGATCGACATCGCCGATCTGTCGGCCAGCGACCTGCGCGAAACGGATCGTGACCCCGCGGTGATCGCCGTGGCGCGCTCAATGCCCACGCAGCTGATCGAACCCGAACCGCTTGACGATATCCGCCCCGACGAGGCCGTGCCGGGCTGGGGTTTGACCGCCGTGGGGGCCGAAACCTGCCCGGTCACCGGGTCGGGCGTAAGGGTTGCGGTGCTCGATACCGGGGTGGATGCGGATCACCCGGCCTTTGCCGGAGTCACGCTTGAGCGGTGCGATTTCGCCGGATCGGGCGATGACGATGCGCATGGCCACGGCACGCATTTCACCGGCACGGTGCTAGGCCGCGCGGTCGAGGGCACGCGCATCGGGGTCGCTCCCGGCGTGACCGAGGCGCTGATCGGCAAGGTGCTGACCGATGATGGCCATGGCACGACCGCGATGCTGATCCGCGGCCTTGCCTGGGCGCTCCGCGCCCGCGCGCAAGTGATCGCCCTGTCGCTGGCCTTTGACCTCACATCACTGGTGCAGGCGCTGATCGGCGAAGAGGACCTGCCGCAGCTGCTGGCCAGCGCCGTGGCGCTGGAAAGCTACCGCGACAACCTGGCCCTGGTCGAGGCGCTGATCGCGCAGCCGCAGGCCGGGGCCGGAACCGTGATCCTGGCCGCGGCGGGCAACGACAGCCGCCGCACCGTGTCGCCGGATTTCGAGGTCGGCACGCCCGCCCCCGCCACGGCTTGCGGCGTGATGCCCGTCGGCGCGCTCAGCAACGGCGACGAGGGGCTGGCCCCCGCGCCCTTTTCCAACACCCGGCCCGGCGTCGCTGCACCGGGCGGTGCGGTGATGTCGGCAGCCCTGGGGGGCGGGTTGCGGGCGCTCAACGGTACATCCATGGCCTGCGCCCATGCCGCCGGGGTGGCGGCCTTGTGGTGGGCGCATCTGGATCGCAGCGAACCCGCGACCGCAGCCGAGGTGACGCGCCGGATGCTGGCCGACGCGCGGCGCGACGGGCCGCTGGCGGCGCTTTCGCCGCTGGACATCGGCCAGGGCCTCGTGCGCGCGCCCGGCTAGCCCGTGCAGGTCAGTGCGCCTTGGCCCAGTTGGCACCCTGACCCGCATCCACGACCAGCGGCACGTCCAGCTTGACCACCGGATCGGCGGCACCTTCCATGACGGCGCGCGCGGCGGAGATCAGGTCGTCAACGCCGCCCTCCTCGACCTCGAACAGCAGTTCGTCATGCACCTGCAACAGCATCTTCGCAGGCATCCCCCCAATGGCATCCGGCATCCTGATCATCGCGCGGCGGATGATGTCGGCGGCGGTGCCCTGGATCGGCGCGTTGATCGCGGCGCGCTTGGCAAATCCGGCGCGCGGCCCCTTGGCCCCGATCTCGGGCGTGTGGATCACCCGCCCGAACAGCGTCTCGACCCGGTTGTGCTTCTTGGCGAACTCCACCGTGGCATCCATGTAATCCTTGATGCCGGGGAAGCGTTCGAAATAGCGGTCGATGAAGCCCTGCGCCTCGGACCGTGGAATGCGCAGGTTGCGCGCCAGACCAAAGCCGCTGATGCCGTAGATCACGCCAAAGTTGATCGCCTTGGCCTGCCGCCGCACGTCCGGGGTCATCTCCTCCATCGGCACGTTGAACATCTCGGACGCGGTCATGGCATGGATGTCCTGCCCGTCGCGGAAGGCCTGTTTCAGCGCATCGATGCCCGCCACATGCCCCAGGATGCGCAGTTCGATCTGGCTGTAGTCCAGCGACACCAGCACCTTGCCCTCTTC
Source organism: Thalassococcus sp. BH17M4-6 (assembly GCF_049323015.1). Classification (NCBI taxonomy): domain Bacteria; kingdom Pseudomonadati; phylum Pseudomonadota; class Alphaproteobacteria; order Rhodobacterales; family Roseobacteraceae; genus Thalassococcus; species Thalassococcus sp. BH17M4-6. The sequence goes on from NZ_JBMPGU010000005.1 coordinate 133,730, forward strand.
GGCCACGAAAGCCTCGCGGATGCGGCGGCCTTCCTCTGAGCGGACGGGAATGTTCTGCAAGTTTGGATCGGTCGAGGCGAGCCGCCCGGTGGCCGCACCCGAGATCACGTAAGAGGTGTGGACCCGGCCGGTTTCGGCGTTGATATGCTCCTGAAGTGCGTCGGTATAGGTCGACTTCAGCTTCGACAGCTGCCGCCAGTCCAGCACCCGGCGCGGCAATTCGTGTTCTGTGGCCAGATCCTCGAGCACGTCGGCCCCGGTGGCGTAGGCCCCGGTCTTGCCCTTTTTGCCGCCTTCGAGGCTCATCTTGTCAAAGAGGATCTCGCCCAGCTGCTTGGGCGATCCGACGTTGAACGTCTCGCCCGCCAGTTCGTGAATTTCCGCCTCCAGCCCGGCCATCTTCTGCGCAAAGGCGCTCGACATCCGGCTCAGCGTGTTGCGGTCGACCTTGATGCCCGCCATCTCCATCTGTGCCAGCACCGGCACCAGCGGACGCTCCATCCGCTCGTAGACGCGGGTGACGCGCGCGCGGTGGAGTTGCGGCTTGAAAAGCTGCCAAAGCCGCAGGGTGATGTCGGCATCTTCAGAGGCGTATTTCACCGCATCCTCGATCGGCACGCGGTCAAAGGTGATCATGCTCTTGCCCGTTCCCAGCAGGTCCTTGATCGGGATCGGTGTGTGGCTCAGGTAGCGTTCGGCCAGCGTGTCCATGCCGTGGCCATGCAGGCCCGCGTTCATCGCGTAGGACATCAACATCGTGTCGTCGATGGGATCGATCCGGATGCCGTTGCGGGCAAAGATCTTGGCATCGTATTTCATGTTCTGCCCGATCTTCATGACGCTCGGGTCTTCCAGCAGCGGCTTGAGCGCGGCCAGCGCGTCTTGAACCGGTATCTGCCCTTCGGCCAGGGCGTTCTGATCCTTGTCGGCAAAGAGGTCCTCGTCCCCGCCCTTGCCCGCCTTGTGGGTCAGGGGGATGTAACAGGCCTCTCCGGCCTCGACGCAAAGCGAGATGCCGACCAGCTCTGCGGTCATTTCATTCAGCGCCGTGGTTTCGGTGTCCACCGCCACCCAGCCGCGGTCGCGGGCCTTGGCGATCCAGCGGTCGAGCGCGGCCATGTCGGACACGCATTCGTATTTCTCGGGGTCGATGGCGGGTGCCTCGGGTGCATCCTCGCCTGCCGGGTTCGCGCCTTCGGGCGTGGTGTCGGCGATCACCGGCGCCTCGACCCCAAGCGCGTCGGAAATGCGCTTGGTCAGGGTGCGGAATTCCATCTCTTTCAGAAACGACAGGAGTTTCTCGGGTTCGGGTTTCTTCACCTTAAGATCGTCGAGCGAGAAATCGAGCGGCGTTTCGCTATCAAGCATCACCAGCTTTTTCGACAATCGCACCATGTCTTCCTGCTCCAGCACCTTCGGAAGCAGGCTGGAGATCAACTTGGCGATTTCGCGGGCCGCAAGGATGTCCGAGGCCACCTCGTAGCCTCGCTTGACGAGCGCTTCGAGACCCGAGACGGTGACGTTGGGATCATTGAGTTCGGGATAGTGGTCGGTCAGAAGCGCCTGCGCGTCGTTCTTGGAGTTGGCGTTGACCTTGCGGCCTAGTCGTTCCTCGAAATTCGCGTTTAGCGCATCCAGCCGCTCCTGCAGTTTCGCGGTGGCGGCGGCGCGGACCTCTCCGTCAAAGATGTTCTCGACCCGGTCGAAGGCCTGGATGATACCGGGCGCGGTTTTCTCGCCGATGCCCTTGGCACCGGGCACGTTGTCGATCGGATCGCCCAGAAGCGCCTGCACGTCGATCACGCGATCCGGCGGCACGCCGAAATAAGCGACTACTCCTTCGGCATCAATTCGTTCGTCGGCCTTGCCCTGCATTCCGGGGCGGATCATGTCCACATTATCGCCAACAAGCTGCATAAGGTCCTTGTCCGATGATATGATGGTACATCGCCCGCCGGCCTCTCGGGCCTTGCGCGCAAGCGTGGCAATGATGTCGTCGGCCTCGTAGCCGTCTCTTTCTTCGCAGGCTACATTAAAGGCGCGGGTTGCCTCGCGGGTCAGCGGAATCTGCGGGCGCAGGTCCTCAGGCATCTCGTCCCGGTTGGCCTTGTACTGGTTGTACATGTCGTTTCGAAAGGTGTGGCTGCCCTTGTCGAAGATCACCGCGATATGGGTGGCTTCGTCTCGTCCATGATCCTTGTTAAGCTGACTCCACAACATGTTGCAGAATAGACCAACTGCACCTGTGGGTGTTCCGTCCGAGCGAAAGTTATACTTCTCATTTCGGTTGGAAGCCTGAAAAAAGGCGCGAAAGATAAAGGCCGATCCGTCGATCAGATACAGGTGACATCCTTTGCCAAAGGCCATGGGCGCGCTCCTATGGGTGTGCGGCCCAGATGTGCCACGCCCGGCGGGCGGAGGCCAGCCCTCACGGATCGGCAAGCAGCGAGCAAAACTTCAGTACGGCGATCTCGGGCGTCTTCTGGCGCATCAAGTCGAGCGTGGCCGCATCCAGCGGGTAGGGCGGGTGCGCATAGCAGACCTCTTCCGTCGCGCGGGTCGACAGCGCGCTGTCGAGCGCGGCACGGAAAACGGTATTGTCGAACCGGTCCCGGTCATACAGATCGCCGGTCGTCGATGGGCGATCAAAAAGGAGCCTGGCCAGCGGACGATCCGGGTTCCTCCCCTTGCCCGGCGCGGCATCCTTATAAACCGAGACCCTATCCAGGGTCTTGCCGGTCGCCGTTTCGACCAGATCGACCTGAAAAATCGCAGTCTCGGTCCCGGTCTCGGATTCGGGCACGGGATCGGCGCGGATGTGCATTGTCGCCTCCGCCTCCGCGACCGGAACGACGCGCAGGCACCCACCCTGGTGCGGGGCCAGAACGTGCATGTAGACGGAGTGCCGCCACGGAGACAGCGCGCCATCCTCGCGCACCGGGTCGAAACAGCGAATATCCCGCCAGAGCCATGTCCAGCGCATGACGGGGTCGGTCCCCGTCTCGACGGCATCGAACGTGCCCGCGGCAAGCCAGAGGTGCGGCGCGAAGGCACATCCCGGCGGCGTTTCGAAAATGTCGCTTTTAACGCACAGGCGCGTGTCACCCGGCGCGATTTCGGGAAAATGCACGACCCGCGGCATCGCATAGTCGGGCAGGTCCGCCGGTGCGGCGGCCTCTGTCCATGCCGCGAACCTGGCCTCCTTGCGCCAGTCACGCAGGGCGTCGAAGGTGGCGGGCCCGAAGAGGAATGCCAGGCCCAGCGTCGTCGCCCCGCCCCAGAACAATGCACTGCGGAACGATCCGCGCAAGAGCTGCACCAGGGCGCCGATGCCCGTGATCGCGATGAAGCAGAACAAAGCCAGGGCGGCATAAACAGTGCTTGTGTCGAGTTGAAAACCGGGACCGAGCCTGGGACGAAAGGACATGCGGATCTTTGGAGGCAGTGCGGACCGACAGGGCTATGACAGATGCCTGCGGCTGTTCAAAGGCGCGGACGAGGCCATTTGCGGGCACGCTCGACAGCGGCCATCATTGCGCTTGGTCTGAAACCCGCCCGGGGCCCAGCTGCCCGCTGAAGACTCCGAACCGGACGCGAGGTTTCGTATACAGGCCAAGGTTTCCTGCGGGGCCGCGTGGCGGAGAATTGCGTTCGAGGACGTTCGGCGGCGTGGCGCGCCCGGACGGCGCTCAGACCTTGCCTTCGAAATCCTTGTGAATGAATTTCGCGTCGCAATAACCGCATTCCACGAAACCCTTGTCCTGCGGGATTTGCAGCCAGACCCGGGGGTGGCCCAGCGCGCCTTCGCCGCCGTCGCAGGCGATCCGGTAGCTGTCCACGATCTTGGTTTCGGGGGCATCTGTCATCGGGCACATTCCCTTTTGGCTGCGGTTGAACTACCTGCGTTATGAGCGAAGGCCACCAAAGGAGCAAGAGAGCGATGAGCCATGACGCGATCCGCATCGAAGGGCTGCGCAAGACCTATCGCGGCGCCAAGAACGAGCCTGCGCAAGAGGCGCTCAAGGGCATCGACCTCACGGTGCCGCGCGGATCGGTCTTCGGGCTGCTGGGGGCCAACGGCGCGGGCAAGTCGACGCTGATCAACATCCTGGCCGGTCTGGTGGTGAAATCCGCGGGGCGGGTCGAAATCTGCGGCTGGGACCAGGACGTGAACCCGCGCCAGTCGCGCGCCGCCATCGGGGTGATGCCGCAAGAGCTGAACCTCGATCCGTTCTTCACCCCGCGCGGCGCGCTCGAGGTGCAGGCGGGGCTGTACGGCGTGCCGAAATCCGAACGCCGCAGCGACGCCATCCTCGAGATGGTCGGGCTTTCCGACAAGGCCGAGGCCTATGCCCGCACCCTGTCGGGCGGAATGCGGCGGCGGCTTCTGCTGGGCAAGGCGCTGGTGCACAGCCCGTCGGTGCTGGTGCTTGATGAACCCACCGCGGGCGTCGACATCGAACTGCGCAAGATGCTTTGGGAAAACGTCCGCAAGCTCAACCAGGAACGCGGCATGACGATCATCCTCACGACGCATTACCTCGAAGAGGCGGAAGAGATGTGCGACGAGATCGCGATCATGCACCAGGGCGCAGTGGTGGCGCGCGACAGCACCCGCAACCTGCTGGGCCAGCTGGACAGCAAGACGATGGTGATCGAACCCGCCGAGGCGGTCAGCACCCTGCCCGAGGTCGAAAATCTGACTGCCGAATCCCGCAGCGACGGCACGTTGGCGCTGACCTACAGCGCCAGCCAGCTTTCCGCCGATGCGGTGCTCGAGGCGGTGCGCGCCGCCAATATCCGCATCCGCGACGTGCGCACCGAACAGGCGGATCTCGAGGATGTGTTCCTGTCGCTGACCCGGTCCGGCGCCGCGTGACACCGCGCCTTGCGCGTCACACCAGACACCCCTTGCCCGCCCCACCGGGGGCGGGGTCAACTGCCTGCGCGCGCCCCGCGCGCAGACCGCCGGATCAGGCCTTGGCCAGCATCCGTCCCAGCGGGCGTCCGGCCAGGATATGCACATGCAGATGCGGCACCTCCTGCACGCCGGCCTCCCCGGCGTTCGAGATCAGGCGAAAGCCGCCCTCCTCCACCCCTTCGAGCGCGCAGACCTTGCCGATGGCGCGGGTGTAGTCGAGGATTTCCGCGTCCGACGCCTCCTGCGCGAAGTGGTCGTAACAGACGTAAGGCCCCTTGGGGATCACCAGCACGTGCAGCGGCGCCTGCGGATGGATGTCGCGGAACGCGAGGCTGTAATCGGTCTCCAGCACCGTGTCGTTGGGGATCTCGCCGCGCAGGATCTTGGCGAAAATGTTCTGGTCGTCGTAGTCATAGGCCATCGGGCGGGCATCCTTAGTCAGCAAAAAGGTATTCGGTCTGGGCGATTTCCATCGCCTTGTCGGGCGGGATCGTCAGAAAGCCGGAAATCAGCCGGGCATTGACCTCGGTCGGGTCGATCTCGCGCATCCGGGCATGGTTGGCAAAGCCCGCGTCGCGGATGCGGTCCGATTCGTGGGTCATGTCGTGGCGGATCGTCGGCAAGAGCCGCGCCAGCGTTTCCCGCGGCGTGCGGTCGCCCGCCAGCCCCACGCGCATCGCATGGCCGATGAGGTATTCATCGCTGAACTGGCATTCCACCTCGAGCAGCCGCGTCACCGACCGGTCGCCGCAGAAATCCTCGAGCAGGTCGAGGTTCGCGGGGTCCATGCAGACGATCAGCCGGTCGGTTTCGTAATAGTCGAACAGCATCCGCATCAGCGCCCGACGATGCCGGTGACGCTTGCCCAGGGTCGACTGGATGCCGCCCAGATCGGGCAAATCGGTATCCTCTTCGTTGAAAAGGTATTCGATCGCGGGCACGTTGGTGACCTGGCGGATCCGGTCCAGCAGGCGCTTGGCCACGTGCCATTTCTTGCAGACCACGATCAGCAGTTCCCGTTCGCGGCCAAGCGAGCTTTCGGTTTCCCAGAACCGCGAGGCAAAGCGCCGACCGATCCGCCCCTTGCTGGTCAGAAACTTGTAAAGCGACCGGCCTTCGTTCGAGATCTGGAACCGCGACCCTTCCGAGGAATAGAGCACCCCCAGCCGCCGCTTGAGCTCTTTCGCGCCGGGGCTGATCTTGCGGGCAAAGAGGAAATCCTGGCTGAGCAGCAGATCGTAATGGTCGTTGTAGAAGGTGACCGGCATGCCGTAGTCGGAAAACATCAGGAAAGTCAGCGTGCGGCTGTCGATCTCGTTTTCCGGCACCAGGTGCCGCACGAGGGTCTGAAAGAACGTCTCGTCCGGAATCCAGGTGGTGCGGAAGAACCGCACCACGTTGGGCCGCTGGCGGCAGAAATCCAGTACCCATTCCACCGTGCGCCTGCGCAGGCACCACCACTGGCTGCCGATCTGGATCTGCAGGTCGTCGGGGATCTTGCGGGTCAGTCCCAGCCGTTTCTGAAGCTCGAACGCGGCGTAGAACCGGCGTTTCTGGGTGCGTTCGTTGAACCAGTGGCGGTAGATCAGCCGCTCTTCCTTCCAGCCGGTCTTGATCCAGTCGCTATCGAAATAATCGAAGCTTTCGATGTAGTCGATTTCGCGCCGGTCGAGGAATTCATGCGCGTACTGGGCCGACTTGATCGCCATGCAATCGCCCGACAGCATGTAGAAATGCGTGGCCCGCGGAAAGGCGTCCACCGCCGCCTCGACCGCGTGCAGCGTGGCCTGCACCAGGCTCCATTCCCCCCAGCCGCAGCGCACGCGCCTTTTCGCGAAGGTCACGTTCGGGTTGTCGGCCAGAGCCTTGGTGATCCGCGCATAGTCAGAAGCGCGCGCGCTCGCGTCGAAATGGATCGCCATATAATCGCCCACGGCCGTCAGGCTCTGCGCCTGCTTGATGATGGCGTCAGGATCCTTGTGGCACAGCAGAATGAACGCGATTTTCGCCATTTTCGAAACGATCTGCCCTAGTTTCGCCTGATTGTTTATGTTGATAGAGGTGAAGAGGCGTTGAATAAACCGGGTTTCTTTGCTTTTTTGACCCTATAAAGCGCCCGGGACAAGACGGTGCAGTATTTTCGGAGGCGGCAGGCATGGGGTTTCCAGGAACTTGGATGACCGAAAGCGAAAGCGTGGTTTATCGGGTCGTGCCGAAATGCGCCTGTTCGACCATCGGCCAGATCATGTTTTATTCCGACCACGGCACGTTCTTTGACGGTGACATTCACGACGCCGAACAGGGGCTGCACAAATGGGCGCGCGAGGACAGCCAGAAGCTGATCAACGCCAACGTCAAGACCCACACCTCCTATGCCTTCACCTGCGTGCGCAATCCCTACACGCGCATCCTGTCGTCCTTCTTCGACAAGATCTGCGGCATCCAGCGCAACGGCAAGCGCTACCGCGGAAACCTCGTTCCGCTGCTGATCCAGAAATACGGGATCGAGGTCGGGGGCGAGGACGGCAAGCAGGACTTCGACCAGATCCGCAGCTTTCGCCGGTTCCTGCTGTTCGTGCGCGACACCATCCGATGGCGCCGCCCGATGGAGCCGGACATCCACTGGTCCGCGATGTCGGGGCACGTCAGCACCTTCATCGTCAACGGCGGCCGCTACAACAAGATCTTCTGGACCGAGACCTTCAACGACGGGATGCAGGATGTGCTGTCGGCCATCGAGACGCCGCACAAGGTCGATCTGAAGGCGATCCCGCGGTTCAATGAATCCGAAGGGCACGGGCCGAAACGCGCCCACCCGGTCGAGGACTATTTCGACGACATGGCGATGCACCTGATCTACGAAATCTACCGGCGCGACTTCGACCTTTTCAAATACGACTTCGAAAATCCCGGCAACAAGATGCCGATCGGTGAGATCGATCTGGACGAGGTGCACGCCAAGCTGGGCGACTGACGCAGGCCTGTCAGTCCGGCAGGTCGGCCGAGGGGATCATCGGAAAGAACTGACCGCCAGACCAGAGGCCGAACCAGCTTTGCCCGTCCACGTCGTGATGCGCGCCGATATCCACCAGCCGGTAAAAGCTCTTGCGGTCGATCAGCGCCTCAAGGTTGGCGCGGATCAGGATATAGGGCGACGGCTCTCCAGTTTCGGCATCCCGCTCGACCCGGATCGGGTGGTCCGGCCCGGCCTCGGCCACGTCGCCCATGTGGGTGGTGAAGGTCAGCACCTGTGCTTCGCCTTCGCCCTTGACCTCGAAATCCGTGGCCACGAAGGGCGCGTCGTCGACGGTGATCCCGACCTTTTCGACCGGGGTGACAAGGAAATATTTGTCCCCGTCCTTGCGCAGGATCGATGAAAAAAGTCGCACAAGCTCGAACCGGCCGATGGGCGTGCCGAGGTAGAACCATGTGCCATCGCGCGCGATGCGCATGTCCAGATCGCCGCAGAACGGCGGATTCCACTTGTGAACGGGCGGCAGGCCCCGTCCCTTGGCGGCGCGGGCCGATGCGGCGATGCCGTCGGCAGAGGGTGTCACAACTTTTTGTGCGTTCATTGCTTTTGCCATTTCCTCGCTGCGCGATACACTCATACCAACAAAGATAGCCTGCAAGGGAGAGTTGTCATGGCCGAGGCCGAAAATCTGGTCGCCGAAATCGAGGCGCTGGAACAGAAATTGGCCGAGGCCAAGCAGGCGATCACCAAGCGGTTCATCGGTCAGGAACGGGTCGTCGATCTGACACTGACCTCACTGCTGTGCGGCGGCCACGCGATCCTGATCGGCCTGCCGGGCCTGGGCAAGACCCGGCTGGTGGAAACGCTGAGCACGGTCATGGGCCTGCACGGCAACCGGGTGCAGTTCACGCCCGACCTGATGCCTGCCGACATCCTTGGCTCCGAAGTTCTGGAAACCGGCGCCGATGGCAGCCGCGCGTTCAAGTTCATCCCCGGCCCGATCTTCTGTCAGCTGCTGATGGCGGACGAGATCAACCGCGCCTCGCCGCGCACGCAATCGGCGCTGTTGCAGGCGATGCAGGAAAAAACGGTGACGGTCGCGGGCGCCGACCGCCCGCTTGACGCGCCGTTCCATGTGCTCGCCACCCAGAATCCGATCGAGCAGGAAGGCACCTATCCCCTGCCCGAAGCGCAGCTTGACCGTTTTCTGGTGCAGATCGACGTGGCCTATCCCGACCGCGCGACGGAACGTGACATCCTGCTGGCCACCACCGGCACGGAAGATGCCCAGGCGCACCAGGTCTTTGACACGCCCAGCCTACTGGCCGCGCAGACGCTGCTGCGGCGGATGCCGGTGGGCGACGCGGTAGTCGAGATGATCCTTGATCTCGTACGCGCCTTCCGCCCGTCCGATCCGTCGGCCAGCGAACGGGTGCGCGACACCGTGGCCTGGGGCCCCGGCCCCCGCGCCGCGCAGGCGCTGATGCTGACCGTGCGCGCCCGCGCCCTGCTGCAAGGCCGTCTGGCCCCCGCGCCCGAGGATGTGATCGACCTTGCCCGCCCGGTGCTGACCCATCGCATGGCGCTGTCCTTCTCGGCCAGGGCGCGTGGCGAAGACCTGGGTGCGCTGATCGAATCCGTCGCCGAAGGGATGATGCGGTCCGAGGCGGCTGCGTGAAACCAGCCCTCGCCCTTCGTCAGGTTGCCGAGGAAGAGGCGGCCCGCCTTCCGGCGTTGCTTGCGCGCGCCGAACATCTGGCGGGCACGGTGCTTCTGGGCGACCACGGGCGCAGGCGCGCCGGTCTGGGCGACGACTTCTGGCAATACCGCCCGCTGCAGCCCGGCGATGCCCGACGCAGCATCGACTGGCGGCGGTCGGCAAAGGGCGATGCGGATTTCGTGCGCGAACGCGAATGGCAGATCGCGCAAAGTGTTATCCTGTGGCTCGACGATGCTGCCGCCATGCGGTTCCGGTCGGAAAAAAACCTGCCGACCAAGGCCGAAAGGGCGCGCATCCTGACGCTGGCCGCATCGATCCTGCTGATCCGGGGCGGTGAACGGGTGGGGCTCACGGGCTGGGGCCTGCCGCCGCGCCGCGGGCAGGAACAGATCCTGCGGCTGGCCGAGGCCTTCTGCACCGAAGCGCCCGAAGATTACCGCGAACCAGAGGCGCGTGGTATGCTGCCGCATTCGCGCGCGATGTTCGTGTCCGACTTTCTGGGCGACGTCGCGCCCGTTGAGGCGGCGCTGACCAAGGCGGCGGATCGCGGCGTGCGCGGCGTCCTGCTACAGGTGCTCGACCCGAGCGAAGAGGTGTTCCCCTTCGAAGGCCGCACCATCTTTGAAAGCGTCGGCAAATCGGTGTCGCATGAAACGCTCAAGGCGGGCGATCTGCGCGACCGCTATCTGCAGCGGCTGGCCGCGCGCAAGGACAGGCTGACGCAGCTTTGCCGCCTGACCGGCTGGCAATACCGCTGCCACCACACCAACGACAGCGCCCAATCCGCCCTGCTGTGGATTTACCGCGCGATGGACGGAGGTCACGGATGACCCTTTTCGGCGTGCTTGGTTTCACCACGCCCTGGCTTCTGCTTGGCCTGCTGGCCCTGCCGATCCTGTGGCTGATCCTGCGCGCCGTTCCGCCCGCCCCAATCCGCCGGATGTTCCCCGGCGTCGTGCTGCTCTTGGGCCTCAAAGACGAGGAACAGGTCAGCGACCGCACCCCCTGGTGGCTGCTGCTCTTGCGGATGCTGGCGGTCGCGGCTGTGATCCTAGGCCTCGCCGGGCCGGTGCTGAACCCCGAGGACAACGCCGCCGATGCCGGTGGCAATGCCCCGCTTCTGGTGCTGATGGATGCCAGCTGGGCCAGTGCTGCGGACTGGAGCGCGCGTTCGGACGCGATGGATGCGTTGCTGACCCGCGCGGCGCGTGACGACCGGCCCGTGGCGATGGTGCGGCTGAGCGCGCCCGAAGCGCCGGTCTTCCAGTCTGCCGACAGCTGGCGCACCCGGCTGGGCGGTATCGTGCCGGAACCCTGGCAACCCGGGCCGGAACAGACCGCGCGGGTGCTTGCGGCCCTGCCGGACGAGGATTTCGACACCTACTGGCTCTCCGACGGTCTGGCGCGCGACGACCGGGCCGAGCTTTTGGCGGCGCTCGAAGATCGCGGCCAGGTCACCGTTTTCGAAAGCCCGCGCAGCCTTTACGGGCTGGAGCCAGCGCAATTCGCCGATGGCACGCTCGCGCTGACCCTGCGCCGCCTGCGCCCCGGCCCGGTGGCCGAGGTTTCGCTGGCCGCGCGCGGACTCGATCCCGCAGGCAACCCCGCCGTGCTCGCGCGCATTCCGGCAACCTTCGACGCAGACACGCTCACCACCACGGCTGAACTGTCTCTGCCCGCCGAACTGCGCGCCCGCATCACCCGGTTCGAGATCGAAGGCCAGAAAAGCGCGGGCGCCATCGCCCTGCCCGACGACAGCCTGCGCCGCCGCGAGGTCGCGCTGATCGCCGGACGCGAAGACCGCGAAGGGCTGGAACTGCTGTCGCCGCTGCATTTTCTCAGCCGCGCGCTGGAGCCGACCGCCGATCTGCTGGATGGCGCGCTGCTGGACATCCTGCCCGCGAACCCCGACGTGATCGTGCTGGCCGATGTCGCGACGCTCAGCACCGCCGAGGAAGAGGCGGTGCTGGACTGGCTGGACCGGGGCGGGCTGCTCTTGCGCTTTGCCGGGCCGCGCATCGCCGCCAGCGACCTCAGCCGCGAGGAAGAGGACCCGCTGATGCCCGTGCGTCTGCGCGCGGGCGGCCGCACCGTGGGCGGCGCGATGAGCTGGGGGGAGCCGAAATCGCTTGCCCCCTTCAACGCCGACAGCCCGTTCTTCGGCCTGCCGGTGCCTGACGATGTCAACGTCACCGCCCAGGTCATGGCGCAGCCCGATCCGACGCTGGCCGAACGGGTGATCGCCCAGCTGGACGACGGGACGCCGCTGGTGACCCGCAAGCGCGTGGGTCAGGGGCAAGTGGTGCTGGTGCATGTGACCGCCAATGCCGAATGGTCGTCGCTGCCGCTGTCGGGCCTGTTCGTGCAGATGCTGGAACGGCTGGCGGTCTCGTCGACCCCCACCACGCCCGAGGCCGACGATCTGACCGGCACGGTCTGGCAACCCGCCACGGTGCTCGATGCCTTTGGCGCCGAACGCGATGGCGGCACCCTGCCGGGTGTCGCGGGCGAGGATCTTGTGACCGCCGCCCTTGGTCCCGATCTGCGCCCCGGCCTTTATCAGGGGGAAGACCGCAGCCTTGCGCGCAACGTCGTCACCGCCGACACGGTTCTGGAGCCGGTGGTCTGGCCCGACCGGGTTCCGGTCGAGGGTCTGAACCGACCCGAGGAAACGCCGCTGGCGGGGTGGCTGCTGGCGCTGGCCATCGGACTGTTGCTCGCGGATGTCATCGCGTCGCTGGCGCTGTCTGGCCGGTTGCGCGGTGCGCGTGTCGCGGCGACGATGCTGGCCGCCCTGGCGCTGATGCCGCAGCAGGGCCGCGCGCAGGATGACACGCTTGCGCTGGCCGCCACGTCCGAGGTGACGCTGGCGCATGTGATCACCGGCGATGCGGCGCTGGACGACACCGCCGCCGCCGGGTTGCGCGGCCTTTCGGAAACGCTGTTCTTCCGCACCTCGGTCGAACCGGCCGATCCGGTGGGGGTCGATCTGGAAACCGACGAACTGGCGTTCTTCCCGATCCTTTACTGGCCCGTCACCCCCGACCAGCCGACACCCTCGGCCGAGGCTTATGCCAAGCTCAACACCTATCTGCGGTCGGGCGGGATGATCCTTTTCGACACCCGTGATGCCGATATCGCCCGGTTCGGCGGATCAAGCCCCAACGGCCGCAAGCTGCGCGAACTGGCAGCACCTCTGGACATTCCGCCGCTGGAACCGATCCCGCAGGATCATGTGCTGACCCGCACCTTCTACCTGCTTCAGGATTTTCCCGGCCGCCACGCGGGCCGCGATGTCTGGGTCGAGGCGGCACCGCCCGACGCCGAACTGATCGAGGGCATGCCGTTTCGCAACCTCAACGACAACGTGACGCCCGTGGTGATCGGCGGCAACGACTGGGCTGCAGCCTGGGCGATGGATGCGCGCGGCAACCCGACCTTTCCGGTGGGGCGCGGCTTTGCCGGGGAACGCCAGCGCGAAATCGCCTACCGTTTCGGCGTCAACCTGGTCATGCACGTGCTGACCGGGAACTATAAATCCGATCAGGTTCACGTGCCTGCGCTTCTCGACAGGTTGGGCCAATGACCGGAACCATCGTCTTTGATCCGCTCTTGCCATGGCTGCTGATCGCCGTCCTGGCCGTGATCGCCGCGATTGGCGTCGGGCTTGCGCTGTGGCGCGGCCTGTCGGGCTGGGCCTTGCGGGCGCTCGCGGCACTGGTGCTGGTGGGGGCGCTTGCGCAGCCGTCCTACCAGGTCGAGGATCGCGCACCGCTGTCCGATATCGTGCTGATGCTGGTGGACACCAGCGCCAGCCAGACCCTCGCCGAGCGTGCGGGCGTGACCGAAGACGCCGCCACGACGCTCGAGACGCGGCTCGCGGGCCGTCCCAACACCGAGGTGCGGCGGATCGAGGTCGGCGATGGCGAGGCCGACACCGGCACGCTGCTCATGACCGCACTCAACGCCGCGCTGGCCGAAGAACCGCGTGCGCGGATCGCGGGCATCCTGCTGCTATCGGACGGGCGGTTGCACGATCTCGAACGCGCCCCCGACCTGCCCGCGCCCATGCACCTTCTGCTGACCGGACGCGAAAGCGACTGGGACCGTCGCCTGATCGTCAAGAACGCCCCCGCCTTCGCGATTCTGGGCGAACCGGTCACCCTGACCCTGCGGATCGAGGATGAGGGCGCCGCGCCCGGGGCCGAGACTACCACGCTCGACATTTCGGTCGACGGGGCCGAGCCGCAAAGCTTCACCGTCGCCATCGGCGAGGATCTGGAACTGCCCGTGACCCTGCCGCACGGCGGGCTGAACGTCATCCAGTTCACCCTGCCCGAAGCCGAGGGCGAGTTGACCGACCGCAACAACACCGCGCTGGTGCAGATCAACGGCGTGCGCGACCGGCTGCGCGTGCTGCTGGTCAGCGGGGAGCCGCATGCCGGTGGCCGCACCTGGCGCAACCTGCTGAAATCCGACAGTTCCGTCGATCTGGTGCATTTCACCATCCTGCGCCCGCCGGAAAAGCAGGACGGCGTGCCGGTCACCGAACTGTCGCTGATCGCCTTTCCGACGCGCGAGCTGTTCCTGGAAAAGATCGAGGATTTCGATCTGATCATCTTTGACCGCTACAAGCGGCGGGGCATCCTGCCGTCGATCTACCTCGACAACGTGCGCAACTATGTCGAACAGGGCGGCGCCGTGCTGATCGCGGCGGGGCCCGACTTTGCCAGTGCCGACAGCATCTACCGCTCGTCCCTAGCCGAGGTTCTGCCTGCCGAACCGACCGCGCGTGTGCTGGAAGAAGGCTACCGCCCGGCGGTCACCGATCTGGGCGAACGCCATCCGGTGACTGCGGGCCTGACGGGGCAGGACAGCTGGGGCCGCTGGATGCGCCAGATCGAGGTGATGCCCAACGACAACGGTGACGTGGTGATGTCCGGTATCGACGACCGGCCGTTGCTGATGCTCGACCGGGTGGGCGAGGGGCGTGTGGCGCTGCTGGCCTCCGATCACGCGTGGCTCTGGAACCGCGGCTTCGAAGGCGGCGGGCCGCAGTTGGAGCTGCTGCGGCGGCTGGCGCACTGGATGATGAAGGAACCCGAGCTTGAGGAAGAGGCGCTTTGGGCCGAACCCACTGGCCAGACCATGCGCATCATCCGCCGCACGCTTGAGGACACCGTTGGCGCGGTGACCGTGACGCGGCCCGATGGCGAAACCGAAGAGGTGACGCTGGAAGAGGTCAGCCCGGGCCGGTTCGAGGCGCTGTATGAAGGCCCGGAGATCGGGCTTTACCGTCTGAGCGAAGGTGACGAGGACGCGGTGATCGGGCTAGGGCCTGCCGCGCCGCGCGAATTCGAGCAGACCATCGCGTCGGGCGCCGCACTCGAGCCGGTGATCGACAGCATGCGCGGCGGCACCCCGCGGCTTGAGGACGGTGTGCCGCAACTGCGCGAGGTCAGCCTGGGCCGCCCCGCCGCCGGGCGCGGCTGGATCGGCCTGACCGCGCGTGATGCGTTCGAGACGCTGAACGTCACCCAGACGCCGATGCTGCCCGCGTGGCTGGTGCTGCTGCTGGCGTCAGGGCTGATCATCGGAGCGTGGCTGCGCGAAGGCCGCAGCTAGGGCACGCATCGGCGGTGTTGCGCGGCGCTATCATTGCTGCGCTCTGTGCGACTCGGGGCCTAGCCTTCCGGCGACAGCTCCAGCTCGTAAACCGGTCCGGTCCAGCCGTCGACCGAGCAGCGCGCGCGGATGAAGACCGTGCGCGTGCCGTCGGGCGCCGAAACCGCGCTTAGCGACCGGGTGAAGGGCTGTTCGTTCACATGCGGGTGCATCAACTCTCGGGTGCCCAGCACGTGGCCATTCACGTCCACCACGTCCCAGCCGTCGGCATAGTGGTCCCAGCCGGTGTCGTCGTGACGCAGCGTCACCTCGAACCGCCAGCTCATCCCCGACTTGGTGGCCGTGGCGTTCACGACCTCGGGCGCGCCAGCCAGTGACAGGCTGGGCAGCGCCAGGGCGGCCAGAAGGGGTGGCAGGTATCTCATGCGCTCATCCTATCAGCTGTGCCCGGTATAGGCGCGTCACGACTGCGTGTCGAATATGTCATCCGACCGGTCCAGCAGCACCCGCCGCGACAGGGACGCAAATTCACGCCGCAGCACCACCAGCAGGGTGAACAGCACCGCGATGACAAGCGGCAGCGCGCCCAAAAGCCAGGCGGCAGAGGCGATGCCGAAATAGACCGAGCGCAGACCGCGGTTGTAGGCCCGGGCCGCCGCGATATTCAGCTCGCCCGCCTTGTCCGCGCGAATATGCGCCATGGGATGCTTTGCATCGTTCGGCACCGCGGCCATCAGAACAGCGCAATAGCCAAAAAGCCGGTGCGCCCAGACGAATTTCAGAAAGGCATTGGCGGCAAAGACCAGCATCAGCAGAAGTTTGATTTCCCAGACGATCGTGGGCACCGTGCCCAGCGTCAGGTCCGCCGCCACGCCGCGCAACAGATCGGCATTGCCGATCAGCGCCAGCCCGCCCCCGATGGCGATCATGCTGGCCGAGGCGAAGAACGCCGTGCCTTGCCGCAAATTCCCGATGATCTGAGAATCAAAGATACGCGGGTCGCGGGTCACGAACTGGCGCATCCATTCGCGTCGGTAGGCCGACATCAGCTTGCTGACCGACGGCCACCGCAACGGCGGGTGTTCGATCACCAGACTGCACAGGATCCACGAAGCGAAAAGCAGGCCCAGCCCGATCTGGTCGACCAACGGAAACTGGTAGATTTGCGCCAGCAGGTCCATCGGCTAGAACGGCTTGACCACGACGACCCAAAGGATCGCGATGACGCCGAACACGCTAACCTCGTTGAAGATGCGCAGGTAGCGGTCGGATTCGGTGAACACACCGCGCCGCGCCCGCAGCACCAGCCGCCCGGTCCAGCCGTAATGCGCGGCCAGCGCCAGCACCAGCACCAGCTTCAGCCAGACCCAGGCCGGAAAGCCCCATGTCGCGCCCAGCCACAGCCCGGTCAGCAGCGCGATAACCCCCAGCCCCGCCGAAAATCGGTAAAGCCGGATCGTGAGATCGCCGAGCGGGCCGAATTCGCCCAGACGGTCGTATTCACGTTTCCAGTAGATCAGCGCCCGGGGCACCGCGAAAATGCTGGTCATCCACCCCATGACGCAGAGTATGTGTATGATCTTGACCCAAGCCATGCCTGTTCCCTGCGCCAGCCGCAGAGGATGCGCAAGATGTCGCGCCCTTTGTCGGCGATTCAAATTGTGATATCCTTATATTGGTTATATTATCTTACCAATCAGGGGGATTGCCGATGCAGATGCCACAGCCCGACGCGGGAATTCTAGCCCGCAAGTCGCAGATCATCGACCGGCTGCGCAAGGTGCTGCGCGGCGATGCGGTGATTTCGGACCTGGCGGAAACCCGGGCCTATGAATGCGACGCGCTGACCGCCTATCGCTGCCCGCCGCTGGCCGTGGTGCTGCCAGGCTCGACCGAAGAGGTGTCAGCCGTACTGCGCGTCTGCTTCGAAGAGGGTGTGCCGGTGGTACCACGCGGATCGGGCACGTCGCTGGCGGGCGGCGCGCTGCCCACGGCGGACAGTGTGATCCTGGGGGTCGCGCGGCTCAATGAGGTCCTGGAGACCGACTATGACAACCGGTTCATCCGGGTCCAGACCGGCCGCACGAACCTGAGCGTCACCGGCGCGGTGGAAGAGAACGACTTTTTCTATGCCCCCGACCCGTCGTCGCAGCTGGCTTGCGCCATCGCCGGCAATATCGCGATGAATTCGGGCGGGGCGCATTGCCTGAAATACGGCGTGACCACGAACAACCTGCTGGGCGTCACCATGGTGATGATGGACGGCACGGTGACCGAGATTGGCGGCGCGCATCTGGACGCAGCGGGCTATGACCTCTTGGGCCTGATCTGCGGGTCCGAGGGTCAACTGGGCGTCGTGACAGAGGCGACGCTGCGCATCCTGCGCAAACCCGAAGGCGCGCGGCCCGTCCTCATGGCGTTCGATTCGAACGAGGTCGCAGGTGCCTGCGTGTCGGATATCATCAAGGCGGGCGTCCTGCCGGTGGCCATCGAATTCATGGATCGCCCCTGTATCGAGGCCTGCGAGGCCTTCGCCAAGGCGGGCTATCCGATGTGCGAGGCGCTGCTGATCGTCGAGGTCGAGGGATCACCGGACGAGATTGACGCGCAACTGGCGCTGATCCTCGACATCGCGCGGCGCCATGATCCGGTTGAATTGCGCGAGGCCAAGGACGCAGACGAGGCCGGGCGCATCTGGCTGGGGCGCAAATCAGCGTTTGGCGCGATGGGCCAGATCAACGATTACATGTGCCTGGATGGCACGATCCCGGTGACCGCGCTGCCGCAGGTGCTGCGCCGTATCGGAGAACTTTCCAAGCAATATGGTCTGGGCGTTGCCAATGTCTTTCACGCAGGCGACGGCAACATGCACCCGCTGATCCTGTTCGATGCCAACAAGGAGGGCGATCTGGAGCTTTGCGAGGCGATGGGGGCGGATGTCCTGCGGCTTTGTGTCGAGGTCGGCGGCTGCCTCACCGGCGAACATGGCGTGGGCATCGAGAAACGCGACCTGATGGTCGATCAGTTCGCGCCTGAGGATCTGGAATGCCAGATGGCCGTGAAAGACGTGTTCGACCCCAAATGGCTGCTGAATCCGGCCAAGGTGTTTCCGCTGGACGCATCGGAAAGCCGCCGTATCGTCCCGCTCGCGGCAGAGTAGTTTGGGGGCGCTGCCCCCACGCGGCAGGGCCGCGTTCCCCCGAGGTATTTGGAAACCAGAGAAGATCATGAGACCCGAGACAGAGACCGACCTGGCCGAGATGGTCGCCGCCGCCAGCGGCCCGCTGCACATCCGCGGCGGCAGCACGCGGGGGCAAGGCACGCCCGTGGGCGCGGTGCTGGAAACCGGCGGGCTGTCCGGGATCACGCTGTACGAGCCGGGCGCGCTGACAATGGTGGCGCAGGCCGGCACCCCGCTGGCCGAGATCGAGGCGGCGCTGGATGCGGAGAACCAGCGCCTCGCGTTCGAGCCGATGGATCACCGCCCGCTTCTGGGCACGACAGGCACGCCAACCATCGGCGGCGTGGTTGCCGCCAACGTGTCGGGGCCGCGGCGCATCCAGGCCGGGGCCTGTCGGGATTTCATGCTGGGTGTGCGATTTGTCGATGGCCGCGGCAACGTGATCAAGAACGGCGGCCGGGTGATGAAGAATGTGACCGGCTACGATCTGGTCAAGCTGCTGACCGGTAGCCGTGGCACCTTGGGGATACTAAGCGAGGTAAGCTTCAAGGTGCTGCCGAAGCCCGAATTCAGCGCCACGCTGTGCCTGCACGGGCAGGATGTGGATGCGGCGGTGCGGGCCATGGCGCAGGCGGCGGGATCGCCCTACGAGGTCACGGGGCTTGCCGTCGCACCGCTTGCGTCGGGTGAGGTGCCTGTCACCCTCATGCGTCTTGAGGGGTTCGAAACCTCTGTGCGCTACCGTCTGGGCGCAGTCAGGACACTGATGGCGGGGCAAGCCGAGATGACGACGCTGGAAGGCGCGCAGAGCGCAGAGATTTGGGAGGGCGTGCGCGATGTCGCGGCCTTTGCGCAGGAGCCGGGCGATGTTTGGCGGATTTCCGTCACACCCGGCGATGCGCCGGGGATGATCGCGCGTATGGGCAAAGATGCGCACACCCTGCTTGACTGGGCCGGAGGGCTGATCTGGGTCCGCGTCGCCGCGGGCACCGACCTGCGGGCGCGACTGGGCGGATTTTCCGGCCATGCCACGCTGGTGCGCGGGGGTGATGCTACCCGCGCGTCGCTGCCGGTTTTTCACCCGGAACCCGCGCCGCTGGCACAGATCAGTGCAGGGCTGCGGGCGCGATTCGATCCGCGCGGCATCCTCAACCCCGGGCTGATGGGCGCATGAGCGGCCCGTTTCTGCTGGCATTCGCCGCAAGCTTTGTCATCGGGCCGGTGACCTATGCCACGCTCCTGCGCGCCACGCCGCGGGGAACAGCCTTTGGCCTGCTGGCCGCGGGCACCGTCGCGGCGGTTCTGGGCGCCTTTGCGCTGCGCCAGCCTGCGCCGGTGGCGTCCCTGGCCTGCTTGTGGTTCGCCTGGGTCCTCGCGATCACGCTTTTCGTGCTGGCGCTGCGCCGTCGACTGGGCACCTCGCCCGCCTGGCGGCCCAGCTTTGTCACGGGGCTTCTTGCAACGACGCTGCCGTGGTTCGGCCTTGCCACGGCGCAAATGGTGATGTCCTGACATGCAAACGACCTTTTCGCCCGAACAGCTGGAAAAGCCCGACTTTGCCCGCAGCCATGACATTCTGCGCGCCTGCGTGCATTGCGGATTCTGCACCGCGACCTGCCCGACCTACCAGGTGCTGGGCGATGAGCTCGACAGCCCGCGCGGGCGCATCTACCTGATCAAGGACATGCTCGAGAACGAGCGGGTGCCGGATGAAAAGACGGTCAAGCATATCGACCGCTGCCTGAGTTGCCTGGCCTGCATGACAACCTGCCCGTCGGGTGTGCATTACATGCACCTGGTCGACCACGCCCGCGCCTATATCGAGGAACGGTACGAACGCCCCTGGTCCGACCGGGCTTTGCGCTGGATCCTGTCCAAGGTGCTGCCCTACCCGACCAGGTTCCGCGTGGCGCTGCTGGGTGCCAAGATCGGGCGGCCCTTCGCCTTTCTGATGCCCGACGCGCGGCTCAAGGCGATGCTGCAGATGGCGCCCCGGACGATTCCACCGGTCAGCCGCAACGACGACCCGCAAAGTTTCGCGCCGACCGCACCCCGCCGCAAGCGCGTGGCGCTGATGACCGGCTGTGCGCAAAAGGCGCTGAACACCGATATCAATGACGCGACCATCCGCCTGCTGACCCGGCTGGGCTGCGAGGTGGTGGTGGCCAAGGGCGCGGGGTGCTGCGGGGCGCTGACCCATCACATGGGCAAGGTCGGCGAAAGCCACAGAACCGCGGCGCTGAACATCCGCGCCTGGACGCGCGAGATTGACGGCGACGGGCTGGATGCGATCGTGATCAACACCAGCGGCTGCGGCACCACCGTCAAGGATTACGGCCACATGTTTCGCAATGACTCGCTGGCTGAGGATGCGGCGCGGATATCTGCGATTGCCAAGGATATCTCGGAGTTGCTGATGGAGTTGGCCGATGACACACCGCAAGAACAGGCCTCCCGCCCCGCGCGCGACAATATTGCCGGTATCGACGCCCCGCAAGAGGGCAAGCCTTGCCCCACAGGCCTGGTGGTGACCTATCACGCCGCCTGTTCGCTGCAGCACGGCCAGCAGATCAAGACCTTTCCCAAGGAACTGTTGAAACGCGCAGGGTTTACCGTGGTCGAACCCGCCGACAGCCACCTGTGCTGCGGATCTGCAGGGACCTACAACCTGATGCAGCCGGAAATCTCGGCCCGGCTCAAGGCGCGCAAGGTCCGCACGCTCGAGGCCAAGGCGCCCGATGTGATCGCGGCGGGCAACATCGGCTGCATGATGCAGATCGGAACGGGCACACAGGTGCCTGTCGTGCACACGGTCGAGCTTTTGGATTGGGCCGCGGGCGGGCCGAAACCACCCGCGCTTGATCGGACGGATTGAACCATTAACCGGGCGGCGATTGAGACGGATTTGCCCTAATTTCGCCTTATCCGCCCCGTACATCCGAAGCCATCTGCGGGAGATGTTTGCGTGCGTGTTGTTGTTGCCCTTTTTGTGGCGGTTTTCTGGACGGGTCCGTTGGCGGCCCAGGGGTTGGGTCTCTTTTCCATGGAGTCCCGGCAGGATGGTCGTGTGTGGGAGGCCGTCGGCCGACTTGAATTGTCAGGGCGGGCGTTCTGCACCGGCGCGCTGATCGAACCGAGGCTGGTGCTGACAGCGGCGCACTGCCTCTTCGACCCGGAAACCGGCGAACGGGTCCGGGCCGAGGATATCCAGTTCCTGGCCGGATGGCGCAACGGCCGGGCCGCCGCCTATCGCCATGTGCGCAAGGCCGAACCGCATCCCGAGTATGACTTTGCCGCGGCGTCCGACGCGTCGCGCGTGCGGGTCGATATCGCGCTGCTGGAGCTTCAGCATCCGATCCAGGATGGCGCGATCATCCCCTTCGAAACCGATGCCCGCCCCGAAACGGGTGCCAGCGTCGGCGTCGTGTCCTATGCACACGACCGGTCCGAGGCGCCCACCCTGCAAGAGCTTTGCAGCGTGCTGTCGCGCCAGCAGGGGGTGCTTGTGCTGTCCTGCTCTGTGGATTTCGGCAGCTCCGGCTCTCCGGTCTTCTCTTTCGAAAGTGGCAGCCCGCGAATCGTGTCCGTGGTGTCTGCCAAAGCCGAGGCCAATGGCGAACCGGTGTCTCTGGGCACTTCGCTGGCTGGACCGCTGGCGGAACTGCGCAAAATCATGGATGCGCCGCAGGGCCTCAGGCTGAACGGTACCAGCAGCCTGCGTGCGGGCAGCCGCAACACCACAACCGGTGCGAAGTTCGTGAAACCGTGATGCGGCGGGCCGTCCTGACCCTGCTGGCTCTGGTTCTGGCCCTGCCGGTCGCCGCGCAGACATCGGGCACCCTGACCCCGATGCAGCGCCGTGGCGAGATCCTGGGATGGGAGGCGGTGGGCCGGATCAACACGCCCAAGGGCATGTGCACCGGGGTGCTGATCGCGCCCGATGTGGCGCTGACAGCCGCGCATTGCGTCTATGAGGCGCACGGCGCGCGGATCCCCGCCAGGGACATCGTGTTCCGCGCCGGGTATCATCGCGGCACCTCCATGGCGGACCGGCGGGGGGCGGCGCTTTTCCCGCACCGGGCCTACAAGCACGATGTCAGCGGCCGCGTGTCAGGGGCGATGATGGCCTACGACGTGGCGCTGCTGCGGCTCGATGCGCCGATCAATTCGGCCGAGGCCGACCCCTTCAAGCTTTTCAACGGCGACATGGGCAATCTGCCGGTGAGCGTCGTGTCCTACGGGCAGGACCGGGCGGAATACCTGTCACGGCAGGCGGAATGCGCGGTGCTGCGGCGCTACCGCAATGGCCAGATCGCGTTCGACTGCAACGTCACCTACGGGTCCTCCGGCGCGCCGGTCTTTGCCCGGCAGGATGGCCGCATCCGCATCGTATCGCTGATTTCGGCGATGGCCACCGAACAGGATGGCGACCGGCTGGGCGAATCTTACGGCATGGCCCTGCCCGGCGTGGTGGCGCAGTTGATGGGGGAAATGCGCCGTGACAACGCCCGGCCAAAGGCCAGCGCCGGGGCGCGACGCGTCTCTGTCGGGCAGCGTATGACCAGCGGCGGCGCGCGGTTCGTGCGCCCCTGACAAGGGTCTTGAAACCGCGGTTTCGGCTTCCAATATGTGCATGACCGGGGCGCCTCTTCTGGGTCCCGGGACGATCAACCGCCTGTCCCATGTCGGGAAGGCGTACTTGAAAATGGTATCGCTCAATGGAGGATGACCCATGCGAAGCTTTGATCTTGCACCGCTTTACCGTGCAACCGTCGGTTTTGACCAAATTGCCGACATGATGGACCGGGTGCTGGCCAACGACGTGGCCCAGCCGACATATCCGCCCTACAACATCGAAAAAACCGCCGACGATTCCTATCGCATCTCGATCGCCGTGGCCGGCTTCTGTGACGCCGACCTGAACGTCGAAGTGAAGGATCACGCGCTTGTCGTGTCCGCCCGCAAAGTCGAAGACACGCAAGAGCGCACCTATCTGCATCGCGGCATCGCCACCCGCGCGTTCGAGCGTCGGTTCCAGCTGGCCGATCACGTCCGCGTCGTCGGCGCAAGCCATGCCGACGGCATGCTGCACATCGACCTTGAGCGCGAGATTCCCGAAGCGCTGAAACCGCGCCGGATCGAAATCGCCAAGGCCGACAGCGTGTCCAAGGACGTCGTGGACGCTAAATCGGTGAACTGAGGCAGGGGGCCGGGTGGGCCGGCACCTTTCGCCAGACCAAAAGAACGCCCCGCAGATCACTCTGCGGGGCGTTTGCGTTTGCACGGGACTGCGCGTCAGAGCTGGCCGATGGTCCAGAAGAACGTCTCGCCCGAACTGTCGTCGACCCCGTCGTTGTCGGTGCTGACCCAGGCGGTGCCGTCTTCGAAGATCGCCAGCCCCTCGACCTTGTCGACGACGTAGCCGCCCCAGGCCTTGAGGTCGGGGATCAGGTCGCGGACCTCTTCCTTGCTGACCACGGGCAGGTCGCCACCGATCGGCGCGGGCACCATTTCAGCGGCAGGAATGCGGTAGATCTTCTTGATCTTTGCCGCCTCGCCGATCTGGTTGTCGCGTTCAATCACATAGACGTAATCGCCGTGCGCGACGATTTCCGACAGGCCGGTCCAACCGGTGTCAACCGCGGCCTTGGGGTAGAGGACGGCGCCCCATTCCTCGGTCTCGGTGTTGTAGGCGACCAGCTTGACGTGATCCTTGGGATCGCCGCCCCATTCGCGCTGCACGGCCATCCAGAGCCAGTCACCAGTCTTGGTGATGCCTTCGAAGCCAAAGCGCTTTTCACCGGCCAGCAGATCGGCGGGCAGCGCGATCTCCTGCTCGATCTCGCCCTTGGCGTTGACGTGGTACAGGCCGTGCGGAACCATCCGGTCGGTGCGCCCTTCGGAGGCGACCCAGAAACCGCCGTCGCCATCAAGCGTGATGCCCTCCATATCGAGCTTTTGCGCCGGGTGCCCGCCGCGGGTGACGGCCATTGCGTCGGTGATCTGCGCCGGCGTGACCGAGGTGTCGATGGTGAAGATCGTCGGCTGATAGCCATAGAAGCTGTCGTTCACGGCATAGACCGTGCTGCCCTCGCCCGCGACCATGCCAGAGATCGCGCCCCAACCGATCAGGCTGTCCGCCCCGGCGCTGGTCAGGGTCGGATAGGTGGCCTGGCCTTCGGCGTATTCGAAGATCATCACGTGCGCGCGCACGCCGCCATCCTCGACCAAGTCGGTTTCGTTGGCCGAGATCAGAAGGTTGCGGTCCGGCAGCGCGACATAGCCTTCGGGCCCGATGCCCGAGGGCAGGATCTGTTTCAGCACCGGGTTCGCCGGATCGGTGGCATCGTAAACCCCCACGGCAGAGCCGCGTTCGGACCCGACGAAGACCATCGGCGTGCCGTCGAAGGTGGCGGTTTCGATGGATTCGGGTTCCACCCCCTTGGCATCCGACCGTTTGTCCGGGTAATGGCCGATCTGGATCAGCGCCTGTTCAAAGCTGGTGCCGGATTCGTAGACGACCGTGCCGTCCTTGTTGAAGATCGTCCAGCCGCGCGAGCCGCCGTCCATGTCGCCCTCGTTCGCGGTGGCGAAGTGGTCGTCGTCAAGCCATTTCACCGCATCGGGTTCCCGTACGCGGCCCGGCTGGCTTTCATCGAAAATCAGCGCGGCGCGTTCATCGGTAGCGTCGATCCCGTCAAGATCGACCGCCCCGGCAGAGAAGTGATTGAGGATCGACCCGTCGCGGGCGACCACGACCATGTGGTTGTTTTCCTGCATGGTCATCACGGTTTCACCCAGGCTGTTGATATCGACGAATTCCGGTTCGGGATCCTCGGGGCTGACCTCGGCCAGGCCGGTGACGTCGACCGTCTTCAGCGTCGCGCAGTCGGCAGAGGTGCCTGCGACATCGACCATGACCAGGAAGCCGGCGGGCATCTGGCCGGTGCGGCCATCGCCTGCATCCTCGTCCCGTTCATTTTCGATGGCGATGGACAGAAAGCTGCCGTCCTTGGCGATGACGATCGAATCCGGCTGGCCGCCCAGATCGCAGCGGCCGATTTCGGCGCCGCTGTCGAGGTCGATGGCCAGCAGGTGGCCCGACGGGTCGGTATAGCTTGCAGAGGTGTTCACGCCGACAAAGGCGGTGCGCCCCTGGATGGCAACCGATGTCGGCTCTCCGTCCAGCGCGATGTTGCCCAGCGGTTTGGGGTTGGCGGGGTCACTGATGTCGATGCGGCCCAGCACGCCCAGCGGGCTGTCGGTGTAGGCCAGCGTCATGCCGTCGGCGGTGGCGGCGATGATCTCGGCCGAGGTTTCGCGCGCCGTGTCTTCGCCGTCGGCCATGTTGTGCGGCGTGGCAAAGCTGGCGATACGGTTGAAACTCATGTCGGCCATCGCGGAACCGGCGGTCAGCGCGGCGATGGAGGTCAGGCAAAGAAGGTGTTTCGGCATCAAAGTCCCCGGAATTGTTGTCTGGGGGCTAGGTGAGCCACAGCGGTGACGCCCGTGTGACGGTTGCGTAACAGATGCATGACAGCGCCGCGCGGGCCAAAAAGAAACCCGGCGCGCAGGATCACCGCGCGCCGGGTCGATCATGGGGTGCCGGTCGGATCAGACCGACAGACAGACGTATTTCATCTCAAGGTAGTCGTCGATGCCGTGGTGGCTGCCTTCGCGGCCCAGGCCCGACTGCTTGACGCCGCCGAAGGGCGCGACCTCGGTCGAGATAATGCCGGTGTTCACGCCGACGATGCCGTATTCCAGCGCCTCGGCCACCTTGTAGACGCGGCTCAGATCCTTGGCGTAGAAATACGACGCAAGGCCGAAGATGGTGTCGTTGGCCAGTTCGATCACCTCGTCCTCGTCCTCGAACTTGAAGAGCGGGGCGAGCGGGCCAAAGGTTTCCTCGGTCGAGAACGCCATCTCCTTGGTCGCACCGGTCACGATGGTCGGGCCGAAGAAGTTGCCGGACATCTCGTGCTCTTCACCGCCCAGGATCACCTTTGCGCCCTTGGCCTTGGCATCTGCGATATGCTCCTGCACCTTGTCGAGCGCATCGTGGTTGATCAGCGGGCCAAGCTCGGTGCCGTCTTCCAGACCGTCGCCGACCTTCATCTTCTCGACGCGCGCTTTCAGCTTTTCGGCAAAGGCGTCATATACCCCCGCCTGCACATAGATGCGGTTCGCGCAGACGCAGGTCTGGCCGTTGTTGCGGAACTTGCACATGATCGCCCCTTCGACGGCGGCATCGAGGTCGGCGTCATCGAACACGATGAACGGCGCGTTGCCGCCCAGCTCCATCGAGCATTTCATCACCTGATCGGCGGCCTGCTTGAGCAGGATGCGCCCCACCTCGGTCGAGCCGGTGAAGGTCAGCTTGCGCACGGCGGGGTTTTCGCAGAACTCCTTGCCCACGGCCGAGGACGAGGACGAGGTTACGACGTTGAAGACACCTGCGGGAATGCCTGCGCGTTCCGCCAGAACCCCCAGCACGATGGCCGACAGCGGCGTTTCCTTGGCCGGGCGTGCGACAAAGGCACAGCCCGCCGCAAGCGCCGGGCCGCATTTGCGGGTGATCATCGCGTTGGGGAAGTTCCACGGCGTGATCGAGGCCGCGACGCCGATGGGCTGTTTCAGCACCATGATGCGCTTGTCGCGCTGGTGGCCGGGAATCATCTCGCCGTAGACGCGCTTGGCCTCTTCGCCAAAGAATTCGATGAAGGACGCGCCATAACCGATCTCGCCCTTGGCCTCGGCCAGCGGCTTGCCCTGTTCGGCGGTCAGGATGACACCCAGATCGTGCTGGTTTTCCATCATCAGGTCGAACCACTTGCGCAGCACGCCTGCGCGTTCCTTGCCGGTCCAGCTGGCCCATTCCTTCTGCGCCGCATGCGCCTGCGCGATGGCATCGGCGACCTGTTCGCGGCTCAGGTCCGCGACTTCGGCGATGACATCGCCGCGCGCCGGGTTGGTTACGTCGAACGTGCCGTTGTCGCCATCGATCCACTGGCCGCCCACATAGGCGCGGGTTTCCAGAAGTGATGGATCCTTGAGCAGGCTGGCAAGATTTGTTGTCTGGTCGAGCATGATATTCTCCGGTTTTGATACTGCCTCTGGCAGATCATCTGCTATGCCTATAATCCAGCGCCCTGCGGAGGGAAAGTGATGGACCTGGACGATGCCTATGCCAACGCGGCCCATATTCCCGGGGCCGAAGCCTTTCCGCTGCGGTGGGCGGCGGAGGCCGAGACGTTTCGGCAAAGGCTGGGGGTCACGGGGCGGGCGCGCCTTGGATTGATGTACGGGCATGCAACGCGGCAGGCGTTCGATCTGTTCCTGCCCGACCTCACGCCGCGCGGCCTGTTGATCTTTGTGCACGGCGGCTATTGGCGGCGGTTCGACCGGTCCGACTGGTCGCATTTCGCCACGGGCGCGCTGGCGCGGGGCTGGGCCGTGGCGATGCCGTCCTACGATCTTTGCCCACGCGTGCGGATCAGCGCCATCACCCGGCAGATCGCCCAGGCCGTGACCGTCGCCGCGAACGAGGTGCCGGGACCGATCCGGCTGGCGGGCCATTCCGCGGGCGGGCATCTGGTCGCGCGGATGATCGCGCCTGATATGCTGACACCCGAAGTGGCGGAGCGGATCGAACACGTCATGCCGATCTCGCCGCTGGCGGACCTGCGCCCGCTGATCAAGACGCAGATGAACGACGACCTGCGGCTCGACAAGGACGAGGCGCTGGCCGAAAGCCCGGCCTTGCAGCAGCGCCTGCCGGTGCCCGTCACGGTCTGGGTGGGGGCCGACGAACGGCCGGTGTTTCTGGATCAGGCGATGCTGCTGGCCAAGGCCTGGCGCTGCGGCCATATCATCGACGATGGCAAGCACCATTTCGACGTGATCGACGGGCTGCTGGACCCGGAAAGCGCGATGATGCGGCGGCTTCTGACGCTCTGATCGCTGCGGCTGCACCTGTTCGCCGGATGGCCCGCAAATCACGCTTGCCAGATCGCGATTTCAGGCGTAACGCCACGCTCAGAGGCGGGCGATGGCGTCGCCCGGCGCCGCATGCGGCACCTTTTTCCTGTCCTGAACGCCGGGACCTTTCTTTGCCGCATGCGCGGTGGGGGCGGGTCACTGACACTCCCCCGCCCGGTGCGGCGGTTGATCGGAGGGTCACATGTCGGAACGTCCTGAATTCTATCGCTTTCACAACGGTCAAAAGGCGCCATTGCCGTTTAACGCCGCCGAATACGACGCGCGCCTCAAGGGCCTGCGCGCGATCATGGCCGACCTTGGGGTCGATGCCTGCGTCTTCACCTCGATGCACAACATCGCCTATTACTCGGGCTTCCTCTACTGCAGCTTCGGGCGGCCCTACGGGCTTGTCGTGACAGCGCAGGAATCGGTCACGATCAGCGCGGGCATAGACGCAGGCCAGCCCTGGCGGCGCTGTCACGGCGACAACATCACCTACACCGACTGGCAACGCGACAATTTCTGGCGGGCGATCCTGTCGGTCACGGGCACCGGACGGGCCATCGGGTTCGAAGAGGATCACCTGACACTTCAGGGGTTGGCCACGCTCGATGCCTTTCTGGCCCCGTCCCGCAAGATCGCGGTCAACGACGCCACGATGCGCCAGCGGATGAGGAAATCAGCCGCCGAAATCGCGCTGATCCGCGAAGGCGCTCGGGTGGCGGATGTGGGTGGCTATGCCATCAAGGACGCGATCCGCGCAGGCACCCGTGAAATCGACGTGGCCATGGCGGGCCGCGACGCGATGGAGGCCGAGATTGCGCGCGCCTTTCCCGATGCCGAATACCGCGACACCTGGGTCTGGTTCCAGTCGGGACTGAACACCGATGGCGCGCACAACCCGGTCACCGGCCGGGTGCTGGAGCGGGGCGATATCCTGTCGCTGAACACCTTTCCGATGATCTCGGGCTATTACACCGCGCTGGAACGCACGCTTTTCGTGGAAGAGGTCGACGACGCATCGCTCGCCATCTGGGAAGCGAACGTGGCGACCCATGAATACGGCATGTCTCTGCTCAAGCCCGGTGTCAGCTGCGCCGAGGTCACGCACAAGATCAACGCCTTTCTGGCGGACCGCGATCTGCTGCAATACCGCACCTTCGGCTACGGCCATTCCTTTGGGGTGCTGTCGCATTTCTACGGGCGCGAGGCCGGGCTGGAACTGCGCGAGGATATCGACACGGTGCTGGAACCGGGCATGGTCATCTCGATGGAGCCGATGCTGACCCTTCCGGACGGTCAGCCGGGTGCCGGCGGCTACCGTGAACACGACATCCTGATCGTGACCGAAGACGGCAACGAAAACATCACCGGCTATCCCTACGGACCGGCCTTCAACGTGGTGTGATACGGACCGCGGCCCCGGATCGTCCCGGGGCCGCGTGACCCAGGCCTACTGGCCGAACCCGGACAGGGCGGCGAAATCCATCGCCTCAAGGGCGGCCATCATCGTGTCGGTATCCGCGCCCGATACCTGAATCAGGAAACGGTTGGCGACCAGTCCCGTCATTTCGTTATCCTGCACCATGAAGCGCTGGCGGCCGACGCGTTCGACCTTGAGCCCCATCGCCGCGGCATTGGTGACCATCGCGGCCATGCTGGCCACCATCGGATTGTCGGCCATCATCGTGATCTTGTAGGATTTGCCGCCGTCGTCCTGGGTATAGGTCGCCTCGGCCCCGACGCCGCCGCCCATCATCGCCAGACCCTGGTTCATCTCGGTATTGACCTCGCGCGTCCAGCCATCCGGCGCGGCGGGCAGGAAGGCGCCCAGGGCGTCGGTCTTTGCCTCGAGCAGCTTGTTGCGGGCGAAATCAAGCTCGTCCAGCGCGTACTGGATGTCGCCATCGGCATAGGCCTCTTGCGCGGCGGTCAGGGCGTCGGAAATTTCGTCTGCCGCGGCAAGCGATGGCAGGACAAGGAAAAGGGAAAGCAGGATGGATTTCATAATGGCCCCGTCACAATGTGAATATGGCCGAAGTCTAGCCATGCGCACGCGGCCCGCAAGCCGGGAATCCCTGACCCTTCAAAGCCGGATCACGTATTCCTTGCGCGTGGTTTCGACCACGTCCCAAGTGCCCGAGAAACCGGGGCGCAGGATGAAACTGTCGCCCGCCCGGTAAGTCTGCGGCGTGCCGCCATCCTCGGTCAGGATCGAAACGCCGGACAGGATGCGGCAGTATTCCCATTCGTCATACTGGATGCGCCATTTGCCGGGCGTCGCCTCCCAGATGCCGCAGTAGAGCCCGTCACGCTCTTCCAGGTTCCAGGTTGTGAACCGCGGATTCCCAGCGATCACCCGGTCCGGGGCCGGTGCATCGTGTTCGGGTTCGACCGAGGCTATGACAGGAAAAAGGTGCATGATCGGGCTCCGCGCTTTGCTGCGGACAGTAGGGCCGGTATCGCGGCCCGTAGCAAGCCCAATCCAAAGCGGCGGACGGTCCCGGGCCCGCCCGCAGGCGGCCCGGGATTTTCAAAGCAGTCAGGCCAGGCGTGGCGTGACCGACAGGCCTTGGGTCACGGCGTTGGAATAGGGGCAGACATGGTGCCCGCCGGCGATGAGATCGCGGGCGGTCTTTTCGTCCATTCCCGGCAGATCGACCTTGATCGTGACATCCAGGCCAAAGCCGTTGTCCTCGCGCGGGCCGATGCCGACAGTGACATGCACCTTGGCGTCATCCGGCACCTTGATCTTTTCCTGGCTGGCATAGTGGCGCATCGCCCCCATGAAGCAGGCCGCGTAACCGCTGGCAAAGAGCTTTTCGGGGTTAAGCCCGTCACCGCCCGGTCCGCCCATTTCCTTGGGCACGACCAGATCGGCCGAAAAAGTCCCGTCGTCGGTGCCGGTCTTGCCGTCACGGCCCCCACCGGTGGCGGTGGCGGATGTGGTGTAGATGACTTCCTTGGGCATGGGTGCCTCCTTCTTTTCGGTTTACGCCGTGAGCGTTTAAATCGTGTGCGATTAAACTTAGCCTGCTTCGACAAACGTCAAGAGCCTTGCGATCAGTCGCGCGCGATATAACTATATCCTATGACTGACACCCGCACAGGCCCCGTCGGGTTGGAGCAGATGATCTGCTTTGACCTATATGCCGCGAACCACGCATTCGGACGGGTCTACCAGCCCCTGCTCGAACCGCTGGGCCTGACCTATCCTCAGTACCTCGTGATGATCCAGCTTTGGGCCGAGGCACCGCTGCGCGTGGGCGAGATTGGCCAGAGGCTCGGCCTTGGCTCCAACACGCTCACCCCCTTGCTCAAGCGGTTGGAAGCTGCCGGGTACGTCACGCGGCGCCGTGACACCGACGACGAACGCCGGGTCAGCGTCGATCTGACCGAAGCGGGGCGCAAGCTTCACGCCACAGCCGATCACATCCCGGGCTGCGTCGCCCGGGCCACCGGCATGACGATGGCAGAATTGCGCGCGCTACAGGCGCAGTTGCGGCGGCTCTCCGCAGAATTGCTGCACCCCTGACCGCATTGCGCTTTCCATTGCCGCGCGGTTTTGCAAAACTCTGGCCAAACCGAAGATGAAGGGATGTAAATCCTTTTTACATTCCTATATTGACCGTCAAGTGATTGAACCGGAGGACCCCATGTCAGAGTTCGATGCGCAAGTGCGCGAAAGCCAGGAGCAGGTGCTTGAGGCGCAGACCAAGATCGCCGAGCTGACGACGCGGATCGAAACCGCCCGTGCGAAGATGAAGTCGGGCGACGACGCGATGATCGACATCGAAAACGCCTCGCTCGAGGATGTGCACGCCCATACGGATGTGATGAACGCCAATATCGCGGAACTGATCATGGGGCTGGACGACGTGACGGCGGCCTTTTCGAAAGACTTTGACGAGATGCGCACCAAGACCGGCTGGGAAACCTTCGTCGGCATCTTCTCCGACGCCAAGGCGGAATCAATGCGGCAGGACCGGATCCGGATGGCCAGCATAGACGACAAGCTGCAGGACCTGATCGGCAAATCCGATGTGATCGTCGGTCTGCTCGAAGGGCAGCTGACGATGCTGAACGAACAAAAGGCATCGGTCGAGAGCAATCTGGCCGAGACGCTGGACGAACGCGAAATGACCGTGGGCGAGCTTGAGGCCGTGAAGGCCGAAATCCTGGCGATGGACCCGAAGATCATCGAGCTGGAAAACAAGATCAGCGTCGAACAGGACGCCGCCGCGCGCACCAAGCTGGAAACCGAACTGGCGGATGTGAACGCCCGCTACAACGCGCTGGTGCAGGACGAACAGGTCAAGCTCGCAAAATCCCAGACGCTTGAGCGCTACATCGAGAAGGGCAAGACCTGGATCGACAGCCTGCAGAACCAGGCGGCGACGCAGATGGTCCTGATCAACAAGCTGCGCACCGACACCAAGCAGCGCGTGGTGCTGTACGACGCGCTGTCCAAATCGCTCAAGACCGCGCAGCAACAGGACGTCGCGCACCGGATCAACGAGATCGGCGTGCAAACCGACAAGGAAGCGCAGGCCGCCATGGCGGCCATCGGGACGGCCACGAACCAGCGCATGGCCGACATGATGGAAAAACACGAGGACCACATGGTCTTTGCCCGCGAGGTGCTTGAGCAGAAGGCCAAGGCCGACGAACGCTTTGCCCGCCGGTTCGCTCAGATCGTCGAGAAGCACGACAAGAACCTGTACGGCGCGTGATCCGATGCCGCTTGGCACCGCCAGATCCGTCTTGCGAAGCGCCGGTCCGGCGCTGTGGCTGGTCGGCTCGGCCGCAGCCGCGATGGTGACCTTGGCAGCCTTTATGCACGGCGCCGATACGGTCGGGTCCATCACGGCCTTCGTGGCCGTCGGCTGTCTGCTCAGAACCTTCGGGGTTGGCGGAGGGAGCCGCCGGGACGACGATACCACCAGCCACGGCGGCACGGGGGCGGGCGACTGGCTCGCGAACGGCGAAAACGATGACTGACCGCTGGCACGCTTCGGTGAGTGGTCGGGGCACCCTGACGGCATCCGGTCCCCGATGCTTGGCGACGCATGGCCCGGAGATAACATGACCGACTTTTCCCACGACCATGTCGGCCTGAGCGAGCAATTCGCCAGCCGACGCTATTTCGCCAAGTTCGAGGCGATCACCGCCCACCTGGGCCGGGTCGCCGCCGTCCTGCAATCCGAAGGACGGCTGAGCAAGGAAGAGGTCTATGTCATCGCCCGCTACGTGCGCGGGCTGGCGTTTACGTTTCGCGCACTGAGCATGAAATACCTGCTGGTCGGGCGCGACACCGGGCAGTTCTTCGGCTCCATTACCATGGACGATTGCGACTCGGGTTTTCCGGTCGCGTCGGAACTCCTGGTGATGGCCAATGACGCCCAGCAGGCCGGGCGGCACCTGTCCAACATGCCAGGCACGAAGGCGCTGAAATCGCAGATGGTCGAGCAGATCATCGGCCAGAAGAGCCTGCCCACAAGGCTGCAATTCGCGCTCAGCCAAAGGCTTTACTACGAGGAGCTGGCGCGCGGTCAGCTGTTCTGGGCGCGCAACGACCCCGAGGCGCGCTGGCTGGAAGGGTCGCATCCGCGCACCCGCTACATGATCCACTGGGCGGTCTACGACACGCAGGTCAACCTCCCGACGATCTACCTGATGGAGGTCGAGGATACGGGCCGCACCGCCCTGCCCGTGGACGAGCGCCGCTGGCCCGAGGTGCAGGCGCATCTGATGGGCCAGGCCCTTGGCGGGCTGAAACTGCTGACCATCGCCAAGGCGTTCGACGAGACGTTCGACGACCTGCACCCCAAGCGCCTGCGCCGGCTGCACGTAGGGCCGATGTATTCGCACGCCTTCACCCGGCAATCCGGCCCGATCCGCGACGTTCTGGCCGAAGCGCGCGCACCGCGGGGGCAGGACTGGGCGCTGGCCTTCACGCTGGAAGAGCTGGAAAGCGAACGCGCGGTCGAGGAACGCGCCGGCTGGTTCGGCACGGTGGAGCGCGAGATCTTCGCGCTCGATCCTTTTGCGGGCCGCGGCGCCGATACCGGCGCCACGCGGACGGATCGGATGATCGTGTTGCCCGAACGCCCGTTTCAGGTGCTGGCGGAAAAGAACCCGCCCGGATTTGCCACGGTGCGCAAGTTCGTGGTCAGCCCGGCGGGCCGGGTGCTGGTGTACTGAGCGTGGCGCGCAAAGGGACCGCGGCGATGAGTATTTTTGCCAAGAAGAAGCCGGGGACGGAGACAAGATGAGCCTGACATCCGATCTGATGGAGCTGCGCGAAGAGGATATTCGCAAGCATTACGCCGCCGCCGTGGCGCTGCTGGAGGGGTTCGATCATACCCCTCGCATCGCCAAGGCGGGGGCCGCGCCCGCGCCCGAACGGTCGACTGGCCTCGGCACGCGCCGCGCCTTTCGCAGCACCACGCCGGGGCTGGTGACACGCCGCACCGCGCGGCCCGAAGGCGTGCAGCTGATCGCCCGGATCGAGGCGGCGGACGGCGACGATCCGCTGGTATCGCCCCTGCAGGCCAGCGTGATGACCACCCTGCGCCGGGCGCTGGCCATCGCGCTGGCGGTGGGCGAGACATTTTCCGACGCCACCGGCCTTGGCGATCTGAAACGCGCCAACCTGCAGGGATCGTTGGGCGGAGATCAAAAGACCGCCTTTGCCGAACTGCTGAGTGCCGAGGCGCTGGCGGTGGCGCATGTCTTTGGCAATGCGCTGGCTTTCCTGCTAGGGCCGCAGATGACCGAGGTGTCGGTCGAGGTGGGCGAGGTCGAGGAGTTGCTGACCGACAACGCGCAGGTGGCGCTGCACGGGCTGCTGTGGGAGCTGGATCAGGACATCGAGGCGCATGCGGCAGACGACGCGCGGCTGGTGGCGACGGTCGCCGCTTTTGCCGAACAGGTGATGGAAAAGGTTGCCCTGCGCGCGCAGGGGGCGGCGCGGCTGGAGGCCTTTACCGGTGCGGGCTGGCGGGTCGAGGCGGATGATTTCACCATCCGCGGTTTCACGCCCGCAACCCGCGCGCGCGGCACGACCCTGACCATGCAGTTCAAGAAACCGCATCAGGTGGTCGGCAACCACATCGCCAAGTACCAGGCGATGCGGCTTGCCAAGATGCTCATGGCCTATGACTTCGACCGCAAGCTGAACCCCTTTGCCGAACTTGGCGGCTTCATCTTCACCTTCATGGGGGATGGCAAACCCGGGACGGGCAAGACCACGCTCATCCAGATGATGGCGGGGCTGATCAACGATTATTGCCAGGTGGCAGGCTATCCCTTCCGCTATCAGAACCTGTCGACCGACAACATCGACAGCTACCAGGGCAAGTCTGGCCAGAACGCCAAGGCCTTCATCGACAACATTCTTGACCCCAATGTCATCGGCTTTGGCACCATCGACGATATCGACACGCTGGCGGGCAAGCGCGGCGACAGACAGTCGTCTGCCGGGCAGCTGGAAATCACTTCGGTTCTTATGGAGAGCTTTGCCGGGGCCAACACGGTGGTGCGCGGCAACTGCACCTTTGGCATGTTCTCGAACTATCCCGAAAACGTGGATGACGCTTTGCGCCAGCGGGCCGGTGCGCGGTTTCTGGTGGACGGGCCGCAGACGCGGGACGATTACATCGACATCCTCGCGCTCCTGATGGGCAAGAACCACGACATCCCGCTGGGCGATCACGACCTTTACGAGGCGCAGGCGATCCAGAAGGCGGTGGCGGCGAGTTTTGAATCGCACTCCCGCCCGCATGAGGCCGGTCTGCTGGAGGTGTTCGACCGGGTGCATGCCTCGGTCGGCGAGTTGGACACGATCGCCAAGCTCGGCACGTATCTGAAGGCCATTCAAGAGGCGGACGAGCGGTTCACCGGCCGCGCGATCAAGAACATCACCGACGCGGTCAAGGTCCGGGCGATGGACTTTGAACTGCCGGATGAGTGGATGGAGGAGCCGGAGCTATTCCTCTTCAAAAGCTACGACGAAAAGGCCGCGATGATTTCCGACCTGCGCAAGCCCATCACCGTCGAGATGGTGATACAGGAGATCAACCGCTACGCGGACAGCGAATTCCGCTATGCCGACAAGTCGGACGAGGCCGCCATCGAGGCGATGGTGCGCGACTTCGGACGGCAGGAAGAGGCGAAGAAACGGTATCTGGAGGGGAAGGTTTGATGTGGGGGCTTCCCCAGACATCTGATACTTTAATTGCCCTTGGTACCTTGATTGCCGGGAGCGCGGCTCTGTGGGGCGCTTATACTGCTTCCAAAGGCCTTGATCGATGGAAGAACCAGAAAGAGTGGGAAGACAATCGTCAACTGGCGCGTGACATGGCACTGATCGCCAGAGAGTGCTCTGACTATTTCCATTCCTTTCGGAGCCCATTTATGTCGGCAGGCGAGATGGACATGGCCTTTGAGGACAAATTCGAAAAGGCGGTCGATCGGTTCAGCGAGAGAGAAAAGAATGAAGCATCAGCTCTTGCTATGAGTCGTCGACTACAGCGACTTAACGATCCAATGCAAAGACTTTATCCCAGACTTATTGAAGCAGACCTTTTGTGGGGGTCACAACTTGAGCGAGATCACTCCGAAATGCGACGAATGATAAATCGAGTTGTGACCGCACATGAGCTTCAGGACATGGGTTCTAACCGCGAAGAGAATAACGAATATCGCCGAACAGCATATGGCATGCGCGATGATGAGATTGGTCAAGATTTCGAATTGATCGTTAAGAGGATTATTGCCGAAGCCAAACGTAAAATTGGGCAATCCCGATGAAACGCTTGATCGAAGCTGGTCTCATGTTCGGCAACCTCATCGAGGTCGACAGCCCCGCGCTGGTCGAGCGGTACAACCGCGCGCTCAAGCATCTCGCGGGCAAGACAACGGCGCTGACAGATTTCCACATCGACATCTCGGGCTACAGCCCCGAGATCGGGGATGAGTTGAACGATCACCTCTATCTCAACCACAATGGCGTCAACCGACAGTTCATCCTGCTGACCACCCAGCAGAAGACCGCGCCGCTGCTCAACGCCAAATTCTCGACCTCGCGCGATATCCTGCGGCAGTTCATCGACGAGAACGAGCGCGAGCTTTTCGCGCTCACCGCGCGCGACGCGGTGGCGGGCGAGTTGCTGAATTCGGTCTATGATGTCAGCGATCCGGTGCGGCTGTTCGACATCCACACCGTCAGGATCGAGGCGGATACCACCAGCGGCACGGTGCGCGATGCCGACCGGCTGGCGCACATGGTGGACCGGTTCATGACCGAGGAGGACGCCTGGTACGACGACGTGCTGATCGCCGACATGATCACGCTTTCCAAGAAAACCGGCGACGTGGTGCGCAACCCGGTGCGGCTGAAACAGATGGAGTTCCGGCAGGAGAATTTCTGGACCGCGCATTTCGGCGGCATGTACATCTTTCGCACGGTCGAGGAACCCGCCGTCATCATGGGCGGCAACTGGGCCGCGCCCGGCAAACTGCCGATCGAATACGTGATCAACACCACCGACCGGAACCGGGTCGCGATCTTTCTGGACGTGAACGACCTGGTCGAACCCATCGTCAAGGCGCGCGGCGTCGATGCGGCGGCGATCCTGCGGCAGAAGATGGATTTCATCGTTGTCGATGCGGCGCAGGACGCAGGGCTTGATCTGACCGGCGCCACCCGCCGCGACATCCGCAATCTGGCGCGCCGCCATTCCGACCGGCTGCCCGAGGCGTGGCACGGGCTGAACCGGCTGGTGAACTGGGCCGAGGGCGTGGGCGACTGGCCGCATATCTCTTCGGACCATCCGAGCTATTTCCTGACGCTGCGGGCGGCGGATACGCCCGACAAGGATCTGGTCAACATGCTGCTCGCGGAAATGGCGCCAATGGACATCCGGCAGCTTTTCATCTGCCACAAGAGCCTGTTCTACCGCCAGTACGCCGACTGGGGCGAAACCAAGA
Source organism: Thalassococcus sp. BH17M4-6 (assembly GCF_049323015.1). NCBI lineage: Bacteria > Pseudomonadati > Pseudomonadota > Alphaproteobacteria > Rhodobacterales > Roseobacteraceae > Thalassococcus > Thalassococcus sp. BH17M4-6. The sequence goes on from NZ_JBMPGU010000005.1 coordinate 172,125, forward strand.
AATCCTACGTTGTGGATTTTCTGACCCGGGAATATCAGGTGGACAAGGTGGGGGCACGCCGCGCACTCTTTGGGCACGAGGCCCCGATGGCGGAACCGGATCCGACGCCGCCGCCCGCGCCTGCGCCCAAGGACGATCTGATCGCCCGCGTGGGTCCCTGGGGCGCTGTCAGGAGGTAACGCATGTTCGCATTCGCCCGGCTGATGATCATCGCCTTCGTGGTGCTGACGATCGTCTATATCTGTGTGTCGCTCTATTCCCGCTCGGTCCGGCGCGGCAAGCTGCGGGCCGAATGGGACGAGGAAGGCATGACCGGCGACAAGGAAGCCTTTGTCGAGCAGGGGTTGAAGGAGTATGACAATTCTCTGCGTCGCAAGTTGATCCTTGGGGTCTATATCGTACCGATGTGTCTGGTGGGCCTGATCATCTACCTGAACAATTTTCACTGAAGGGGCCGCAACATGGTCTACGTCAAATGGGTGTTCATCCTGACCTTCTGGGGGCTGGTCGCGGCTGTGCTGCACTACACCCTTCCGCAGAAGGACATCGTGCGGATCACCGACACCTATGTCGAACGCATCGACTTTGGCGAGAATTCGATCTTCTGGGCGCATCCCGCGACCGGCGACAATCCTAACCCGGTGAACCGCGACGTGTTCTTTATCCAGACCTTCCAGGCCAACAACAAGCCGATGATCTACCGCAACGAGGATACCGGCTGGGGCTGGCCGCCGTATTTCAAGTTCGACACCTCGAACCTGCAAGCCGAAGCGTCGGATCTGGAATCCAAGACCACCGGCGGCGCGGCGCAATGGGCCTTGGTCCGGCATTACGGCTGGCGGAACGAATTCCTGTCGATCTATCCCAACGCAATCTCGGTCCGGGCCGTCGACGGGCCGGATGCCAGCAAGGGCATTCCCTGGATCAACATCATCATCCTGACGACGCTGGCCGCCGTCGTCTGGGCGATCTGGGTGCGCTGGCGGCGGTTCCGGCAAAACCGCATCGACCCGGTCCTGACCGATGTGGGCGACAGTTTCGAGGCGGCGGGCGATTCCTTTGCCGAACGGCGCGGGCGCTTCCGCCGCTGGCTTGACACCTGGCGCAAGTGACCGGCCACCGGTCACATTGTTGCGCATTTGAGCCATAATCTCTGCGTATTTGCTGTGTAGTTTCCGCTCTGGAGCGCCCCCGATCCGTCGGGCGGCGGCAGAGCAGCAAAGGACGCAGAGCCTATGTTTACGATTATCGGACTTGTCGGTGTGGCGCTGACGGGCGGCGCCCTGGCTGCCATCCTCGAGGACAACAACATCATCTTCGGCAGCCGCGACGAGGACGAGATCGACGCCGGGGGCGGTGATGATTTCGTGCAGGGCCGCCACGGACATGACCTGATCGACGGCGGCGAAGGCAATGACACGCTTTATGGCGCGCAGGGTCACGACACGCTGATCGGCGGGCCGGGCGATGACGTCATCCATGCCGCGCAGAACAACGACCTGCTGCAGGGCGACGCGGGCAACGACAGCCTTTACGGTGGCGTCGCGCATGACACGCTCGAGGGCGGCGAAGGCAACGATCTGCTGGACGGCCAGACCGGCCGCGACGACCTGAGCGGCGGCGACGGTGACGACACCCTGCTGGGCGGGGCCGGTTTCGACACGATGTCGGGCGACGCGGGCAACGACTTGCTGCAGGGGCATGTGTCGCACGACTGGCTGGACGGCGGGATCGGCGACGACACGCTCGAGGGTGGCAATGGCCAGGACACGCTGATCGGCGGCGAAGGGGTCGACGTTCTGGACGGCGGGCGCGGCGACGATGTGATCGCTGCGGGTGCGGGCGATCACGCGACCGGCGGGTCGGGCAACGACACCTTCGTGCGTGTGATCGACGACGGCCCCGAGGCCTATTTCGAGGATTTCACCCCCGGACAGGACACGCTGGTGGTGACCTATCCCGACGGCGACGACGTGCCCGAGTTCGACGATCTGCTGATGACCTACGACGCCGAATACGACGAAACCGAGGTCACGCTGACGACCGACGCCGGGCCGCGGCTGGTGTGCTTTCTGCCCGGTGTCACACCTGCCGAGATCACGCCCGACATGGTCGATTTCCTGAGCCTGAGCGAAGCGACAGCCCTGCTGGCCGCGTAAACCGAACCGCTACCGCGCACCGTAGTAAAGGCCGACCACATGCTCGGCCTCGGCAAAGAACAGCCAGCGCGCGACAAGCACCCCGGCGATATGGCACAGCACCGCGATCACGGCGAGGCCGTGGCCAAAGGGCAGGAGCAGCGCCAGCACCGGGAGCACAAGCATCAGGATCAGCGCGATGATCCGCAGCTTCATCCCGTGACGTCGGCCCACGACAAAGACCATTTCGCGCATCAGGTAGTTGCTGCCGGTATGCGGCGGCTCGAAGGCCCGCACCGCGCCGCGAGAGCCAAGGCCCGTGGCGGTGCCGATGTCGGTGCCCGACGCCGCCAGCCTCCGGTCGCCCGTCACCCACCAGATCACCTGCACCGCACCTGCCGCCAGCAAGAGCGCCAGCGCGATGCTGACCCGCCCCGCCAACAGCGCGCCGCCCGCCAGCGACAGCGCCAGGAAAAGCGCCGGGGTCAGCGGGGTGAACCAGCGCGGCACGGTCCTGAGCTGGGTGTAGATCATCGAGGTGGTGAAGACCGTGCCAAGGCTGAGCAGAGCGCCGAGCCACCCCAACGGCACCAGGGTCACGCCGAAGAACACCAGCCCTGCCGCATAGATCCCCATGACCACGAGCGCTGCGACGGCGCAGCACGCCTCGCGGCTGAGCCAGCTTGTCCGCCATTGCGAAAACGCCTTGAGCGCGCGTTCCGGATGGCCCAGATGCAAGGCCGAGGACATGAGCCCGCCCACCGCCATCACGTAGCCGATGAGGAAGAACACGAAGGCGATCCAGCCCGTGGGCGGCGTCGGGTCGATGCCAAGCCAGAACAGCAGCCCCAGCCCCAGGCCGGAAAAGGTGGTGAAGGCGATGATGGACGGCGCGGGGTGCATGTCAAAGCTTCTCCAGCGTCTTGTCGAGCCATCCCAGGAAGCCGCGCGGCTCTTCCGCGACGGGTTCGAGGAAAGGCGCCAGAACCGACTGGTCGGTCCAGCTGTCCCTGGGTCGCGGCGGCAGGTACTTGTTGACGGGCTTGGTGCCCTGTTCGGGCATCAGGTCGATGCCGCCACGGTCGGCCACCAATTGGCTGACGGCGCTGTCGGGATCGCCCAGATCGCCGAAATGCCGCGCGCCCGACGGGCAGGTGCGCACGCAGGCGGGCACCCGGTCCACTTCGGGCAGGTTGTCGTTGTAGATCCGGTCGACGCAGAGCGTGCATTTCTTCATCACGCCCTCGGCCGCGTCCATTTCGCGCGCGCCGTAGGGGCAGGCCCAGGCGCACAGGCCGCAGCCGATGCAGTCGGATTCGTTGACCAGCACGATGCCATCCTCGGTCCGCTTGTAGCTGGCGCCGGTGGGGCAGACGGTGACGCAGGGTGCGTCTTCGCAATGCAGGCAGGATTTCGGGAAATGCACCAGCTGCGCCGGGCCGGTTTCGGGCTGCACCTCGTAGCTGTGCACGCGGTTGAGGAAGGTGCCGCTGGGATCGGCGCCGTAGGGCTCCTGATCGCTGAGCGGAGCGCCGTAGTTTTCGGTGTTCCAGCCCTTGCAACTGACCACGCAGGCGTGACAGCCGACGCAGGTATCCAGGTCGATGACCAGCCCCATCTTGCGGTCGGTCCTGGTTGGCAGGTCGGTCATAGTCTTGCCCCCCTCGCGCGCGGAATGCCTGCGGCATACGAGAGACGCTGTCTCTCGTGCTCTCTGGAGGTATTTTGCCAAGAAGAAAGAGCGATCATTTGCCCACCTTCCAGCGCAGCGTGTCGGGGGCGGGCGGCACCGGCGAGCCTTGCGGGTCGATGACCGGCTGCGCCTCTGCCGGGGGTTTGGATTTCTCGATCTTGACGCGCAGGTCGAACCAGGCCGCCTGCCCGGTGATCGGGTCGGAATTGGCCCAGCGGAGCCCGTCGCCCTTGGGCGGCAGCAACTCATGGATAAGGTGGTTGAGCAGAAAGCCCTTGGTCGCCTCGGGCGCGTCCTGGTCGAGCGCCCAGGCGCCCTTGCGCTTGCCGATGGCATTCCAGGTCCAGACGGTGTTTTCGTTGAGCGCGGCCATGTGCGCGCAAGGCACGGTGATTTCACCGTGGGACGAGGTCACGCGCACCCAGTCGCCGTCGCGCAGCGCCAGCTTTTCCATCCAGTAGGTCGGCAGATACAGCGGATTGCGCCCGTGGATCTGCCGCAGCCAGGCGTTTTGCGAGCCCCAGCTGTGATACATTGCCATCGGCCGCTGGGTCAGCGCGTGGATGGGAAATTCGACCGGATCCTCGTGCGCATCCGACAGCGGCGGATACCAGATCGGCAGCGGGTCCATCGTCGCCTTCAGCCTGCCGCGCAGATGCTCGGGCGGCTGCCGTTCGCCGATGCCTTCGGCGGCCCGCTGGAACTTGCGCAGCGGTTCGGCGTAAAGCTGAAAGAGGTAGGGCTGCGGGGTGTCATAGAACCCCATGCTGACCGCCCAGTCCTGATAGGCTGTGTTCCAGGGTTTGAAATAGCTCGCTTCGTCCGCGATGTGGAAGGTCTGAAAGCCGCCGTTGGCGATGTAGCTGTCAAGCTGCGCCTCGTTCGGATCGCCCTTGCCCTGCACCAGTCCCTTTTCGCCCAGCCGCCAGCCGGCAAGGGGGCCGAGCCCGGGCTTGCGCTGGTGGTTGGTGATGTAGTCGGCATAGTCGGCGTATTTCTGGCCGCCGTCATCGTTGACAAAGCCCGGCAGTTTCAGCCGCGCGCCCAGATCGCAAAGCACAGACTGAAAGCCGCGGACGTCGCGGTCGGGCGCCACCACCGGCCAGCGGATCGCATCGGCGGCGGTATCGGGCTCCGAGATCGGGCGGTCGAGCAGGGAAATGCAGTCGTGCCGTTCCAGATAGGTGGTATCGGGCAGGATGAGGTCGGCATAGGCCACCATTTCGGACGAATAGGCGTCAGAATAGATGATCCGCGGGATCACGTAATCGCCGTTTGCGTCGGTGTCGGTCAGCATCTCCATCACGCCGCGGGTGTTCATCGACGAATTCCACGCCATGTTCGCCATGTAGAGAAACAGCGTGTCGATCTTGTAGGGATCGCCGGCATGCGCGTTGGAGATCACCATGTGCATCAGGCCGTGGGCCGACAGCGGGTTTTCCCAGGTGAAGGCCTTGTCGATCCGGGCGGGTGTGCCGTCGTCCTTGAGCGCCAGGTGTTCGGGCCCGCGCGGGAAGCCCAGGTGCGGACCGTTGAGCGGGCTGCCCGGCACGGCATAGCTGTGCGGTGTCGGGTGCGCCTCGACGGGGCGCGGATAGGGCGGTTTGAAGCGGAAGCCGCCGGGGGTTTCGACGCTGCCCAGCAGGATCTGCAGCATGTGCAGGGCGCGGCAGGTCTGGAAGCCGTTGGAATGGGCGCTGACGCCGCGCATGGCGTGGAAACTGACCGGGCGGCCAATCATCCGAGAATGTCTCTCGCCGCGGAAATCGGTCCATTCGCGGTCGAGCACGATGGGATCGCCAAAGGCCACATCGGCCAGTTCGGCGGCGATGCGGCGGATGCGGGCCGCGGGAATGCCACAGCGGGTTTCCACCGCTTCGGGGCTGTATTTGCCGTCCAGATAGCGCTCGGCCATCAGATGCATGACCGGGCGGTGCGTGGTGCCCGCGTGGCGGTATTTCGCGGCAAGGTCCGGTTTGACGCCGGGCGCGTCGAAGGCCGTCAGCTTGCCGGTGGCCCGGTCCATGACCAGCGGTTTGCCGTTGTCATCGCGCAGGAAGAGTCCGTAGTCCGGCGACTTCGGATCAAGGTTCACCAGCACCGGCGCATTGGTGTAGCGGGCGAGATAGTCGAGGTCGATCTTGCCCGCACGCAATAGCTCGTGCACCAGCGCCAGGATGAACAGGCCGTCTGTGCCGGGTGTGATGCCCACCCATTCGTCGGCGATGGCGTTGTAGCCAGAGCGGATCGGGTTGACGCCGATGACCTTGGCGCCGCGTTCCTTGAGCCGCCCCAGACCCATCTTGATCGGGTTGCTGTCATGATCCTCGGCCACGCCGAAGAGCATGAAAAGCTTGGTATGCTCCCAATCCGGCTGGCCGAATTCCCAGAACGCCCCGCCCATGGTGTAGATGCCGGCCGTGGCCATGTTGACGCTGCAGAACCCGCCGTGGGCGGCATAGTTCGGCGTGCCGAAATTCTGCGCCCAGAAGCTGGTGAAGCTCTGCGACTGGTCGCGCCCGGTGAAGAAGGCGAGCTTTTCCGGTGCCGTGTCCCGGATCGGCTGCAGCCAGTCGACCGCAGTTTGCAGCGCCTCTTCCCAGGTGATTTCCTCGAACTGGCCCGACCCGCGCGGACCGGTTCGGCGCAGCGGCGCGCGCAGGCGCGACGGCGCGTTGTGTTGCATGATCCCGGCAGAGCCTTTGGCGCAGAGCACGCCCTTGTTCACGGGGTGATCGCGGTTGCCCTCGATATAGGCGACCTTGCCGTCCTTCATGTGCACGTTGATGCCGCAGCGGCAGGCGCACATGTAGCAGGTCGTCTTGCGCACCTCGTCCGAAACGGGGGGCGAGGTTTCGAGTTGCGGCTGGGTCAACGCCATGATCTGCCTCGGGTCCTTGGGTGGTCCGACGCTAGGCGATTGGCCTGGAGGGAACCAGAATTTTCTGCTTTCCGGACGATTTGCCAGACAACGTCGCGGTCCGGGCGGCTTTGGCGGAACAGGGTTCTCATCCCTCCTCCAGCAGCCGCTGCGTGTCGGCGGCGATCTGACGCTCTTCGTCCGCGGGAACGATGTGATGCGGCACCGGCCCGGCCCAGGCCAGACCGTCCATGATCCGGTCGCGGATCGCGGCGGCGTGTTCGCCGATGCCGCCTGTAAAGGCCACCGCATCGACGCCGCCCATCGCGGCGATCATCGACCCGGCGTGGCGGCAGGCCCAGTAGACAAAGTGATCCACCGCGAACCGCGCCGCCGGCGCGTCCGACGCCAGCAGCGCCCGCATGTCAGACGTGCCGCCCGACAGGCCCAGCAGGCCCGAGCGGTTGTTCAGCAGCACCCCGGTTTCGTCGATGCCGAAGGCCGCCGCCATGGCCAGCACCGCGTTGGCGTCGATGCTGCCCGACCGGGTGCCCATGGTCAGCCCTTCAAGCGGGGAATAGCCCATCGTCGTCGCCACCGACCGGCCGTCGCGGATGGCGCAAAGCGACACGCCGTTGCCAAGGTGACAGGCCAGCAGGCGCTGCGGCAGCGGCTGTCCGGTGCGCTGCGGCAAGGCCGCGACGAGCGAGGCATAGCTGATGCCGTGAAACCCGTAGCGGCGATAGCCCTGCGCGGTCAGATCGGGGGGCAGTGCATAGGTCGTGGCAACCGCCGGGTTGGTGGCGTGAAAGGCAGTGTCGAAGCTGGCGCATTGCGGCAGATCGGGGGCCCGCTGCGCCAGCGCCAGGATGCCGGCCAAGTGGTGCGGGTTGTGCAGCGGGGCCAGCGGGATGCAGTCGCGAATGGCCCCGATCGCCGCCGGGGTCAGCCGCACGGGCCGCGTCAGATCGGTGCCGCCATGCACCACACGGTGCCCGGCGGCCGTGATCCGTTCGAACGGATGCCCCGCCTGTGCCAGCGCGTCGAGCAGCGCCATGAGCGCCGCGTCGTGATCGGGCGCCGACACCGCGCGCCGGACCGTGCCAAGTCGCAATTCGCCCGCCCCGCCGATTTCGGTCACCGACCCGGCGATGACCGATGTCAGGTCGGTCGAGAAAAGCTCGACCTTGACCGAGGACGATCCGGCGTTGACGACAAGGATCATCGCGCCGCCATCACCGCGCCCAGCGCGGCGGATGCGATGCGGTCCGGCGCCGCCTGCGACCGCGACGTCAGCAGGATCGGCACCTTGGTGCCCAGCACGATACCCGCGCAGCAGCAGCCCATCCCCAGGCTCATCAGCTTGAAAAGCGCGTTGCCGCTGGTAATGTTCGGAACCAGCATGATATGCGCGTCGCCCGCCACATCCGACGCATAGTTCTTGGCCTGCGCCGCTTCGGCCGAAAAGATCAGGTCGAGCGCCATGGGCCCCTGCACGATGGCCTCGGGCAGCGCGGTCCTGGCCCAGGCCGCGATCTCTTCCGCCTCGTGCGTATTGGGGATCGTGGGAATCGGATCCTCGGTCGGGGCCAGCAGGCCGGCCTTGGGCCGGTCGATCCCAAGCTTGTGCGCCATGCCGACCGCATGGGTCAGGCAGGCCTGCCGCGTGGCAACGTCCGGATCGACGTTGAGCGCCGCATCGGTCAACAGCAGGGGCCGGTCCGACGTGGGGCTGGTGATGTGAAAGACATGCCCGCAGCGCGTGCCCTTTTCCCGCAGGCCCGCGCTGGACGGCAGCAGCCCCTTGAGGAAGGTCGACGTGTGGATCTGCCCCTTCATGATCGCGTCCGCGTCACCCTCGCGCGCCAGCCGCGCCGCTTCCGGGGCGGCATGTTCATGCGGCGCGTGGATCAGACGCAGGTGCGAGATATCCCAGCCGATCCGGTCGGCGGTGGCCCTGATCTTGGCCTCGTCACCAATCAGGATCGGATCGGCAAGGCCTGCCTCTGCCGCCTCGCGGATGCCCTGCAGCGGCTTGGGGGCGCCCGCATTGACCAGCGCCACGCGGGGCACCGGCAGGCGCGCCGCCCGGTCAAGCAGGGACTGCGGACATTCCGCGCGGGTGCGCGACACGAAGGGGAAGGGATCGGTCATCTGAGGTCCTCTCAAAACGATGCTGCCCCTACCCTGACGCCCTGCCCCGCGGGTGCAAGCGGCCGCCGCGATGGCCGGGGCGCGTATGCCCCGCGCCCCGGCCACGTTGCCCGTTTCGGCGTCACACCGCCTGCTGGCGCATGTCCGCCGCGTCGATGCCTGCGACCGCCACGGGCTTTTTCATCGCGTCGCGGCGGAAGGGTTCGCCCAGTTCCTGGTTGATCATCGCCTCGATCAGGGTCGTGACGCCATTCTGCATCTGGTCCTTGATGGCCTGATCCAGCGCAGCGGTCAGTTCCTCCATCGTGCGCGCGACCACGCCCTTGAGCCCGCAGGCCTTGGCGATGCCGGCATAGGACACCTGTTCATCCAGTTCCGTGCCGACAAAGTTGTCGTCGAACCACAGGGTCGAATTGCGCTTTTCCGCGCCCCACTGGTAGTTGCGGAACACGATCTGGGTGATCGCAGGCCATTCCCCGCGGCCGATGGCGGTCAGTTCATTCACCGCGATGCCAAAGGCGCCGTCGCCGGCAAAGCCCACGACCGGCACGTCCGGGCAGCCGATCTTGGCCCCCACGATGGACGGCAGGCCATAGCCGCAGGGCCCGAAAAGTCCGGGTGCGAGGTATTTGCGCCCCTCGTCGAAGGACGGATAGGCGTTGCCGATGGCGCAGTTGTTGCCGATGTCGGACGAAATGATCGCCTCACGCGGGAGCGCGGACTGGATCGCACGCCAGGCCATGCGCGGGCTCATCCAGTCGGGCTTGTCGGCGCGGGCGCGTTCGTTCCAGGTGGTGCCGGGATCATCATCCTCGTGATCCATGCTGGACAGCTGCTGCGCCCATTTCGATTTCGTCTCGGCGATCCTGGCCTTGCGGGCGTCGCGGCCGTCGTCGCCCGCATCGTCCGCGAGGTTTGACAGGATGCCCTGCGCCACCTTGGCCGCATCGCCGACGATCCCCACGGTCACCTTCTTGGTCAGGCCGATCCGGTCGGGGTTGATGTCGACCTGGATGATCCTGGCATCCTTGGGCCAGTAATCCATGCCGTAGCCCGGCAGGGTGGAGAACGGATTGAGCCGCGTGCCAAGGCACAGCACCACGTCGGCGTCCTTGATCAGCTCCATCCCCGCCTTGGATCCGTTGTAACCCAGCGGCCCGGCGAAAAGCGGATGCGATCCGGGGAACGCGTCGTTGTGCTGGTATCCGACGCAGACTGGCGCATCCAGCCGCTCGGCCAGTTGCATCGACGCATTGATGCCGCCATCGCTCAGCACCACGCCAGCCCCGTTGAGGATCACCGGGTTCTTCGCCCCGGACAGCAGCTCTGCCGCGGCCTTGATGGAATTTTCACCGCCCGGCGAGCGTTCGAACTCGACCGGCTCAGGGATCTCGATATCGACGACCTGGGTCCAGAAATCGCGCGGGATGTTCAACTGCGCCGGGCCGCACAGGCGCTTGGCCTTGGCGATCACGCGGGTCAGCACCTCGGCCACGCGGCTGGGGTCGCGCACTTCTTCCTGATAGGCGACCATGTCCTCGAACAGCTTCATCTGTTCGACTTCCTGGAAACCGCCCTGCCCGATGGTCTTGTTCGCGGCCTGCGGCGTGACCAGCAGCAGCGGCGTGTGGTTCCAGTAGGCCGTTTTCACGGCGGTGACGAAATTGGTGATGCCGGGGCCGTTCTGCGCGATCATCATCGACATCTTGCCGGTGGCGCGGGTGTAGCCGTCGGACATGAACCCGGCGCTGCCCTCGTGCGCGCAGTCCCAGAAGGTGATCCCCGCCTTGGGGAAGAGATCGGAAATCGGCATCATCGCCGATCCGATGATGCCAAAGGCATGTTCGATCCCGTGGCGCTGGAGCACCTTCACAAAGGCTTCTTCGGTGGTCATTTTCATCGGTCGGTCCTCGCAGGGTGAAAGCCGCCGGCGGCCGCGGCAGGTTGCCATTTTACTAAAGCGCGCACCGCCCCACAGATAGGGCCAGCGAAGCCGGTGCTTTAAGTCCAGTTCGCAAAATATCCCGCCAGTTCTTCGTTCCCGTCGGCGCGACCTTTCTGCAATAGGGTCAAAGATACGCGACGTTGCGGCCGAATCGTACAAGACTCTGGCCACGCCCGCCTGTAGGGTTTCGCCTGCGATCCGGGGCATGGGGGGCCTGCGGATTGCCTGACACGAGGTCTTTGCAGCCGGGATGCCCAACCCTCTTGCCTATTTGGTGCTGGCGATCTGGCCGATCGTCACGGTCGCCCTGTTTCGCCGCCTGCCGGTCGAACAGGCGCTGATCCTGTCGATGCTCGTGGGCTATCTGTTTCTGCCCGAACCGCCCGCGCTTTTCGATTTGCCGCTGATCCCGCCGCTGACCAAACACAACATCCCGGCGCTGGCGGCCTTTGCCTGTTGTTTGTGGATGTACGGGATCAGGGGATCGCTGCTGCCGCAGTCCATCGTGGGCAAGGTGCTGCTTCTGCTCTTTGTCTTTTCGCCGATGTTGACGGTACTGACCAACCCCGAGGTGATCTTTTTCGGCCAGATCGGTCTGCCAGGACTGGGGATCAAGGATGCCATCGCCCTGCCCCTGCAGCAATTCTTGCTGATCCTGCCGTTCCTGATGGCGCGGCAGTTCCTGTCCGGCGGCGGGGCGCAACGCGATCTTCTGAAGGCGTTCGTGGTCTGGGGGCTGGTCTATTCGGTGCTGATGCTCATCGAGGTGCGGCTGTCGCCGCAGCTCAACATGTGGGTCTACGGCTATTATCAGCACCTCTTCGCGCAGGCGATCCGCGACGACGGCTTTCGCCCGGTGGTCTTCCTCTATCATGGGCTGTGGGTCGCGTTCTTCTGCATGACCGCCGCGGTGTCGGCGCTGGCGATGTGGCGGCAGGACGGCGGCAAGCGCAAGATCGGCTACCTGCTGGGCGGGGTCTATCTGGCCGTGGTGCTGGTGCTGGCGAAATCCCTGGGCTCGCTGATCTTCTTCGTGGCGCTGGCACCCTGCGTGCTGCTCTTGGGGCGCATCACGCAGATCAAGATGGCGATCCTGATCGGGGCGCTCGCGGTGGCCTATCCGATCCTCAAGGGCGCGGACCTTATCCCGCAGGACAAGCTGCTGGAGCGCGTGGCCAGCATCGACGAGACGCGGGCGGATTCGCTGCGGTTCCGGTTCGACAATGAAAACGTGCTGCTGGAACGAGCATATCTCAAGCCGGTGTTCGGCTGGGGCAGCTGGGGGCGGAACCAGATCCTCGACCCGGTGACGGGCGAACAGCTGACCGTGTCGGATGGGCGCTGGGTTATCGTGATCGGGGTCTACGGCTGGGTCGGGTTCCTGGCCGAATTCGGCCTGCTGCTGCTGCCGCTGATCCTACTCTGGCGCGAGGCGGTGGTGGACCGGGACGGCAAGGTATCGGCCTATATCGCGCCGTTGTCGCTGCTGCTGGCGATCAACATGTTCGATCTCTTGCCCAATGCGTCGATCACGCCACTGACCTGGCTTCTGGCCGGGGCGCTCATGGGCCATGCCGAGGCGCTGCGCAGCGCGCGGCTGGCGCGCGGCGGGCTGAATGCGCTGCGCTGGCAATCCATTCTCTGAGGTGACCATGCCCCCTGAACGCGCCGCGCAGACCGGCAAACCCCGTGTGCTTGCCATCGCCGAGGCGGCCAATCCCGAATGGGTCAGCGTGCCGCTGGTCGGCTGGTCGCTGGCGCAAGCGCTGCGCGAGGTGGCGGATGTGCACCTGGTCACGCAGATCCGCAACCGCGATGCCGTCCTGCGCGCCGGGCTGGTCGAAGGGCAGGGGTTCACCGCCATCGATTCCGAAGCCTTCGCGGCGCCGCTCTGGTCGCTGGCGGAAAAGCTGCGCATGGGCGAGGGCAAGGGCTGGACCATGGTTCAGGCGATCAACGCGCTAAGCTATCCGTGGTTCGAACGGCTGGTCTGGAAGACCTTCGGCGCCGATATCCGGGCGGGCACCTATGACATCGTGCACCGGATCACCCCGCTCAGCCCGACGATCAGTTCCTCGCTGGCGGGCAAATGCGCCAAGGCGGGCGTGCCCTTCGTGCTGGGGCCGCTCAATGGCGGCGTGCCCTGGCCCGCGGGCTTTGACGCCGAACGGCGGCGCGAAAAGGAATGGCTCAGCTATCTGCGCAGCGCCTATAAACTGCTGCCCGGGCGCGGCGCCACGCTCCGGCACGCCAGCGCCATCCTGGCCGGGTCGCGCCACACGGCGGGCGAGGTGCCGGAGCGGTATCAGCACAAGGTCGTCTACCTGCCGGAAAACGGTATCGACCCCGCCCGCTTTGCCCGTCGCGCCGATCCGGCCCCAGGGGCCCTTCGCGCCTGTTTCGTCGGACGGCTGGTGCCCTACAAGGGCCCCGACATGCTGCTGGAGGCGGCGGCCGACCTGCTGCGGTCCGGGCAGATGACACTGGACGTGATCGGCGACGGGCCGATGATGCCGCAGCTCCAGGCCATGGCCGCCGACCTGCCGGGGGTGACCTTCCACGGCTGGATGGCGCATCGGGACGTGCAGCAGGTGATGGCGCAGAGCCACATCCTGTCCTTCCCGTCGATCCGCGAATTCGGCGGCGGCGTCGTGCTCGAGGCGATGGCGCTGGGGGTCACGCCGCTGATCGTCGACTACGCCGGGCCGGGCGAACTGGTGCAGGACGGCCTGGGCTTCAAGGTGCCCTGCGGCACCCGCGAGGAGATCGTGAGGCGGTTCCGCGTGGAACTGCAGCGCCTCGCCGCCGACCCGGCAGCGCTTGCAAGCACAGGGGTGGCGACAAGGCAGCGGATCGAAAGCCATTTCACCTGGTCGCGCAAGGCCGAACAGGTACGCGCGGTCTATGACTGGATCCGGTCGGGGCAGCCCGGCAACCCGCCCGCGTTCTTCCTCTGATTGCAGGTTTTCGCGAACTTCACGCCCTGATACGCTGATCCAAACGCAACAGGTTCAAAGCGATGAGCCACCCTTGTCGCGCCCAATCTTGACCTAAACGTCAACTTGATCGACAACGGCGCCAGTTTCGCATCTGCAGGGGTGGCATGCGAAGAGCGTGTTGTCAGTACCCTGTTCACCACCTCTGCGCCCCGCGACCATCGCGCGGCGGTCACAGCCGGGTCGGAAACAGCCGTTGTCCCAGCGCCCGCAGCATCTGTCCCGGCAGGATGGCGATACAGCGCGCATAGCGCGGGCCCAGCCTGCGCGGGCTGCTGACCGCGCGCCACATCCATTCCAGCGCAAATCGACGGGCCCAGGCAGGGGCGCGCTCCTGGGTTCCGGCAAAGAAATCCAGCCCCGCCCCGATCGAAGCAAAACCGATTTCGGGTGCATGCAGACGCCCCGCGGCGCAGAAGATCTCTTGCCTCGGCGCGCCAAGGGCGACAAAGCACAGGCCTGCGCCCGATGCGTTCAGGTCCTCAAAAATCGCCTCGGCCGCCAGACCTTCGGGATCGAACCCGAAGGGCGGTGCCGTGCACAGCACGACCTCGAGTCCGTGCACCTCCCGCTCCAGGTAGGATTTGGCGGCCATCAGGGTCGGCTGGGTGCTGCCCACCAGCGCCACGGTCACGCCCTGCCGCGCGGCGATGCGGCACATCGGCAGGATGGCGTCCGATCCGGGGATCAGCTCCACCGGTTTGCCCGCCAGCCGCGACATCCAGACGATGGGGTTGCCGTCCGCCACGATCATATCCTGCGCCGCGTAGGCGGTTCGAAACTCTGCCGAGGCGCGCAGCTTGACCAGGTGATCGAGGTTGATCGTGGCCAGCGCAAAACCTTCGCGCCGCGCCAGCCGTTCGGCCACGCGTGCCTTCAGACCGGCCCAGGTCGCCACATTGACCCGCAGGCGCTGCGATTTCACGTAGAAGTCCATCGAACTGTGCATCTCCCCGACGCGTGTTCTACCGCAAAACCGCCCGAACGTAGGAGCCATAAATGCCACAGTCGGGAATAATTCGCCCGCAACTGTGGCCGATGCGCCGACAAAATTACGCTGCACTGCAGCTTTCTGCAAAATTGTTCCAGTCTGCCGAAATATCGACACGATTGCCTGATGAAAGCAGGGCCACGGCCATGCGGTAACGAGCAGAGGGTTTATGCAGCGATCCGATCAGACCGGTCACCGCAGAAGCGGGCCGATCCGCAATGCCGTTGGCAGGGCGGAGCGCGCATGACGTCGGTGTCGATCATCGGCTGCGGCTTTGTCGCCGATCTGTACGCCCGCGCGCTGGCAGTGATGCCGGGCGTCCGCGTGCGCGGCGTTCATGACCGCGACGCCGATCGGCTGGCGCGGTTCTGCAGCCACTGGTCCCTGCCCGCCCAGCCGACGCTGACGGCGCTGCTGGATGCCGCCGAACCGGGCAGCGTGATCCTGAACCTCACCAACCCGGATGCACATTACGCGCTGAACAAGCAGTGCCTTGAGGCGGGTTTTCACGTCTATTCCGAAAAACCGCTTGCCATGACGCTGGAGCAGGCACAGGACCTGCATGCCATCGCCGATGCCGCCGGGCTGATGCTGGTCTCGGCGCCCTGTTCGGTGCTGGGCGAGGCGGCGCAGACTTTGGGCCACGCCCTGCGCACGGGAGTCGCGGGCACGCCGCGTCTGATCTATGCAGAGCTGGACGACGGCTTTGTGCCGCAGGCGGCCTATGACAAATGGCGCACCGAAAGCGGTGCGCCCTGGCCCTATGTGGATGAGTTCAACGTCGGCTGTACGCTGGAACATGCGGGCTATTATCTGGGCTGGATGATCGCCTGGTTCGGCGCCGTGCGCACGGTGGTCGCCGCCTCGGCCGAGGTGGTGCCAGACAAGGTCGGCAGCGGTGCGATGGCCCCCGACCTGTCGGTCGCGACGCTGTTTTTCGACACCGGCCCCGTGGCGCGGCTGACCTGTTCCATCGTGGCCCCCCACGATCACCGCATCCGCATCGTCGGCGACAAGGGCGTCCTGTCCTGCGACGCCGCCTGGGACAATGCCGCCAAGGTGCGGTTCGCGCGCCGGATGGCGGTCCGGCGGCGGCTGATGGAACACCCATTTCCCCGGCGTGTGCGGCTGAAGGGGCCGACGCACCCCAAGGTCAAACGCTGGGGGGCGGCGGCGATGAACTTTCTGCTTGGCCCACAGGAAATGCTCGACGCGCTGGCCGAAGGGAGGCCCTGCCGCCTGACCAACGATTTCGCCCTGCACATGACCGAGGTGACGCTGGCCATTCAGAACGCGGGCGAAGACAGCGGCGCACAGCGCATGACCACGACCTGCCAACCGATGGAGCCGATGCCATGGGCGCGGTGAACCATGTTCTGATCACCGGCGCCGCAGGGTTCATCGGCCGCGCCACGGTGGCCGAGGCGCGCGCCCGCGGCATCCGGGTGACCGCGCTGGTGCGCAGCCAGGGTCGGCCCGAGTGGGCAGAGGATCCAGAGATCTGGCTGTGCCGCTTCGATCTGGCACAGGCCGATCCCAAGGCGCTGAGCGCGGCGCTGGACGGCGTCGATGCGGTGATCCACGCCGCCGCCCATCTGGGCGGAGAGGCCGCGCGCCACGAACGCGACACGCTGCGCGGAACCGAAACGCTTTTGACCGCGATGGCCGGGCAGGAGGTGTGCACCCTGGTGCTGGTCAGCAGCCTTGCGGTCTATGACACGATCGCCGTGCCGATCGGCGGCACTCTGACCGAGGACGCGCCGATGGAAAAGGCCGACGCCGCGCGTGACGCCTATGTTCGCGGCAAGCTGCGGCAGGAAACGCTCTGCCGAAACGCGGCCAAGGCACAGGGCCTCACGCTCTGGTGCCTGCGACCGGGCGCGGTCTATGGGCCCGGACGGCTCGACAATGCGCATCTGGGGGCCGGGGTCGGCCCTGTCCTGCTGCGGGTCGGCGGCAAGGGACAGATCCCGCTTTGCCATGTCGGGCTCTGTGCCTGGGCGCTGGTTCAGTCGGCGGTGACGCCGGGCGGTGGCACGCTCAATGTGCTGGACGACGATCTGCCCGACCGTGCGCGGTTCCTGCGGGCGCGGCGGCGCGCGGGCTGGCCGAAATTCGTGATCCCGGTGCCGTGGCAGCTGCTGATGCCGATGGCCCAGTTGTTCGACCGCCCGTCCCTGCCCGGCCTTCTGCGCGTGCCGGTGCTGCGCGCCCGCATGACGCCGCTGAACTACTCAAATGACGCGATGCGCCGGGCCCTTGGCGGACACGAGACCCGCGATTTCGAGGCGCTGATGGCCGACGCCATCGGAAAGGACGGGGCCAGATGACCGCGCTGCCGAAACTGGCCTACCTCACCGGGGAATACCCCCGCGCCTCCGACACCTTCATCCAGCGCGAGGTCGCGGCCCTGCGTCGCCTTGGGCACGTGGTCGAAACCTGTTCGATCCGCCGCACCGGGGCGGAACACCTCGTCGGGCCGGAACAGCGCGACGAACAGGCGCGCACCTTTCACGTGCTAGAGGCATGCCGCGCCCCCATCACGCTGATCCGGGCGCACCTGCGCTGGATGCGGAACCCCGGCCGCTATCTCTCGGCGCTGCGGCTGGCCTGGCGCACCGCGCCCAAGGGACTGCGCGGGCGGGCCTACAACCTGATCTATTTCGTCGAGGCCGGCGTTCTGGCCGCGCATCTGCGGGACCACGGCGTCGATCATCTGCACAACCACATCGCCAAGGCATCCTGCACCGTGGCGATGCTGGCGGGGGCGCTTTCGGGCATTCCCTACAGCTTTACCATTCACGGCCCGGACATTTTCTTTGAACCACAGCACTGGCGCATCGACGAAAAGGCCCGGCGCGCCGCATTTGTCGCCTGCATTTCGGAATTCGCGCGGTCGCAGCTCATGTGCTTTGCGCCGCAGGCTGTCTGGTCGCGCCTGCATATCGTGCATTGCGGCATCGACCCCGACCGCTATGGTCCCGGTACCCGCACCGGCAACCGCCTGCTGTTCGTCGGGCGGCTGGCGGCGGTCAAAGGCGTGCCGCTGCTGCTTGAGGCGATGCGCGACCTGCCGGAGGCCGAGTTGACGGTCATCGGCGACGGACCCGACCGCGCGGCACTGGAACGCCAGGCGCAGGGCCTCAACGTGCGGTTCCTGGGCTATCAAAGCCAGGATGCGGTCGCCGCCGCCCTGCGCGATACGGATATCTTTGTCCTGCCCAGCTTTGCCGAAGGCGTACCCGTCGTGCTGATGGAAGCGATGGCCGCAGGCGTGCCTGTCGTCACGACCCGGATCGCGGGCGTGCCTGAACTGGTCGAGGATGGCGCATCGGGGCGTCTGGTGCCACCGGGCGATGGTGCTGCGCTGACCGCGGCCCTGCGCGACCTTCTGGCTGATCCGGCGCTACGTCAGGCAATGGGCGCCAAGGGCCGCGAAACTGTTGCGCGGGAGTATACGATCGCACAAGAAGCCGCGCGCCTCTCGCATCTTTTTCAAAGCTATGCCAAAGGGGGCACGACCCCGTCAAAACGCCCCGAGGTCCGATCATGACGCCAGTGGATGCGGTTCTGATCGGGCGCAACGAAGGCCAGCGGCTGGTTGCGGCGCTGCGGTCCGTGCAAGGGCAGGCGCGACGCGTGGTCTATGTGGATTCGGGATCGGACGATGGCAGCGTGGACGCCGCCCGTCTGGCCGGGGCCGAGGTGGTTCTGCTCGACACCTCGGTCCCTTTTACAGCGGCGCGGGCGCGCAATGCAGGGTTCGCGCGACTCGAAGAGCTGGGCGACACAGCACCTTACGTGCAGTTCATCGACGGCGATTGCCAGCTTGTGGCAGGCTGGATTCCGCAGGGTGCCGCGCATCTGGACAGTCACCCGCAGGTCGCCATGGTCACCGGATGGCGGTCAGAAACGCAGCGCGACGCGTCGGTCTACAACCAGCTTTGCGACTGGGAATGGCACCGCCCGGCGGGAGAGATCCAGGCCTGCGGCGGTGACATGATGGTGCGCAGCGAGGTGTTTCGCGATCTGGGCGGCTTTGACCCCACGGTGATCGCCGCCGAGGATGACGAATTCTGCACCCGCATGCGCAAGGCGGGCTGGCGACTGGAACGGCTGCCCGAAGACATGACCCTGCACGACGCCGCCATGACGCGCTTTGGCCAGTGGTGGCAGCGCGCGGTGCGCACCGGCCACGGGTTCGCGCAGGTCGGGCATCTGCATCCTGACTACTTCCTCACCGAACGCAGCCGCGTGCTGGTCTACGGGCTTATTTTGCCGCTGCTGACACTCCTGTCGCTTGTCGCCCTGCCACTGCTGATCCTGCTGCCGCTGACCGCCTATGGCTACAACTTCGTCCGCACCCGCCGGGGTCTGCTGCTGGACGGCGTGCCCGCGGCAGAGGCGACGCCGCATGCGGCCTTGCTGACCCTTTCGAAACTGCCCAACATGATCGGCATGGCCAAATTTCACTGGCGCAGGCTGCGGGGCCGACAAATGCGCATCATCGAATACAAGTAAGGAACCCGCCATGTCTGACACCCTTCGCGTGGGCCTGATCGGGGCCGGATATATCGCCAGCTGGCATGCCGACGCCTTGCAGGCGACCGACGGCGTTACGCTGGCGGCGGTGTGCGACGTGTCCATCGGTGCCGCGCGGGCACTGGCCGAGGGCTATGGTGCGCAGGCCTTTGTGTCGGTCGAAGATCTGATCGACAGCGACTGCTGCGACGCGGTGCATATCCTGACGCCACCGCATCTGCATCACGATCTGGCGGTGCAATGCCTGCAGGGCGGGCTGCATGTGCTGGTCGAAAAGCCGGTGGCGGAAAGCGCCGATCAGACCCGCGCCATCCAGCTGGCGGCCGAGGCGACAGGCAAACGCTTTCACGCCGGGCACAACTTTCTGGGCATGCCGTCCTACCTGCGCCTGAAGGAAATGCGCGACAAGGGGCTGCTGGGCCGCGTGTCGGGGGCCGAGGTCAACTGGTGTTTCCCGCTGGCGCCGTTGCGGTCGGGGCCCTACGGATTGTGGCTGCTGAGGGAACCAAAGAACCTGCTGCTGGAGCTTGGTCCCCACCTGATGGCCTTTGCCGTCGATCTGTTCGGCACGCCGCAGATCACCCATGCCGAGCTTTCCAAACCCATCGCCCTGCCCGGGGACGACATGCGCCCGCAGGGCTGGCGCATCCTGGCGCGGGCGGGGGATGTCGACATCACCTTTACGATCTCGCTGGTGGAAACCATCGACGACCGTTCGGTGACCCTGCGCGGATCGACCGCCCGGGCGCGGTTCGATTATGCCGCCGACACGCTGATCGTGGACCGCGAAAACGCCTCTGATCTGGTCGTGAACCCGCTGCGCCGACAGATGGATCAGGGCTGGCAGCACATGCGCGAGGGATTGCGCAACGCCGGCACGCAGCTCGGCTCGCTCAATGCCAAATCGCCTTACGGGCTCAGCTTTCGGGGCATGAACGCGGGCGTCTACGATGCCCTGCGGCGGGGCAAGCCCGCCGATGCCCGCTTTGCCGGACCCAGCACCGTGACGGTGATGCAGGCGCTGGATAATGCGCTTGCTCTTCTGCCGGATGCCGCACTGGCAACCGCCGCCCCCGCCGTACAGACCCGCAAGGCCAAACCCACCGCCATGGTCATCGGCGGCACCGGCTTCATCGGGCGCGCGCTGACGCGCCGGCTGGTGGCCGACGGGCGCGACGTGCGGGTGCTGTCGCGCGGACGGCACGGCCCCTTTCCCGACCTGCCCGATGCCGTGGAAACCGTGGGCGTATCGCTCAGGGACCGCGCCGCGCTGACGGACGCGATGCGGGGCATCGACGTGGTGTTCAACTTGGCCAAGTCGATGGACAAGACCTGGGACGACGCGTTGCGCAACGATGTCGCCGTCGCCATCGGCATCGCCGAGGCGGCGCAGGACGCAGGCGTCAAACGGCTGATCTACACCGGCACCATCGCCAGCTACGACATGAGCGATCCGACACGGAAGATCACCGAAGCCACCGCATTTGCCGCCGACATGTCCGATCGCAACATCTACGCCCGGTCCAAGGCCGAATGCGAACGCCAGCTCATGCAGATGCATGCCGAACGCGGCCTGCCGCTGGTCATCGCGCGCCCCGGGATCGTCGTGGGCCAGGGCGGGCCGCTGCAACATTGGGGCATCGGACGCTGGCACGGCGCGGGCGCGGTGCGGATCTGGGGTCACGGGCACAATATCCTGCCATTCGTGCTGATCGACGACGTGGCCGACGGGCTGGTCAGGATGATCGAGCCGGACGCCGCCCTTGGGCAATCCTTCAACCTCGTGGGCGAACGGATGCTGTCGGGGCGCGGATATTTCGATGCGATCCACCGGGCGCTTGGCGCGCGCATCCGGGTCAGCTCGGGCAACCTTTATGCCTTCTACGCGTCCGACGCCGTAAAGTACGCGCTCAAGAAATACGCCCTGCGCCGTTCGGGCGTCATCCGCCCGTCGCTGGCCGACTGGAAAAGCCGCGCCCATTTTTCGCCCTTCGTGAACACCAAACCCAAGGATGTGCTGGGTTGGCAGCCCGAGACCGACAAGGACCGGTTCATTGAAAATGCCATCACCCGTGCCAATCTCTTTGGCTTCTAGGGGGTTCGTCAACAATCCCGGTGTTTTCGACTTATTCTGGCCAAATTTGTTTGGTCTAGTGATCGCAACCCGGGTCCGGACGCGCCGGATCACCCGGCACAAAGAACACAGGCAGACGCGCATGGTTATGACCGACAGTCGCAAGGCACACCGCGGGCCGGGTCTTCGACCCGTGGCCCGGCGCTGCCCTGCCCGGAGCCTGGAGGCGTGAGCATGGCCGACAGACCCAAGTTTCGGCGCAAACGCCGTGCCAAGGTAGAGGATGCGTCCGACATCCTGCCGCGCCGCGTGCCCGAAACCGAAGAAGCGCCCATTCCGCCGCTCGAAACGCGTGAAGAGCGGTTGGCCCGCCGCGCCGCCGCACAGCAGGCCGCCCGCGAGGCGGAACAGAAACGGCTGGCACAAGAGGCCGCGCAGCGCGGGGCCGAGGCCCGCGCAGAAGCGAAACGCCGCGCCGACGCCGAAGAGGCCGCAGCCCGCGCGCAAGAGACACGCCAGCGCGAAGCCGCAGATCGGCTCCAGGCCCGCAAGGCCGCAGAGGCCGCCGCCATCGCCAAGGCCGAAGCGGAAAAACGCGCACAGCGGGACGCCGCCAGGCAGGACGCACAAGCGGCGAAGAACGCCGAGCAGCGGCAGAAAGCCCAAGCAAAGGCCGAGGCCCAGCGCAAGGCCGAGGCGCAGCGCAAGGCCGAGGCAGAGGCCGCCGAGCGCCGCCAGCGCGCCCGCGCCGCCGAACAGCGCGCTCGGGCAGAGGCAGAGGCAAAGGCCGAAAAGATCGCCGCCACCCGCGCCGCTGCGCAGGAGCGCGCACAGGCGCAATTGCTGGCCAAGCAGGCCGAGGATCAGGCCAAGACCAAGGACGCGCAGCCCGTAGCGGATGCCGCGAAACCGGTGACAGAGCCGCAGTTGGAACCGGAGGCTACAGAGACCCGGGCCGAGGAGAAGGAAGACGAAGCTGTCCGAGACGCTCCCGGAGCCGATACCACGCCGCCGACCCGCGCCGACAACTGGGCGCGGCTGGGCACCTTCGAACTGGCTCCGCGTCTGCTGGAGCGCAACCGCATCATCACCGCCGAACGCAGCGATCCGGCGCACGCGATCTTTGACGTCTTGCGCACGCGGCTGCTGCAGGGGCTGGCCGAACACGGCTGGTCGCGGGTCGCCATCACCTCGCCCACCAAGGATTGCGGCAAGACCTTCACCGCCGCCAACCTGGCCATCAGCCTGTCGCGTCAGGAAAACTGCGGCACCCTGCTGCTGGACCTCGATATGCGCGCTCCCAGCCTGCACAAGGCGTTCGGCCTGAACCCGCAGGGCCGGATCGGCGACATGCTGCGGGGCGACGTGTCACCGCTTGCGCACATGTTGCGCCCGGGCCCGAACGAGGTTCACGTCGGCCGCAATATTGCCTTCGGCTTTAATACCCATGTCGAGGATTACGCCGCCGAGCTTTTGCAGGATCCCGCCACCGCAAGCAGCCTGCAGCAGATGCAGGCAAAGCTGCAGCCCGATGTCGTGCTTTACGACATGCCCCCAGCGCTGAGTTCCGATGACGTCATCGCCTCGCGCGCGCATTTCGATGCGGTGCTGTTGGTGATCGGCGGCGGCATCACCACCGAGAGCGAGGTCAAGGAGGTCGAGCGCCGGTTGGGCACGCAGACCCCGCTTTTGGGCATGGTGCTGAACATGGCAGAAGGCGTGTCGGTCAAGACCTACGCCTACTGATCCCGAACCGCCTGACCGCCACCGTCTGACGTTCCGCAAGCGCTGTCAGGATTGTGTCAGGCGCGGCAGGATCCTGTCCAGCCCGAGCTGCCAGAACTTTTCGCCCAGAAACCGGACGGCCGCAAAGACCGCCAGACCGATGGTCAGCAGGGTCGCGCCCAGGGCGATGCGGCGTTTGCGGACATCGCCACGGCTGCGGATTTGCGGGATCGACACCACCGGCTGCATGCCCAGCACCCGCTCCATCTGCGCTGAGTTGCGGATCGCAGGGTTGCGCAACTCGATCAGGAAGGCCGCGCCGACGGCGACGATGATGCTGGCCACGGCGCCCATCAGCGCGGTGCGTTTGCGGCTGCGCGAGACCGAAAACTCGGGCACCAGCGCGGTTTCCAGAATCTCGAACCGGTCGGACTGCGCGCGGTCTTCCAGCATCTGTCCCATCTCGGCCTCGGCCTTGCGGCGGGTGATGACGGTGTATTGCTCTTGCAGGCGCGTCAGTTCACGCTCCAGCGTGCCCAGGGCCCGCTCGACCTCGGGCGCGCGGCGGATCTGCGCGTCGATCTGGGTCAGCCGTTCGGCGATCAGCGCCTTTTGCTCCTCCAGCAGCGCGACCTGGCGTTCCAGCACCTCCTCGCGCTGACGGTCGGCGTTGCTTTGCAGGGTGATGATCTCTTGCTCCAGCCGCAGCGCGGCTTCCCGCAGGGACGACCCTTCGACCCGCAGCGCGGCGATGCCTTCGGGCAGTACCTCGGCATTTTCCTGTTTGAAGCTGGCGATGCGGTCTTCGATGGCGACGATGTCGGCCTCGACCCGCTCGGATTCATCGACGAAGAAATCGAAGGTTTCGCGCACCCGCGACTCGGCCCGACGCGCCGATTGTTCAACCAGCGACAGCGCAAGTTCATTGGCCAGATCGGCGGCCTTCTGCGGGTTGTTGACCTGCGCGGTGATATAAAGCCCCGACGCCGCACCGCGCTGCCAGGAGGGGGAATCGTCGCGGATCTCGACGATCCGGACCGCTTCGCGCAGGGCGGCGACGCGTTCGTTCAGCGACATGTCCGGCTGATCGGCATAGATGCCGTGCTTGTCCATGATCGCCACGACATTGTCGCGGGCCATCAGGCGCTGTTCGATGAGGCGCAACCGCAGTGACGCGTCCTCGGCTTCGCCCGACGTGCCGGCCATGGCATCGGGAATCCGCGCCTCTTCGATCTGCACGACTGCGGTCGCCTCGTACATCTTGGTCATGCCCAGGGCGTTGAGCACGGAAAGCACGGAGCCGATGATGACGATGAAAAGGATCATCGCCTTGCGCCGCCGCAGGGCGGCCATGACTTCGGAAAACGACTGGAACTGGTTCATACTACTGCTCCCGCAGTGGGCCCCCAATGCGATCGGTCAGACGGCATATTGGCACGCGCGACGCTCGCCCGTACTTTCGCCCTCTTCCTGCCGCAATTTAGGGGATTTGGCTAAATTTTGCCATGATTTTTCCGGGTGAGGGTCGAAACAGATCATTTCCAAATCCCGGATTACGAACACATTTTCGCCATAATGCTAGTCTTCGCCGGGCGGCAGGAGACAAACGGACAGCACCAACCCCGCGTGCTGCCATTGCCGGACGGTCAGCACGTCACCCTTGGCAAACGGGGCGATATCTCGGGTAAAACCGAGGCGGGCACGCCCGTCACCCTCTGCGTCGAAGCGCAGCCCGTCAAAGCCGAAAAGCGTCCTGCTCAACGGATATTGCGCCTTGTAGGCGGCTTCCTTGGCGGAAAAAATCCGTGCCCCGGCGTGATCGGGGTCGGCGGGCAGGCCGGCCCGTTCCGTTTCGGTGCTGACCCGTTCGAGCACACCGGGCTCGAGTATTTGCAACACCTCGAGGTCAAGGCCAACGCCCTGCGCATCCGACAGCCGCGCGGCGGCGGCAAGGCACAGGCTGCCGGTATGGGTGATGCTGGCGCAATAGCCCGCAGGCCAGACCGGCGCGCGGTCCGGCCCCGCCGGGATCGCACAGGCCGGGCCGCCACGGGCCGCCAGTGCTGCCCGGGCGGCAGCGCGGCCTGCCTTGAATTCCGCCCTGCGTGACGCCACCGCGCGGCCAACCGCCGCCTCCTCCTCGGGGAAAAGCGGCGGTTGCGGCGCGGTGGCATCGGCGAGTTCAAGCGACAGCCAGCCGGGAAGGTCCGCGCGCGCGCGGTCGCGCAAGGCTGTCAGCGCGGCGAAATCCATGGCTCAGGCGCTGCGGCGGGCGCGCATCGCGCGACGGCGGGCCATGGCATCGCTGCGGGCCTGCGCGCGGTCGTTTGCCGGAGCGTTGGCCGCCACCGGCGTCGCCGGTTTCGGCCCGGACTCTGCGGGGGCAATCAGCCCGCTGACGCGCCCCGCCAGGGCCGACAGCACCGGGAAGCGGAAGATATCGGTGATCGACAGCGCCTGCGCGCCCAGTTCTTCGCGGATCAGCCGGTGCGCCTGCACCGCCAGCAGCGAATGCCCGCCCAGATCAAAGAAGTTGTCGCGCCCGGTGACCGCATCCAGCCCCAGCACTCGCGCCCAGATCGCACCGATCCGCGCCTCCGTATCGGCAGAGGCCGTGGCCACGGTGACCCGCGCGACCGGGCGCGGGGTCTGTTTGGCCAGCGGCTTCACCGGGGCGGGCAGCGCGCCGCGGTCCACCTTCTTGTTCGGGGTCAGCGGAAAACGGTCCAGCCGCATGAACCGCGACGGCACCATGTAGTCCGGCAGCGCCCCGGTCAGCGCGGTCTTGAGCGCCGCCTCATCCAGCGCTGTGTCAGAGGTGTAGTAGCCGACCAGCCGCAGATCGCCCGGCAGATCCTCGCGCGCGGCGACCACGGCCTGCCGCACGCCTGTCTGCGCCTCGAGCGTCGCTTCGATCTCGCCCAGTTCGATCCGATGTCCGCGCAGCTTGATCTGGTGATCGACACGTCCGACGAAATCGATCCGCCCGTCGGCGCGGCGCGTGACCAGGTCGCCAGTGCGGTACATGCGGCCCGAATGGAACGGATTGGGCAGGAATCGTTCCGCCGTCAGCTCGGGCCGGTTCCAATAGCCGCGCGTGACGCCGTCACCGCCGATCCACAGCTCGCCCGGTACGCCGACGGGCACCGGCTGCTGATCCTCGTCCAGAACGTAAAGCTGGGTGTTGGCGATGGGAGTGCCGATATTGACCACGCTGTCGCTGGCCCGCGCCGGTTCGGTCGAGGACCAGATCGTTGTTTCGGTCGGCCCGTACATGTTGGTGATCGTCGCGTCGGTCAGGCCGTTGAACTCCGCCACCAGCGCGCCGGGGAGCGGTTCGCCCCCCAGCATCAGATGCTTGACCCGGCCCAGGGCAAAGCGCGCCTCGTCGTTCATCGCGATCATCCGCGCCATCGAGGGCGTGCATTGCAGGTGGCTGACGTCATGGCGCAGGATTTGAGCGGCGATCGAGAAATCATCCGCAGGCAGTTCGGTGTTCTGGTTGGCGCGCGCGCATACCTCGGCCAGAGGCTTCAGCCCTTCGAGCACCAGATCGGGCGCGATGCCATAGTCGATCAGGCAGGCGATTTCGCCGACGCCGATCTTCTTGAGCGCCTCGGTTCGGGCCAGCGCATCCTCGACGGTGCCGAAAAGGCCCGAATCGTTGAAATACCGCTCGAAGGCGAAATCGAGGATGCCTTCAAGCTCGTCCTCGTCCAGCGACCCAAGATCCAGTTCGAACGCGTTCTTGACGCCTTCGGGTTTCTTGAACGCCGGGAACGCCCAGGCGTATTGCTTGATCAGCCCGGCGGCAGAGCGCAGGTAGCCCTTCATCGGCTCGCGGGCGATTTCGCGCGCGTCCTCGCGGGTGTCCGCCAGGCAAGTGTGCAGCATCAGCGTGACGGTGAAATCGGCCGGATCATATCCGGCCTCGCGCAGGGCGGCATGGTAGATCTTGATCTTGCCCGCGACCTCATCGACCGACTGGCCCAGCAGGTGGGTCAGCACATTGGCGCCAAGGCGCCCGGCCTCTTTCCAGGTTTCGGGGTTGCCGGCGGTCGTGACCCAGACCGGCAGATCCTTGGACACCGGACGCGGCTGCGTGACGACGGCATGCAGGCTGCCGTCCTTGCGCGGGAATGCGACCTCCTCCCCGGCCCAGAGCTTGCGCAGGGTGGTGATGCTGTCGATCATCGCGGTCTTGTTGTCGGGCGGCGAATTTTCCGGGCGCAGCACGAAATCGTCGGGCTGCCAGCCGCTGGCAATGGCCATGCCCGCGCGCCCGTTGGTCAGGTTGTCGATCACCGCCCATTCCTCGGCGATGCGGGCGGGATGATGCAGGGGGGCGACGCAGGATCCGGCGCGCACGCCGATGTTTTTCGTCAGCCCCGCAACGGCGGCCCCGGTGACCGACGGATTCGGGTAGGGCCCGCCGAAGGCGTGGAAATGCCGTTCGGGCGTCCAGACCGCGACGAATCCTTTTTCGTCGGCGAACTTCGCGCCTTCCAGCAGCGTCTTGTACTTGTCCGGGCCGACGCCGTCGTCGTTGCCCCAGTAGTACAGCGAAAATTCCATACCGCCAGTGACCGGCAGCGGCCCGTTGGAGATCAGCCCGCGGTCGGCATCCGAGCTGAGCACGACCTTGAAGCCGCGCGCGGTGGCATAGAAAAGCTCGAGCACGGAGATGTCGAACGACAGCGACGTGACCGCAAGCCAGGTCCCGCCCGCATCATGCGCCACCCGCTGGTCCATTCCGGCATAGAAGTTGGCGACGTTGCGGTGTTCGATCATCACGCCCTTGGGCTTTCCGGTCGAACCGGAGGTGTAGATAAGATAGGCCAGATCCTCCGTGCCGGAGGTGTCGGGCAGGTTGTCCGCCGCCGCCTCAGCTATGCGGGGGTCGGTATCCAGCACCAGTACCTGCGCGTCATGTCGCGGCAGATCGGCCTGCAACCCGTCCTGCGTCACGATCACCGACGCGCCGCTGTCTGCGATGAAATGCGCCAGCCGGTCGGCGGGATAGCCCGGGTCCATCGGCAGATAGGCCCCGCCTGCCTTGAGGATCGCCAGCGCGCCGACCATCAGGTCGATGCCGCGTCGGGTGCACAGGCCCACGACCCTGTCGGGCCCCACGCCCATGTCCCGCAGCACCCGTGCGGCCCGGTTGGCGCGGGCGTTGAGCTCGGCATAGCTCAGGCTTTGGTTTTCAATTACCAGCGCGGTGGCGTCCGGCGTGCGGGCCGCCTGCGCCTCGAACGCGCGGTGCATGGTCAGGGCGGTGTCATACTCCGTCGCGGTATCGTTCCAGGCGTTCAGCACCAGATCGCGTTCGGCCACCGGCAGACGGGGTAGATCGCCCAGCGGCACATCATCGGGCGCGGCGGCAAGCGCGTCGATCCGCGCGGCAAGAAGGCCCGCAAGCTCGGGCGTGACGGCGCCGGTATCGTGATGCAGCGTCGCGCCCTGGTCCGACAGTTCGACGGTGAGCGCGGCACCGGCCACCGGGCCTGCGTTCAGCGACAGCGCGATGTCGGGCGTGACAAGCTGCCCGATCGCCGGATCGCGCAGCGGCAGGTCGGCGGCAAAGCCCAGATGCTTTTCCGCCTGTGTCACGGCCTCTGCCATGTCGTGCGCGAGCGTGGCCAGGTTCGGGCTGTCCGTCACGCGCAGGGGCAGCCATGCGCTGACCATGCCGGCGGAAGCATGGCTGCGCAGCGCGGCGGTCGTGAGTGCCAGATCGCACGGCCCAGCCATTTGCAGGACCCAGGCGGCGACGGTGGCGGCCGTGACACCTTCTGCCAGAGGCAGCGTGGCGGTCGTGCCCTGCGCCATGCCGCGGCCATTGACCCCGGCGGGGGTGAAGGCCTGCAGCCGCTTGCGCCAGAAACCGTCATGGCGGATCACCTCGGGCGGGGTCGCCTTGGCGTCGGCCCCAAGGACCTGCCCCACCTCGAACATCTTCGTCGCAGCAACCGCGCGCCCCGCATCGTCGCGCAAACCCGACATCACCAGCGCGCCCTGCGCGCAGGCGATGGTCACGCTGGCGTCCGTTACGTCGATCACCGTGCCGGGGGCCGCCTGCGCCTGCGCCAGCCGCGCGCTGCCAACGTGGACCACCGCTTCCTCAACCACGATCTTCGCGGTGCAGAGCGGGTTCCAGTACCCGCCGTGATCCAGCGCCCGGATCAGCCGCTCCTGCGTGTCGGCGGTGGCCGCAAAATCCAGCATGCCCCCCTTTTGCGGACGGTCGTCGCGGGCGTGATAGCTGCGCTTGCTCAGATCCTGCGCACGCCTTTCCGGCGCGCCGGTTTCCAGCGCCACGCACAGCGCGTCGAACGATTCGATCCCGGCGGCAAAGCATTTGGTGTTCAGCGTCAGCGCGGTTTCGCCGGGGGCGATGTCAAAGAGCCGTTGTTCCAGAATGTCGCCTTCGTCGATGCCGCCCTCGATCATATGCCAGGTGATGCCATGGCGCGCCTCGCCCTCGACCAGCGCCCAGACCGGCGCGTTGAGGCCCGCGTGTCGCGGCAATGGCCCGTCATGAAAGTTCACCGCTCCCTTGGCGGGCAGGTCCAGCACGGCCTGCGGGATGATGTCGAGGTTGGCGATGCTGAGCAGCCAGTCGCAGCGCAGCCCGCCCAACCGCTCCGCCAGGCCCGGCCCCGCGTCGACGACCCGAACCCCCTGCCCGCGCGCCCAGCCCGCCACGTCGGCGTTGCGCGTCACGAGCGCAGCAAGCCTGTGTCCGCGCGCCAGCAGGCGTTCGGCGCATTGCTGCGTCAGGGATTCGTTGCCGATCACGATGGCGGTGAAACTGGCCATGAGATTACTCCGGTTTGGGTCTTAGGAGCGTCGCCCGCTGCGGCGACGCCTGTCGCGCGCCCGGTGTCGACCGAAGAAGCGCGCGCAGATCGTGCAGGATCAGACCGCGCAGGAAATGCGGCGGATCGGCGGGGGGCTTGCGCT
Organism: Thalassococcus sp. BH17M4-6; assembly: GCF_049323015.1. NCBI lineage: Bacteria > Pseudomonadati > Pseudomonadota > Alphaproteobacteria > Rhodobacterales > Roseobacteraceae > Thalassococcus > Thalassococcus sp. BH17M4-6. The sequence continues at coordinate 202,209 of NZ_JBMPGU010000005.1, forward strand.
GGATCACCCGCCGAAGACGCCACAAAATCCCGCCCGTAACATGCGCGAGGCTCGCCAGTGCCGCATAGCCGCGGCCGTGGTTCTTGCTGAAATAGTGCCAGCGGCTGTCGAACCAGTAGGACGGCATGCGCGTCCAGGTCTTCATGCCGGTGGACACAGATCCGATATGCTCGACCGCGCTTTCGCGGACATAATGCGTCTCGAAGCCGGCGCGGGCGGCGCGCAGGCAAAGGTCGGTTTCCTCGAAATAGAGAAAGAACGTCTCGTCAAATAGGCCGATCCGCTCCAGCACCTTGGCCCGCATCAACATCGACGCGCCCGCCAACCAATCGACGCGCTGCGTGTCCTTCGGCACGCCGATAGGGACGGCGCGTTCGGACAACAGCCGCGACAACGGGCCGAACCGCGCCGCCCCTTCCAACTCGGACAGCACGGTCGGAAAGCGGAAGGCGGTGACATGCGCGTCACCCTCGGGCCCGTGAATATAGCTGCCCGCAAATCCGGCCTGCGGATGCGCCTGCAGATGGCTGCGCAGGGTCCGGATCGCATCGGGCGCAGGAAAGGCATCCGAGTTCAGGATGTAGATGTAATCGGGCGTGCCGCCGCCCTTGAACCCCGCGCGGATGCCAAAGTTGTTGCCCGCGCCGAAGCCGCCGTTGTGGCCCGACTGGATCACGCGGATGGGCGCGCCATGCGCCCATTCGGCGCTTTGCAGACCGGTTGCGATCTTGTCGAACGACCCGTCGCCGCTGTCGTTGTCGACGATCACCACCTCGCCCGCGATCCCCTCCATCGCGCGCAACGCCGCACGGGCCGACCGCAGGGTCATGTCGGCGGTGCGGTAGTTCAGCAAGACGGTGAGCACGCTGTGGTCCATGGCGCTACTCCGCCGCCCGGCGCGGATCGAATTCGATGATCTGGCCCATGTCGCCCGCCTGCGCTTCGGCGGCGACGATCTCTTCGCGCATCTGCGCGGCCAGCACCCGCACGTTGGGTTCCAGCACCATGCTGTCGTGATCGCCCGGCACCTCGTGCACGGTGATGCGCGGGGCGTGCTGGGTCCAGTCGTTGTCGGGCAGGACATAGGCGCGGTCGGCATCGACCATGCGCCCGTCACCGACAGTCCAGTGGCCCTGCTGCGGCGGCCGGAAGAGCGCAAGGCGGCCATCCCAGGGCCTGACCTGATACTGCGCCACGGCACCCAGGAACGCCGCCTCGATCGCGGCATTGTGGAAGGCGTGTTCCGTCGCGCTTTGCTGGTATCCCTTCTGGCGCTTGCGCAGTTCCCAGCGCAGGCGGTTGCGCGCCCATGTCAGCGGATAGAGTGGCCCCTTGCGGCGCAGTTCCTGCAACTGGATCAGCAGCCTGTCCCGCCCGGTCAGCGGACGGCGTTGCGGCAGCGGGGTATCCAGCATCACGATCTGCGCGACCTCGTCACCCATGGCGCGCAATTGTTGCGCGATCTCGTAGGCGGTGATGCCGCCGCCAGAAAATCCGCCCACCATATAGGGGCCTTCGGGCTGCACCTGCTTCATCTCGGCGATGTAGTCGCGCGCGGCGTCCGGGATGGTCTGGTGCGGGGCCTCGTCGCCATAAAGGCCGCGCGCCTGCAGGCCATAGAACGGCCGGTCGCTGCCCAGAAGATGCGCGAGATGCCGCAGGTTCAGCACGTTGCCGAACATGCCCGCGACCAGGAAGAACGGCGTGCGCGATCCACCTTCGCCGTCGTGCATGGCAACCAGATGCTTGTAACGGCGTTCGGGCGCGCGGGGGCTGGCCGGGGTGTCGCCGGTGTCGGTGTCGCTGGCACCTGTGCGCTCGGCGATAAGTGCGGCGCATTTGCGGATCGTCGGCGCTTCGAACAGGATCGAGATGGGGAAATCGACGCGGTATGCCTTTTTGACCATGGAAAACAGCCGCACCGCGATCAGCGAATGCCCGCCAAGGTCGAAAAAGCTGTCCTCGACCCCCGGGTCGGAAACCCCCAACAGCTCTTGCCAGAACCCGGCCAAGGTGCGTTCGATGTCATTCGCGGGTGCCACGTAATCGCCATCGAGCTGCGGGCGGTCGAATTTCTGAGCCTCGCCCGCCTCGGCGGTACTGGCGGCGGTCTGCCGGGTCAGCGCATCCAGATCCATCGACGACACGACGATCTGGCTATGGCCCAGTCCCATCGCACGCTGGAACGCCACGACGCCTTCGTGGGGCAGGATGCCCTGCGTGAGATTGTGATGCAGCCGTTCCTCGGCCGCGGAAAGCGGTTGCGACGTGCCGTCGGCGGCATCGTCGAATTCCACCTCTGCGGCGGTCAGGCGCGGCGGGGCGGCCAGAACGGCGATGTCGTCAAGCCGCCGGATGGTAAAGCCGCGGATCTCCACGCAGACGGTGCCGTCGGGGGCGGCCAGCGTGACGTCGAAGCTGGCGGATTCCGCGCCTGAGTGATTTTCCCCCGCGTTGCGCACCCACGAAACGATGCGGGAAGGCAGCGGGTGATAGACCCGCACGCGATCATAGGACACCGGCGCCCAGAGATGCGTTGGGGTGTAGCCCGCGATCAGTTCCATCGCCCAGCCGGTGGCGATGTCCAGCAGCGCGGGGTGCAGCACGAACCCGGCATCTTCCTGCGCGGCGGCGGGCAGCGACAGCGTGGCAATGCCTTCGCCCTGCCCCAGCGCGCGGGTGTCGAGCACCTTCCAGCGCGGACCGAAATTCAGATGCACCTCCTGGGCCGACCGCAGCTTGCCGCCATTGGCATGCGCCTCTTCGGCACCGCAGCGGGCGCGGATGGCGGCGATGTCCAGTTGCCGCGGCTGCGGCATCGGGGTCAGCGCAATCTGCGCCTGCGCGGTCAGGCAGCGCCCTTCGCGGCCTTGAAGGGTGCAGTCGGCCAGCACCTCGAGCCCGTAGCCCACGTCCTGCCGGGAGAGCCGAAGCGTCACCCCGCGGCTTTGCCCCTTGGCCACGTGCAGCGGACGCAGGAAGGTGAAATCACGCAGCTCGAACGCGCCGGTTTCGCGCTGCGCGCGCAGCGCATGGGCCGCCAGCGTCAGATAGCCGGTGCCGGGCAACAGCGCGTCGCCCTGCGCGGTCCGGTGTTCGTCGATGATCCAGTCATCCTCGGAGAATTCCGCATGGAACAGGCGGTTTCCGGCAGCGTCAAAGGTTGCCGTGTCGATCAGCGGCTGACCTGCGTCGCTGACCGGGATGTCGGGCATGTCGCCGGTGCGGCTGGCCACGGCTTCGGCGGCCATGCCGACCTCGTTCCAGATGCCCCAGTTTATCGCGGTGACCTGTGTGGCCCCGCCGCGACGCGAGGCGGCAAAGGCGTTGAGGTATTCGTTCGCCGCGACGTAATCCACCTGACCGGCAGGCGCCGTGACGGTGGAGGAGGAGCTGAAGAGCGCGATCCAGTCGACCGATCCGTCGGGGAAGAGCTGGTCGAGCACCTGCGTGCCGTGGATTTTCGGGGTGAACACATCCTCGACCGAGGACGGGGATTTCGCCAGAAGCGGCGCGTCGGCGATGACGCCCGCGCCGTGAATGACGCCGGTGATCCGCCCGAATTCCCCGGTCGCGGCATCGACGGCGCGGCGCATCTGCGCCAGATTGCAGACATCGGCGGCCGCGACGCGCACCGTGGCGCCTGCCTTTTCCAGCCCCAGAACCGCGCGGATACGGCGGGCGGTGCTGTCCTGAGGGGCGTGCCGGGCCAGGTAGTCGGGCCAGTCCCGGCGGTCGGGCAAAGTACCGCGCGCGATAAGCACAAGGTTGGCGCCCTTCGCGGCAAAGTCCTGCGCCAGCGTCAGGCCGATGCCGCCAAAACCCCCGGTGATCAGGTAGGTGCCGTTCTGCGGGGTTGGGCGTGCGGCGCTGGCGGGCAAGGGCGCCGGTTTCATCGCGCATTCGAACCGCCGGTCACCGCGCAGCGCCGCAATGGTCTGGCCGGGGTCGGCCATCAGATCCTCGAGCACGCGACCCGCGAGCGTATCGAGCGCCGCCCCCTGCGCCGCCTGCGCCTGCCCGCGTTTCCAGAACGGCAGGCTTGGCATGGCGGGCAGTTCAACATCCAGCGTTGCCACGGTGACGCCCGGCAATTCGCGCGGGATCACCCGCGCCGGGCCCGCGATGGTCGCCTTGCCGGGATAGGCCAGTGGTTCGTCGCGCACCTGTGCGGCACCGTTGGTCACCACGGTCATGTGCAGCGGGCGCGGCAGGTTCTCGTCTGCGATCGCCTGCGCGAGGAACATCAGGGCATAGAAGCCCTGTTCCTGCACCCGGTGGAAAAAGCTCGACCCCGGGCGGTGGCTTTCATCCGCCGTGAGCATCCAGAACTGCGCCACGCGGGTCGGTACATGGCCCTGCCGCAGCAAATCCTGCACCAGCTGATCGTACCCCTCGCGCCCGCGTTCGGGGGCCAGCAGATAAGACGTCTCGCTCAGCCGGGCAAAGCTGTCGCCGGGGCGCACCTCGATGACCGCGTGGCCCGCGGCGGTCAGCCGGGCGGCGCAGCGCGCGGCGATGCCCGCGTCGTCCATGAACATCAGCCAGGTTTGCGGCTCGGCATCGGCCAGCCCTTCGGCCACGTCGACCTCGGCCTGGGCGGACCGGGGGCGCCAGACCGGCTTCCATCCCCAGCCCGAAATATCGTCGCTGCGCATCAGGTACTGCGGCGCGGTATCGGCCTGCGCGGCACCGGGCGCGATAAAGTACGGCGCGCGCTGGAAGGCGTAGGTGGGCAGCGGCACGCGGTGACGCTCTGCATCGCCCCAGACCTGCTCCCAGTCGAAATCGGCCCCAAGCGCCCAAAGGCGGCCCAGCACCTCGAACATGTGCTTGTCGTCGGGGATCACGTCCTCGGGGTGGCGCAGCGACGACAGGACCTGCTGGCCGGGAACTGCGCCATGCTGGCGGGTCAGCGCCGACAGCGCCTTGCCCGGCCCGACCTCGAGGAAGATCCGGTTGTCCCGGGCCAGTGCGCCGATGCAATCGGCAAACTGCACGGTGCCGCGTAGATGCTGCACCCAGTAATCCGGGTCGGTCGCCTGGGCATCGGTCATCATCTGGCCGGTGCGGTTCGAGGTCAGCGGGATCTGCGGTGCGGACAACGTAATGCTTTGCAGATAGGCACGGAACCGGTCGAGGATCGTGTCGAGCATGCGCGAATGCGCGGCGATGTCGATGGCGATGCGCTGGCAGTCGATATCTCGTGCCCTGAGCACGGCCTCAAGTCGGTCAAGCGCGACCTGCGGGCCGGAGGCGACCGAAAGTTCGGGCGCGTTGACAGCACCAAGATCAAGATCGCCCCCCAGCAGCGGGCGCAGTTTGTCAGCGGGCAGGCTGACCGAGAGCATGCCGCCCTCGGGCATGGTGTCGAACAGCTGGCCGCGCAGATGCACGAGGCCGATGCAATCCTCGAACGACATCACGCCTGCGACGCAGGCGGCGGTGTTTTCGCCCATGGAATGCCCGGCAAGGGCGGCGGGCGTGATGCCCCAGGACATCCAGAGCTGCGCCAGCGCGTATTCCACGATCATGATCAGCGGCAGTTGCAGCGACGGACGGGTGAGCACCTCATCGGCCCGGTGCCGGTCCTCTTCGGCGGGCAGCCACAGCGCGCGGATATCCGCGTCCGTCAGGGTGCCAAGGTGATCGAGCCCGGCATCCATCCACTCGGCAAAGACCGGTTCGGTCTCGTACAGGTCGCGGGCCATCCCGGCATATTGCGCCCCGCCCCCTGGGAACAGGAAAGCGATGTCAGGATCGGCCAGCGCGGTGTGGCTGTGCACCCGGCGCGGCGCATCGGTGGAAAGCAGGGTCGCTGCCTCCTCTGCGGTTTCCGCCACCACGATCCGGCGCTTTTCAAAGGCGCGCCGCCCCTCTTTCAGAGTCCAGGCCACATCGGAGAGGGGCTGTTCGGGATGCGCGCGCAGATGCGCGGCCAGCCGCTTGGCATTGTCGTCCAGCGCCTGTTTCGACCGGCCCGACACCGTGAGGATCTGGAACGGCCAGTCGCTGGCCCCGGATGCGCCGCGCGCCGGTGCCTCTTCCAGCACCGCATGCGCGTTGGTGCCGCCGACGCCCAGGGAATTGACGCCCGCGCGGCGCGGATGCGCCCGCTGAGGCCAGTCCGCCAGCCGGTCGTTGACGCGGAAGGGCGAGGCGTCGAAATCGATGGCAGGATTCGGTGCCTCGTACCCCAGCGACGGCGGCATCTGCCGGTTGTGCAGCGCAAGGCTGGTCTTGATCAGCGACGCGACGCCCGCTGCCGTGTCCAGATGGCCGATGTTGGTCTTGACCGATCCGATGCGGCAGAACCCCCTGGCATCGGTCGTCTGGCCGAACGCCTGTGACAGCGCCGCAACCTCGATCGGGTCGCCCAGATAGGTGCCGGTGCCGTGGCATTCCACATAGTCCACGGTGTCGGCGGAAATGCCAGCGACCGCCTGTGCCTCGGCGATGGCCTGGGCCTGTCCGTCGACCGACGGCGCCAGATACCCGGCCTTGGCCGCGCCGTCGTTGTTGACCGCCGTGCCCTTGATCACCGCCCAGATGTGATCGCCGTCCGCGACCGCATCCGCGAGGCGCCGCATAACCACGACCCCCGCGCCCGATCCGAAGACCGTGCCCTGGGCGCGGTGATCGAAGGCATGGCACTCGCCATCCGGGCTGAGGATTTCGTTTTCCTTATAAAGATAGCCGCGCCCCTGCGGCAGTTCGATGGTCACGCCGCCCGCCAGGGCCATGTCGCATTCGCCGTTCAGCAGTGCCTGCGCGGCATAATGCGTCGCGACAAGCGAGGTCGAACAGGCGGTCTGCAGGTTGATCGAAGGGCCGTGCAGGTCGAGCACATGGCTGAGCCGCGTGGTCATGAAATCCTTGTCGTTTCCGGTGTGGCGCAACAGAAACATGCCGGTGTTGTCCACCAGGTCGGGGTTCGAGCAGACGTTGAAATAGAAATAGCTGCCCATGCCGCAGCCGCCGAACACGCCGACCTGCCCGTCAAAGGTGTCGGGCACGTGACCGGCGTTTTCCAGCGCCTCCCAGGCGCATTCCAGAAACTGGCGGTGCTGCGGGTCCATGATCGCCGCCTCTTTCGGCGACAGGCCGAAGAAATCCGCATCGAACATCTCGAACCCGTCGAGTGGGGCGGCGAACGGAACGTAGTTCTTGTGCCGCATCAGGCCGGGGTTTTCGCCCGCCTCGCGCAGCTCATCCTCGGACAGGCGACGGATCGACGACACGCCGTCGCGCAGATTGCGCCAGTAGGCGGCGATGGACGCCGCACCGGGCAAATGCGCAGCCATGCCGACAATGGCAATGTCGGTATCACTTATGGTCGCATCGATGTGATCAACAGACATTCGGAACAGACCCCGCCACTCACTGAACACCCAATTCGTTAACGTCGAATTGAGGAGGAATTGCGGCGATTTCTGGGCTTCCTCCTCGGACTTGCCGCATTTTACCGCCAAATCGCGCCCACTGTATATGGGGGTGAGGCAATGCGTAGACTACGGGGAATTGTCACGATCCTGGAAACCCCGCGCGGCCGGGCAAAGGGCGCTCGGCGCTCAGGCTCCGGCGGCGATCAGCGCGGCCACGGCGCCCCAGTTCAGCCATAGCGCCAGCCCGCCCAGCCCCAGCCCGAAGACCGCGAAAACCCCGTCGTGCAGCGGGTCCCAGGCCCCCATGCGGATGGCGAGCCAGACCACCACCGGATAGACCAGCAACACCGCCATGCCCTGGCCGGTCAGCGCCCCGATCAGGCCCGCCGCCTCGAACCCGATCAGCAGGCCCGCGATCATCAGCACCGCACGCGCCGCCGCCAGCACGAAGAACCGCTTGGAATCGCCTGCGGCCAGCGCCGCCTGATCGTAGGTCAGCACGATGATCTGCGGGATCTGGATGCAGCCGATCAGCACCACGACGGCGCCCGCCATGGCATAGCGCGGGTCATACAGCAGCGTGACCAGCCAGTCGCCCAGCGCCGCAAAACCACCCACGAGCAACAGCAGCGCAAAGCTGAGCAGAAAGCGCATGCGGCGCAGCTTGAGGAAATTGTCGCGGCTCTCGCGGGGCGGGCGTTCGCGGTAGATCGGAATCAGCACCTTGCGCGTCACCATGCCGCCCAGCAGCAGCGGGAAGGAAGCGAGGAAAAAGCCGATGTTGTAGACCCCGAACATGTCGAGCGGCAGGTATTTCCCGACGATGAGCTTGTCGCTTTGCAGGAACAGGAAGCCGCAGACCGTGGACAGAAATATCCATTTGCCGAAATGCACCAGTTCCTGCACCGCCGCGGGTTCCCAGCAAAAGCGGTTCGGCTCTCCGGGCAGGTAGCGGTTGTAAAGCACCAGGACCGCCACGGCGCTGACCAGCCCGCTGATCACCAAAGACCAGACCGATCCGGTGAGCCAGGAAAGGACCACCGCCACGAAAATACCCAGCACCTGCGCCAAAAGGTCGAGCGCGGTCAGCCGCCCCAGCACAAGATGGCGGTTGGCGGTGTCCATTCGCGTCGGGTTGAAGCCTTGGATGATCAGCGTGAGGCTGGCCACCGGCAGCAGGTACATCAGCTGCGGCTCGCCATAGAACTGCGCCATCGGCCAAGCCAGCGCGCAGGCCGCGAGCCACAGGCACCCGCCCCGGATCGCCTGGATCGTCCAGGCGGTGTTGAGGAAATCGCGGTCGTCACCGCGTTTGCTTTGCATGATGGCCGGTGTGACGCCCACGTCCGAGAACATCGCCAGCCCCTGCATGAAGACGGCGATCAGCGCCATCATCCCGAACGCTTCGGGAAAGAGCAGCCGCGTCAGGATCAGGTTCGACGCCAACCGGATCACCTGGCTGCCGCCGAAGCCGCCCACGGTCACCAGCGACCCGCGCAGAGCGCGCGCGCTCAGGCTTCCACCGCGCATGCGAGAGAGCACGCCGATCATCGGCCCCGGCTCCAGCCCGAGGCGCGGCCGCGCGTCAGCCTGCTGGCCAGTGCGACGCCGGAATAGACTGCAAAGCCCACGGGGTCGCGCAGCGCCATGCTTAGCTTTTCCGAGGTCGGAAAGGCGGGTTTGTCGTCATTGGCCAGAAGGGCGGGGTAATCGGTGGCGATCTCGTCGACTCCGACATCCTGACGGCGCCGCACCTTGACAAGATTTTCCCATCCTTCGACCAGGGGCCAGTCATAGCTAGCGGCGGCCGACACCCTTTCACCCGGCGCGAAGTGCAGCCGCACGAAGGTGTCGTCGGAAATGATCTGCGGGAAGGTGCCCCAGCGGGCGCGACCCGCTGCATTGACCGCAAAAAGCCCGCAGCCCGGCACGCCGTGGCGCATGAAAGGCACCTGCCGGTAAATGCGAGCATAGGCGCGCGCGGCCCGGCCACGGGCGGTGATGCGCACCTGTCCGCTGGCATAGCGCGGCGCGTCGGTGTCGAGCAGTCGGTAAAGATCGTGCAACAGCGGAGGGCTGACGGTCACGTCGGCGTCCAGATAGGCGCGGATCGGCGCGGTCGCCGCCGCGTCGCCTGCGTTGAGGGCTGCGAGCTTGCCACCCTCGGCCCGGTCGAGGACCACGAGCGACCAGTCGCGTGCGGCGAACCGGGGCGCAAAGCCGCGTGCCAGCTTGGTGGTGTCGTCGGTGCAGCCGTTGGCGATCACGATGACCTCGACCCGCGAACCGGGCCAGTCCGAGGCGCAAAGCGCGGTCAGGCAGCCGCCGATCAGCGCCGCCTCGTTGCTGGCCGGAATCAGCACGCTGATCATCGGCATATCCGCCCCCGTCACCTGGTCAAATCACCGGCCTGCCTGTGCAAACCGCCACCGTTGGCGCGGCTATGCCACCACAAGATGGCCAAAGAAAGGAAATCCGCCGGTTTTGCGGGGTCGCGACCGATCAAAGCCCGCCGTCAAGGCGCAGTTCGGCCCCGGCGTCGTCAAAGGCGACAACCTCGATCCCGGCCAGATAGGTCGTGCCCTGCGCCCCATTGGCGAGGGTCAGCGGCCCTTCGCTGCTGATCTGGTAATCGTCCGGTGTGCCGGGCAGGATCGCGCGGTCTTGTCCCGGGCCGCCGTGCAGATGATCGGCACCGCCGTTGGAAATCAGGACGTCGGCACCGGCGCCGCCCAGCAAGATATCCTCTTGCGCAGTGCCGGTCAGGGTTTCACCGCCCGGCCCGGCCTGCCGCATCACGCCGTCGGCAAAGGCGGCGAGGTCGCGATCTTCCCAATCGGCGGGGGCGGTGGCGTTGTGGGCCATAAGCACATCCCAGCGCGGGTTGGCATCGTCCAGATGCCGCAACGCGCCCCAGCTGCCCCATTTCGTCGGCGTGGCAACGTCGACAAAGGCATTGAAAAGCCGCCCGCCGGTGTCGATCCAGCCTGCCAGAAGCTCCTGATAGAGACCGGCCATTTCCGAGCTGTAGCTGAAAGCAGTCAGAAAATCCGTCATCCGCGCATCTTCGATGAGGGCTCCCTGCCCGATGGCATGTGTGCCGCCCTCGTACATGATCAGTTGCAGACCGGCGGCGCGCGCCGCCTGCGCGTGGTGCGGCCAAAGATCGGTCAGCAGGTCCCGAAGCGAGCCGGTGCGCAGCGCCTCTGCCGCTGGGGCGAACGCCGCGTCGAAGCGGCGCGGCTTCACGTATTCGCGCAGGGCTACGCGGCGCAGGCCCTCTGCCGCCCCGGCGCGGGTCGCCTCGGCTTCGGCGGTGTCGAGCCAGCCGTTGATCTGCGCGGCGGTGTCGGGCGTGGCAAAGCCATGGCCGAAATAGCCCGACACCGCGTAGGCGTCGAAACTGTCCTGCGGGGTGCGGCCCAGTTCCAGCCAGGCGAGCGGCGCCATCAGCACCTGCTCTTCCAGACCGGGCCAGCCGGTGTGCATGGCGGTGACCCGCACCAGCCGGTCGGGGCTGCCATCGAAGACCTCGGTGAAAATGTCCATGACCTGCGCCGCGCGCAGGCCGTAGAACTGCATCCAGCCGCTGTCGCTGGGCCCCCAGCGCGACTCGGCCCGGGCCTGGGCCCATTGCGCCTGCGGAAAGATGAAGTTCCAGACCTCGTTGGAATATTCGACATAGGCCTTGAGCCGGGGATCGAGGCCGGTTTTGACTGCCTCGGCAAAGGCGCGGACGTAAGCGTCGTCGGCCATGTGCGGCAAGGTGAACCAGGGATCGGCGCCGATCTGGTTGGCAAGCTTCAGCATCACCTCGATCGGCACGCCACGCCGGGTATAGGTGACATCGCCGGGGCGGGGCCGGTCGTCCCAGACTTGCTGATCCGATCCGTTGGTTGCCATCCAGTCCATGAACCGCAGCGCCCGCAAATCGGCGATGCGGCGGGTCCAGTCGGGATTGAAGATCACCCCCGCCTCGAGCAGGGGCAGGTGATCCTCATGCACGACCCGGATGTTATGGATCGGATCGTCGGGATCGGTGGCGCGGATCGCGACGCCCACCAGCCCGTCACCGGGAGTGTAGGAAAACGACGCCTCGCCGGGGCCAAAGAACTGCTGGCGCGCGCGTCCCGTCAGGGCCAGTTCGCCTTTGCCGTCATAGCGCACGATGTAGCGGCCTTGCAGATACTCCGCCTCTTCGGGCTGGTCGGTGAGGATCAGCGCCTCGATCCGGTCGATGCCGTCGGGGATGCGCAGGGGCCAGCCATCGGCGTCGAGATAGCCGCCCTCGCGCAGCGCGTCGGCGTCCATTCCGCCCCACTGGCCAGGGGCATGACCGATCCATTCGCGCGAGGATTTCATCAGGTCGACAAAAGGATGCTGGGTCGACCAGTCGGAGATGCCGTTGAGCCCGATGGCCAGCGCGGGCAGGCCGCTGGGCCGTGCGCCGCGCGGCGGCAGGTCAAGCGCCGCCCGGATCGGCTGAAGCGCCGGGGGGCGCACCTCTTCGGCCCTATTCCGGGCCTCATCGGTCTGGCCCGATACCGCCTGCCAGACGATCCGGCGCAGGATCGGGTAACCGTCAGCAATCATCGGGTGCAACGTGTCGGGCACCGTGAAGGTTTCCGGCGGGGCGGCCTCGAAAAAGGCGGCATAGGTGATCATCGCGGCCAGGAAATAGGTGTTCGCGGTGCCGTGCGGCGCATCGTCGGAAAAGAACTCCGTCACCGGCAATTCGGACAGCGGGGAGTTGGTCAAAAGCTCCGTCAGGATGCGGGACACCGGGATCAGGCGGATGTCGTCGCCGGGGCGGGCGTCGCGCAGCGCCGCGACATAATCGTCGTACCATTCGGCATAATCGCCGGAGTTGAACCGGTAGTAGCGCCGCAGCTGCCGCGCGCTTGGGGGAAAGCTGCGCACGAAGCTTTCCATGTCGGCCCAGCCTTCGTAGATGAAATAGCGCGCGTCCGGTCCCGCATCCGCCGCGTCGAAGGCCGCAAGCGTCGCGCCAAGCGGTGTGACATTGCCGGGATTGTCCCATTCGTAGGGCAGATCGGGCGCGCGGTACTGGATGAAGTTCTCGGGGTTCAGAAGGATCGTGTCGACGCCAGCATCGGAAAAGCCCTGACCGCGGCCGATGCGCAGACGGTCCACCCCCGGAAAGCTCCAGTTGGGTTCGGGCGGCAGTTCATCCGGCAGGGCCTTGAGGAACATCCATTGGCCATCGACCGAGAACTCCTTGCCCGCGGCGTCGGCCAGCGCGTCCAGCCAGTGCGGCACGTTGGTGGCGGGATCGTCGCTGAGGTGATGCACCAGGCTGTTGGCGAACATGTAGGCGCGGACCGCGTCACGCTCCTGCGCGATGCTGGCGCCGACCGCTGCCAGCCACAGTCCAACTGCAAGAACCCCGGTTCTGAACATGCCCGCTCCTGATACGCTACGCCGCAAGGATATGGGTCGGCGTCACGTCAGCACAATGAAAATGGGCAGATCATCGGTGGATGTCACGGAATTCGGAAACGATCCCGGGCGAATGCCCGGAATCGTACACGCTAGGGCCCCCGCTGTGCAATTCAGCGCTCTGCACCGCCGTCGTCTTCGCTGCCGGTGTCCGGATCATCGTCATGCCATTTGCGCCCGCCGTTTTCCTGCTCGGTCGCGGTGTCGGTGTCCGACTCTTCGGCGGTGCTGTCGATGGTCGCGTCCTCGGGTCCCTCAAGGCGGATGGGCTGGGTCGAGCCATCCTTCGCCTCACCGAAAAAGATCGTCTGGTGCGGGAAGGGAATTTCGATTCCGCGCTCATCGAACACACGCTTGAGGATGGCGTTGTATGCACGTCCGACCCCCCACTGCTTGCCCGGCAGGGTCTTGATCCGGGCGCGCAGCACCACGGCGCTGTCGCCGAAGTTGTTGAGCCCGAACCATTCCAGATCCGAGGTGATGAACGACGCCTGTTCGGGATCCTCGCGCAGTTCGTCGAAACAATCCAGCATCGCCTGTTTCACGTCCTCGACGTTTTCTCGGTAGGCCACGCCCATATCGCAGACAAAGTACGAGAAATCGCGAGTGAAGTTCGACACCATGTCGACGCTGGAAAACGGAATGATGTGGTAAACGCCGTGGATGTCGCGCAGCGACACCGACCGCACCGTCAGCTTTTCCACCGATCCGGTGGTGCCGCCGACGGTGACCACATCGCCGACGTTGATGGCGTTTTCGAACTGGATGAACACACCGGTGATTATGTCCTGCACCATCTTCTGCGCGCCGAAACCGATGGCCAGACCCAGCACCCCGGCCGAGGCCAGAAGCGGGCCGATATCCAGCCCGATCTCGCTCAGGCAGAACATCAGCGTGAGGATCAGGATCGCGATGGTCGCGGCGTTGCGCAGGAGCGTGAGCAGCGTTGTTTCGCGCGCAGACGGCACCGTGCCGTAATCGGGATTCAGGCGGTAATCCACCCAAGACGTCATGGCCAGCCAGATGCCGTAGGCGATCAGCAGGATAAAGAACACCGACACCGCGGCGCCCGACATGTTCAGCCCAAGTTCGCTGTCCAGCCAGCTGCCGATATCCACGATCCGGATCACGTTCAGCACGTAGATCAGCACCACAGCCGCCACGACGTAGCGGAGCACGAAAAGCACCTTGGGCACGAAGCCGTTCAGCCGCGGCTGCAGCAGCGGCAGCTTTTCGTTGACATGATCGGGCAGGGTGATGCCGCGCCGCATCGCCCGCGACAACGCGGTATAAAGCGCCGAGGCCAGGATCACCGCCGCCGCGACCTTGAGCGAGGCCGTGACATAATCCATGACCACATCGGTCGGGCGGCTCATCACCGTGACGAACATGAATGTGAGATACGCCAGCGCCAGCCAGTGCCATTTGTTGACCAGCATCCGCGTGATCCCGTGCAGGTCGTCCGCTTCGGGGACGGCTCCTTCGCCGTCCTGGCGGGGCGGGGCGATGGCATTGTGCAGCCAGTCGGACACCGGGCGGCGATAGCGCACGACCGCGAAGAACAGGTAAAGCAGCGTGAGCACCGACAGCGCCGCGGACACGCCTGTCCCGGCGGCGTAAGAGGCCGACTGGTTCACGATCGGCAGCACCAGCAATTGCCCGTAGCCCAGGATCGTGACAGCCACGGTCAGCACGCGGTTGAGCCGCCGCGCCGCCTGGTCGCTGATCGGCAAGAGCCGCAGCCCCGAGGCCGAGGGCGAGATCACCGCGCGCATCGCCACCTTGACCATTTCGACCAGCAGGAAGGCGTTGAGATACAGGCTTTGCCGAAAGCCGATCTGCCCGACTTCGCCCAGCAGCATGACCGTCACCACATAGCCGATGGCCCAGGCGGCCAGCACGATCAGGGCATCGACGATCAGCGATCCGGCATAGAGCATCACCGCCCGCACGAGGCTCGCGTTCTGCGCTGATTTCCCCATGGACCGGAAGAACGGCATGGCCAGCATGCGCAACGCCACGAACACGACGACCGTCAGCGCAATGACCAGCAGAAGCCCGCGGAACGCCTCGAAAAGCACGCTGAGTTCGTTGCCCCCCAGCCCGTCGAAGACTGATCCTGTGTTGGCCAGGGACTGCCAGACCCGCTGCGCCTCGGCCGCGGCGGATTCGGCGACGTTCTGGGTCAGCGTTGCGATCCGGCCGCCCAGCGACATGCGCGGTTCATCGGCGGTCCCGGTGGCTTGGGCTGCGGCATCGGGGGCCGCCTTGGTCGCCTTTTCCAGTTCCGTGATCAGCTCTGCACGTGCCTTGTCGTTCTTCAGCACATCCAGAAACGGGACAAGCGGATCGACATTGCTGTCCGTGCTGGCAGAGCTGTCGCCGCCCGATGGCGCGGGCGTCGACTGTGCGAAGGACGGAGAGCCAAGACTGAGAAGCGAGACAAGAACCAACAGGAAAACGGAAAGGCCGCCCCGGATCGAGGCGGTCATCGGCAACTTGTCAAAAATCATCGTCGGTCTTTCTCCGGTGCACGGTCGGGCAGATAAATCACGGGTTAACGCCCGGTCCGCGAAATGGTTTCGCCCGGACGCTTGCCAGGTCTGGTCGAGCCGGCGCATATCGCGCCTGTCCAGTGCTTTCAAGCCGTGCTATCTGGACCGCAGCCTGCCTGCCCCCCACGATTGCCGCACACGCCAATGCCAGACCCTGACCCGCTCTTGATCGAGATTGCGCCCGATGGCGCGGGCCAGCGGGTCACGCTGCGCGGCCCCTGCACGGTGCGCACGGTCACCGATCTGCGGCAGCGCTTGCAGGCCTTGCCCCCCGACCAGCCGGTGACGCTCGACCTCACAAAGGTGACGCGGTTCGACACGGCAGGGGCCTGGGCGATCAGCCTGTGCCAGCAGCGGCTGGAGGCCGCTGGCGCAAGCGTGACGCTGGACGGGGCCGATGCGTCGGTGCAAAGCCTGCTTGAGACGGTGACGCGCGCCCTGCCCGATCCGGACCATCCCGAACCGGAACCGCGCCGTTTGTCGGACCACGTCGCTGCGGTGGGCGAAGCTGTCTATCGCGGCACACAATTCGTGCTGGCGCTGGTGGCCTATTTCGGGCTGTTTCTGGCCCGGCTTCTGCGGTCCCTGCGTCATCCCGGCGAATTCCGCCTGACCTCGCTTGTGCATCACAGCCAGGAGGTTGGCGTGAAGGCGGTGCCCATCGTGGCGCTCATGGCCTTTCTGATCGGGGTGGTGCTGGCGTTCCAGGGATCAACCCAGCTACGGCAGTTCGGGGCTGAGGTCTTTGTGGTCGACCTCATCGCCATCTCTATCCTGCGCGAGCTGGGCATTCTTCTGACCTCGATCATCGTGGCGGGGCGCACCGCGTCGGCCTATACCGCCGCCATCGGGTCGATGAAGATGCGCGAAGAGATCGACGCCATGCGCACGCTGGGTCTGGATCACGCCATGGTCCTGTTCGTGCCGCGGATCCTGGCGCTGGTGTTGATGCTGCCAATCCTGGGGCTGATCGCCAATATCGCCGGGCTGGTGGGCGGCGGGCTGATGGCCTGGATCGATTTGGGCATCAGCCCGGCGATGTTCGTCACCCGGCTGGTCGAGGGCACGTCGGTCGATCATGTGCTGATCGGCATGATCAAGGCGCCGGTCTTTGCGGTGATCATCGGCGTCGTCGGCTGCCACGCGGGCATGCAGGTAAAATCCAACGCGGAATCGCTGGGCCGCATGACGTCGAACGCCGTCGTGACCGCTATCTTTGCGGTGATCGTGGCCGATGCGATCTTTTCCGTCATTTTCGCGCAGCTGGGGATGTGACCGTGCCGACATCAACGCCCCCCGACGACCGCGAAACCGTCATCCGCCTGCGCGGCATCCGCAACCAGTTCGGCAGCCACGTGGTGCATGACGATCTGGATCTTGACGTCTATCGCGGCGAAATCCTGGGCGTGGTCGGCGGATCGGGCACCGGCAAATCCGTTCTGCTGCGCACCATCGCCGGGCTGCAGACGCCCGCGGCCGGCACGATCGAGGTGCTGGGCGTCGATGTGCGGTCCGCGGACGAGGACGCGCGCCAGGTGCTCGAATCCCGCTGGGGGGTGATGTTTCAGGACGGCGCGCTCTTTTCCTCGCTCAACGTGCGCGAAAACGTCGAGGTACCCATGCGCCCCATCGACGGGCTTGATCCGGCGATCCGGCGGGATCTTGCCGACCTCAAGGTGTCGATGGTGGGCCTGCCCTATATTGCCGGCGACAATTACCCGTCCGAGCTTTCGGGCGGTATGCGCAAGCGGGCCGGGCTGGCGCGCGCGCTGTCCATCGACCCCGAGATCCTGTTTCTGGACGAACCCACCGCCGGGCTCGACCCCATCGGTGCGGCGGAATTCGACAGGCTGATCCATGGACTTAGCCGGTCGCTGGGTTTAACGGTCTTCCTTGTGACACACGACCTGGACACGCTGCATGCAACCTGCGACCGCATCGCTGTCCTGGCCGAGAGAAAGGTTCTCGTATCCGGGACAATGCAGGACATGATGAAAGTCGATCACCCCTGGGTGCATGCCTATTTCCATGGTCCCCGCGCGCGGGCCGCGCTGGATTCGGCGCAGGCCGCAACCGATGACGGGCGCGGATAGGTATGGAAACCCGGGCAAATTTCATCCTGATCGGGGCCTTTACCCTTGCCGGTCTGGCGGGGATCGTCGGCTTTTTCCTGTGGTTCGCGCAGGTCGAGCTGGACCGCCAGTTTTCCTACTACGAGGTGGCGTTCAGCTCGGTTTCCGGCCTGTCGAACGCGTCCGACGTGCGGTTTGCGGGCCTGCCCGTGGGCCAGGTGGTGGACGTGCGCCTGTCGCCCGACCGCGACGGCACGATCCTGGTGCGGCTCGAGGTCGATGCCAACACGCCGGTGCGCATCAACAGCGTCGCCACGATTGAATCGCAGGGCGTGACCGGCGTGTCTTACGTGGGCATCGACGCGGGCAGCCCGGCGTTGCCGCTGCTCGAGGATGCCAGCGAAGAAGAGGTTCCGCGCATCGTCGCGGGCCGTTCGGCGCTGCAGTCGCTGACCGAGGACGGCCCCGAGCTGGTGGCCGAGGCGCTGCGGCTGGTCGAAGCGGTCGCCAGCCTTTTCACCGATGCCAATCAGGGCCGACTGGAAAACATCCTGATCAACGTCGAAGCCGCGTCCGAAGACTTTTCCTCGACCCTGGAAAGCTTTTCCGATGTGACCGACTCCGTGTCGGGCTTCGCCGACCAGATCGACCGGTTCAACACCACGCTGGAAACCCTGTCGGGCGACCTGTCGGTGGTGCTGCAAAGCGCCGATGTCACGCTGAACACGATCACCGAGGTGGCAGAACAGGGAAAGGGCTTCCTGACCGATGGGTCCAACGCGCTGACGGCCGCTCAACAGACCCTCACCGATGCCGATACCTTCCTGTCGGGCGAATTGCCTGCGCTGACCGGCGACGTGCGCGCGGCGGTCGAGGACCTGCGAAGCCAAATCGCCGCCCTGACACTGAATGCCAACAGCACTCTGGATGTCTTCAGCGAAGCCGGCCGCACCGCCACCGCGCGGCTGGTCGAGGCAGAGCGCGTGCTGAACGAAACCAGCGTGATGATCGACCAGCTCGAGGTGACGCTGGACGAGATGTACCAGGCCGCGATCAACTTTGACACGCTGGTGGTCAATGACGGCTACGCGCTGGTGGACGAAACCCGCGCGATGATCGACGGCGCGGCCAAGGCGATCGACGCGGTGACCCGCACCACCGAAAACGACCTGCCCGACATCATCGAAAATATCCGCAGCATGACCGACAACGCGAACCTGATGATCGAAAAGGTCGGCACCGACCTCAGCGCCGCGTCAGGCCGTATCGACGGGCTTTCGGTGGCGGCGGAAACCGCGATCACCACCGCCACGACCACCTTTGCCAATGCCAACGACACGCTGACCGCGATCAATTCCGCGCTCGAGATCGGCCAAGGCGCGCTGAGTGCGGCAGAGCGGGCGTTCGAAGGCGCGGACCGGGTGATCAACGAGGATATCTCGGGCATCACCGCCGATCTGCGCGGAGCCATCTCGCGGCTGAACGGCGTGGTCGATCAGGTGTCGGACGACATCCCGGCGGTCACGGCGGACCTGCGCGCCGCCAGCGCCTCGGCCCAGAGCCTGTTTGAAGAGCTTGAGGGCGTCGCCGCCACATCGGGCGCGGCGGTCAACGATTTCACCACCGGCAGCCTGCCGCTTTATGGCCGTCTGGCGCAGGAAACCCGCACGCTGATTTCCAATCTCGACCGGCTGACCAACCAGATTTCGCGCGATCCGGCGCGGTTCTTCCTGAACCAGCAGACCCCCGAATTCAGAAGATGAGAGCCTTTTCAATGCTGCCCTTTTCCGTCCGCCGCCGCGTCATTCCGTTTCTGGCCCTGCTGGTGCTGTCGGGCTGTTCCGCCTTGTCAGCACTTGGCGATGCGACCGAAACGCTGGATGTCTACGAATTGCGCGCACCGGACACGCTGCCGGTCGCCAGCCGCACCCTGCCGCTGCAAGTGACGGTCGAACTGCCCACCACCAGCGGCGCGCTGGTGACCGACCGGATCATGATCAAACCCGATGCGCTTCAGGCGCAATACCTGCCCGGCGCCCGGTGGAGCGAGGAAACACCGGTGATGGTCCAGACGCTGCTGCTGCGCAGCCTCGAGCAGACGAACGGGCTGAGCTACGTGGCGCGGCGCCCCCTTGGCGCGGGCGGCGACATCGCGATCCTGACCGAGGTGACGGATTTCCAGGCCGAATCCCCGAACGAAGACGCGCCGGTGACGGTCACTCTGCGCATGACCTCGCGGCTGGTGCGCGAACGTGACGTCAGCATTCGCGCGTCGCGCACCTTCACCGCCACCGCGCAGGCGGCGTCGACGGACGTCGGCGATGTGGTCGCGGCCTTCGACAGGGCGTCGGACCAGCT
The DNA here is from genome assembly GCF_049323015.1 of Thalassococcus sp. BH17M4-6. Classification (NCBI taxonomy): domain Bacteria; kingdom Pseudomonadati; phylum Pseudomonadota; class Alphaproteobacteria; order Rhodobacterales; family Roseobacteraceae; genus Thalassococcus; species Thalassococcus sp. BH17M4-6. The sequence goes on from NZ_JBMPGU010000005.1 coordinate 222,039, forward strand.
GTTGCAGGATTTCGCGACCTGGGCGGTGACCAGCCTGGGCGCCCGGCTGAGTGCGGGCGGCTAGACGCGCCGCTTGTAAACGCGCCGGGCCGCATCACATACTGCGAACATCCTTCGCTGCGGAAAGGCCCCTACCATGCGCATCAATGCCGATTTCGATCAATCCGTCGTGCTGGACACGACCACGATGGGCTGGGTCCCATCCCCGATGGCCGGGGTTGAGCGCAAGATGCTGGACCGCATCGGCGAAGAGGTGGCGCGCGCCACTTCGCTGGTGCGCTATGCGCCGGGGTCGCGGTTCTCCTCGCACACCCATGGCGGGGGCGAGGAATATCTTGTGGTCGAAGGCACGTTTTCCGACGAACACGGCGACTATCCGCTGGGCACCTACGTGCGCAATCCCATCGGCACCAGCCACGCCCCGCACAGCGACGATGGCTGTACCATTCTGGTCAAGCTGCATCAGTTCGAAGACGACGATACCGAGCAAAAGCAGATCGATACCGCCAATGCCGCCTTTGAGGACACCGGAACCGAGGGCGTGACCGCCCTGCCCCTGCACCGACACGGCACCGAAGAGGTGCGGATGCTGCGGTTCTCTCCCGGTGCCGCGATGACGCAGGAGGTGCCGCCCGGAGGATTCGAAGCGCTGGTGCTGGAAGGGTCCGTGACCGACGACCTTGGCCAACACGGCACCGGCACCTGGCTGCGGCGCAACGACGGCACCGCCACCGACCTTCGCAGCGACGGCGGCGGCCTGCTTTTCATCAAGACAGGGCACCTGCCCGCCGCGTGAGCCGTAGGGCGTCACGCCTCTCTCTATCGAGTTTCAGGAAAACCAATGCAAATCTTCACCTGCCCCGCCTGTTCGGCGCGGCTTTATTTCCATAATACCGGATGCCGCTGCGGCCATCAGGTCAGCTTTGACCCCGATGCAGCCACCATGCGCATCAACGCGATTCCCTGTGATAACCGCGAGGTCATCGGCTGCAACTGGCAGGCCGATCAGTGCGGGCTGTGCCGATCCTGCGCGATGACAAAGACGGTGCCGGACATCGGCACGCCAGATAACGTCCCGCTTTGGGCCAAAACCGAAGCGGCCAAGCGCTGGATGCTGGCCAACCTCATGCGCTGGGGCTGGTTCACCGCGCAGGATGCCGGCGACCGCCCGGTGTTCAAGCTTTTGTCCGAACAGACCGCGACCGGCGATGCGGACGTGATCATGGGGCACGCGAACGGTGTGATCACCATCAACGTGACCGAGGCGAGCGAGGCCACGCGCAAGGAGCGGCAGGAAGACCTGGGCGAGCTCTACCGTACGATGCTGGGGCACATGCGCCACGAGATGGCGCATTTCCTGTTCGTCAGGCTGAGTGCGTCCGCCGAGTTCGTGCAGGCGTTCCGCGCGCTTTTTGGGGACGAAACCGCGGATTACGGCGCCGCGCTGAAACGGCACTACCAGTCGCCCAAACCCGCCGACAACAATCATATCACCAGCTATGCCACTGCCCACCCGCACGAGGACTGGGCCGAGACCACCGCGCATCTGCTGCACCTGACCGATCTTCTGGACAGCGCGTCGGCGGCGAGCCTGGTTCTGCCCGGGGGGCCGGCACAAGGCATCGACGCCTATGCCGAAACGGATACGGAACGGCTGGTCACCCAGGCGGTCGAAACAGCCATCGCGATCAACCACGTGAACCGGGCGCTGGACCTGCCGGATCTCTATCCCTTTGTCCTGCAACCGGGCGTGCGGGACAAGCTGGCGTTCGTGCATCGGCACCTGCGCCTGCGCGCCTGACGCTCAGCGCGCCAGCGCGGCTTTCATCGACGCCTCGGGAAAGCAGGTGGCGGCCTGACCGGTCGCTTCCTGCCAGCGTCCGATGGACCGCCGCGTCTTGAATCCGGGCAGGCCATCCGCGCCGCCGACATCGTGACCCATCGACTCGAGCCCGCGCTGCATCGCCGCGATGTCCGATCGGTACATCTTGCCCACCCGCCCCCATCCCGCGCTGAAATCGCCTATGCCGTACTGGATGCGGTCGCCCACGTGCCCGACGAACAGCGCGTAAAGATCGCTCATGTTGTAGTCCTTGAGGACGTAGAAGTTCGGCGTGACGATGAAGGCGGGGCCATTGCGCCCGGCGGGCATCAGCAGAAAGCCCCGCCCGCGCGCCTCGTGATCTGGAAAGGCCTTGCCCGACACCCGTTCGATCCCCATCGCAGCCCAGTCGGAAATGCGCCGTCCCTGATCCGGGCCTTCCAGCGTGCAGGACACCGAACGCGGCACCGTCACCTCGAACCCCCAATCGCGGCTGGAATCCCAGCCGTGCCGGTCAAGGTAGCGGGCGATTGACGCGATGGTGTCGGCCTCGGACCGCCAGATATCGGCGCGCCCGTCGCCATCGCCGTCCGCCGCGTATTCGAGGAAATTCGAGGGCATGAACTGCGGCTGACCCAGCGCCCCGGCCCAGCTGCTTTTCATCGCGGCCCCGCCCGCGTGCCCCGCTTGGGCAATCTGCAAAGCGGCGATCAGTTCGTCGGTGAAATAGGGCGCGCGCGTGCTCATGAAGCCCTTGGTGCCCAGCACCTCAAACACGTTGTGGGGAATCTTCGCCCGGCCATAGCCGCTTTCCCGGCCCCAGATCGCGAGGATGATCCGCCCCGGCACACCGGTCTGGCGCGTCGCGCGGTCCAGCGCGGACTTGTGCCGCCCGGCCATCTGCCGACCGACGGATGTGGCCCCGTCGACAGAACCACGGCTGAAATACTTGGCCGGGCTGCCGAATTCGCTTTGCCGCTGGCGTTTCGGCGTCTGCGCGCTGCTGCCCGGCGGCACCAGGTCGGGCAGATCCCAGTTGAGCGAAACACCCCGGAACGCGGCGTCAAACGTACCGCGCGACACGCCCTTGGCCCGCGCGGCGGGCCAGATGGTCTGCTCAAGCCAGCCCTGAAACTGCGCCTCGACCGCGCTGCGGTTCTGCGCGGCGGCAGGCAGGGCCAGCGCCAGAAGACAGGACAAAAGGGCAATAACACGCAACATCAAGGGCAGGCTCCGGCAAAAGGGATCAACTGCCCCCAGGCTACCCGCGAACGCAGCGCTTGTCTTGGGGGCCTGCCCCCTTTGCCAGCGGTTATTCGCCCGCCAGTTCCACCGTGCCGGTTTCCAGCAGCGACACGACATGCGGCACGAAGGACCGCCAGATATCCATGCGGAATTCGGTGTCGCCGTCACGCCACAGCAGCACAGTCGCGCCATCAAAGATGGTGCGGCGCCCGCTGCCCACGGAAATGCCGTCGATGTCGCGCGGGCAGCCCAGCGTCAGCACTTCTGCCGCTTTCGGGCCGGTGATGCGCACCGTGACCTCGCGGTCGGACACCTCGGTCAGGCTGTGCGGGGCGTCGGCATAGACATCGGCGCAGGCCTTGACGATGCCAGCGGCATCAGACTCCGCCGCCAGCACATGCCATTCGTCGGGGCCAAGGCAGAGCACCTCGGTCTTGCCCTTGTTCGCGCGCGTACCGATCTTTTCCGGCAGCGTCAGGTCAAGCGCGGTGCCAAGCGCGGCCACGGCCCCGCCACGGGCACGAAGCGAAAAGCGCGCGACGGGCTGCATCAGCTCCAGCGTGACGGCGTCAGAGCTTGCCAGCGGACCGGCGACAAACGGTTGGGTCATCTTTGTCATCACATCACCTTGCGCTTCACAGCTTGAGCCGTGCGTTTTCGGGGTCGTAGAACACCGGGCTGACCACCTTTGCCTTGATCGTCGTGTCGGGCATCGGGATGAACACCGTCTCGCCCATCCGGTCCTGGCCGCCTTCGATCACCGCCAGCGCGATCGGCTGGCCCACAGCGGCGCTGTGATAGCTCGAGGTGACGTGCCCGACCATCTTCATCGGTTTTGGCTGGTTCGGGTCCAGCACGATCTGCGCGCCCTCTTCCAGCTTGGTGGTGCCATCCTCGGTCAGCAGGCCGACCATCTGCTTGCGGCCTTCGGCCACCAGGTCGGGCCGCGCCAGCGCGCGCTTTCCGACGAAATCCGGCTTGGCCTTGCCGATGGCCCAGCCCGCGCCGACATCATAGGGCGTCATCGTGCCATCGGTTTCCTGACCGATGATGATGAACCCCTTTTCCGCGCGCAGCACGTGCATGGTTTCGGTGCCGTAGGGGCAGATGTCGTATTTCTGACCGTCGGCCATCAGCCGTTCCCAAAGCGCGCGGCCGTGGCGCGCGGGCACGTTGACCTCGAACCCCAGCTCGCCGGTAAAACTCACGCGGAACAGCCGTGCGGGAAAACCAGCAACGGTGCATTCCGCGATGGACATATGCGGAAACGCCTCATCCGACAGGTCGATGCCGTCAACCAGCGGGGCCAGCAGATTGCGTGCGTTCGGACCGTTGAGCGCGATGGTCGCCCACTGTTCGGTCGCCGAGGTCAGCCAGACGTCCAGGTCGGGCCATTCGGTCTGCAGATAATCCTCCATCGTGTTCAGCACCCGCGCGGCACCGCCGGTGGTGGTGGTCACGTGGAACCGGTCGTCCGACAGCCGCCCGATCACGCCATCGTCGCGGATGAACCCGTCGTCGCCCAGCAGCAGGCCATAGCGGGTGCGGCCCGGGGCAAGCTTGGTCCAGGGGTTGGTGTACATGCGGTTCATGAATTCGACCGCATCGGGGCCCACGACCTCGATCTTGCCCAGTGTGGACGCGTCGAAGATACCCAGGCTTTCCCGCGTCGCCTTGCATTCGCGGGTCACCGCGTCCTGCATCGATTCCCCCGACTTCGGGAAATACCAGGCGCGGCGCCACAGGCTGACCGGTTCGAAAACCGCACCGTTTTCCTCGGCCCAGGCGTCGATCGGCGTCTTGCGCGTCACCTCGAAATGATCGCCCTTATGGTAGCCCACGAAGGCGCCAAAGGTTGTCGGCGTGTAAGGCGGGCGAAAGGTCGTGAGACCGACCTGCGGCTGCGCCTTGCCCAACGCATCGGCGGCGATGTTGAGGCCGTTGATGTTGGACATCTTGCCCTGATCGGTGGCCATGCCGTTGGTGGTGTAGCGTTTGACATGCTCGATCGAGCGCATGCCTTCCTTCACCGCAAGGCGCAGGTCCTTGGCGGTGACGTCGTTCTGATAGTCCACGAACGCCTTGGCGCGGCCCGGTTTCAGATCGGTCGGCAGTTCGGTATGGCTGATACCGGTGCCGGGACGGTCGTTTTCGACGCTGAGCTTGCGTGCATCAACGGATTTGCCCAGATCGGAGGCCGCCTGCGCGCCCATGTCCGCGCCGTCGTTCAGCGCCGCCTCGATCCCCCACAGGCCACGGCCCGCACCGGCGATCTGGCAATCCTCGGCCTTGTGATCGGGCAGGAAGGTCTGGCGATCCTCATCCCATTTCAGCGTGCCCTTGGTGTGGCTGAACAGATGCAGGGACGGCGTCCAACCGCCGCACATCAGCACACAGTCGCAGGGCAGCTTGCGCCCGAACTTGACCTTGCCGTCAACGATGCGGTTCACCCGCACGGATTTGACCCGCAGGCGGCCATCGGTGCCGCTGACGCTGTGGTTGGCCAGCACGGTGATGCCGCGCTTTTCCGCCTCGGCCACCAGATCGGCGCGCGGTTCGGCCCGGGTGTCGACAATGGCCTCGATCCGGGTGTTGGCATCCTGCAGATCGAACGCCGCATACCAGGCGCTGTCGTGGCTGGTCACGATCACCGCGCGGTCGCCCACCCGCACGCCATAGCGGTTGAGGAAGGTCTGCGCGGCGCCGGCCAGCATGACGCCGGGACGGTCGTTGCCGTCGAACACCAGCGGCTTTTCCAGCGCGCCCTGCGCCAGGATCACCTGCCCGGCGCGCACCCGCCACATGCGTTCGCGGGGCATGTCAGGGTCGGGGTTTTCCAGATGATCGATCAGCTTTTCGCACAGACCCACCATGTTCTGATGGTAATAGCCGATAGCGGTGGTGCGCGTCATGATCCGCACGCCCAGCCCTTCAAGGGCCGCGACCTCGGCCGCCAGCCAGTCCCACGCCGCCTGACCGTCGATCTGCGCCTGCGGTTCGCTGAGCAGCGTGCCGCCCGCTTCGGAGTTTTCATCGACCAGAGTCACCCGCAATCCGGCCTCGGCCGCGCTGCGCGCCGCCGACAGCCCCGCGGGGCCCGCGCCGATCACCAGCACATCGGTATGCAGATAGCGCGAGGCATAGTGATCGGGATCAACCTCGGTCGGGCTGACGCCCAGACCGGCGGCGGCGCGGATGAACGGCTCGTAGACCTTGTCCCAGAACGACTTCGGCCACATGAAGGTCTTGTAATAGAAGCCTGCGGAAAACAGCATGTAGGCCATGTCGTTGACCGCGCCGACGTCGAACTTGAGGCTCGGGTACTTGTTCTGGCTGTTGGTCTTCAGGCCGGGATAGATTTCCTGCACTGTGGCGCGGGTGTTTGGCTCGTACCGGCCCTTGCCGCGCTTCGTGCCGATCAGCGCGTTAGGCTCTTCCGACCCTGCCGCGACGGCGCCGCGCGGGCGGTGGTACTTGAACGACCGGCCCATCAGGTGCTGACCGTTGGCCAGCAGCGCGGAGGCGACGGTGTCGCCAGCACGGCCTTCGATATACTTGTCGTCAAAGGTGAATTTCACCCGGCGCGTCTGGTCGACGCGGCCCCGGCCCGGCACACGAAACTGGCTCATTTGTCGTCTCCCAGCAGAGTCGAAAGGTCAGGGCGCGGGGCGCCGGCCTCGTAGGTGGTCAGGAACCGGTCGGACACGGTATCGCGCACCGCGTTGAAGAAGCGCCCGCAGCCATGGATGTGCCGCCAGCGTTCGTAATGCGGGCCCTTGACGTTGGACCGGATGAACAGGAAATCGCGCCATTCCTCGTCACTCTGGCTGCTGGGATCGGCAGCGCGGGTGATATGCGCCTCGCCGGCATAGGCGAATTCCAGTTCGGGCAGGGTTTCGTCGCAATAGGGGCAATGGATCAGAAGCATCTTGTGTCCTCCTTAGTGCGCGACGGCGGCGGCGGCCGCTTCGTCGATCAGCCGCCCGGTGCGGAACCGGTCGAGCGTGAAAGGCGCGTTGATCTTGTGCGGTTCGTCCTTGGCAACGGTCCAGGCCAGCGTATGCGCCGCGCCCGGGGTCGCCTTGAACCCGCCTGTGCCCCAACCGCAGTTGACATAGAGCCCCTGCACCGGGGTCTTGCCCAGAATGGCCGACCGGTCCGGGGTCACGTCGACGATGCCGCCCCATTTGCGCAGCATCCGCATGCGGTTGAAGATCGGAAAGACCTCGCATATCGCCGCCACGGTGTGTTCGATCAGCGGCAGGCCGCCGCGCTGCGAATAGCTGGTGTACTGGTCGGTGCCCGACCCGATCACCAGTTCGCCCTTGTCGGACTGGCTGATATAAGCGTGCACGGTGTTGGACATCACGACGCAGGGGAAGATCGGCTTGACCGGCTCAGAGACCAGCGCCTGCAGCGGATAGCTTTCGAGCGGCATGCGCACGCCCGCGGTTTCCATCACCACGCTGGTGTGGCCCGCCGCCGACACGGCGACCTTCTTGGCCTTGATGAAGCCCTTGGCGGTCTCCACCCCCTCGACAGCGCCATCCGGCCCGCGGCGGATCGCGGTGACGGGGCAGTTCTGGATGATGTCGACGCCACGCGCCGCCGCACCCCGGGCATAGCCCCAGGCCACGGCATCGTGACGCGCCGTGCCCGCGCGCATCTGCAGCGCCGCGCCCATGACCGGATAGCGCGCATCGGGCGCGATGTTGAGCGGCGGGCAGAATTCCTTGGCCTCTTTCGCGCTCAGCCACTTGTTGTCGACGCCGTTCAGGCGATTGGCGTGGATGTGGCGCTGGAACGACTGCACATCGTGCACATTATGCGCCAGCATCATCACGCCCCGGCGCGAGAACATGACGTTGTAGTTCAGTTCCTGGCTCAGCCCTTCCCAAAGATCCAGCGCGTGATCGTAGAGCCGCGCGGATTCGTCATAAAGGTAGTTCGACCGGATGATCGTGGTGTTGCGCCCGGTGTTGCCACCGCCCAGCCAGCCCTTGTCGATCACCGCGACATTGGTGATGCCGTGCTGCTTTGCCAGGTAATAGGCCGCACCCAGCCCGTGCCCGCCCGCACCGACGATGATCACGTCGTATTCCTTCTTCGGCTGACTGTCGGGCCATTGCTCGGTCCAGTCCTTGTTGCCGGAAATCGCATTCTTCAAAAGCGATAGCGCAGAGAATCGGGTCATGTCACAGGGCTCCGCCTTGGGTCGGGATGAACCTGTGCGCTATCAAAGATCGGGCGGCGCGGACTGGACGATTGCGGCAAATCCGCTGTATCTTTGCGGCATGAGCACCGCTTCGCCTGCACGCCGCCACCTGTCGGTCGGCTTTCTTCTGGCCGACAACTTCACCCTGTCGGCTTTCGCCAATTTCGTCGATGTGCTGCGGCTTGCCGCGGACGAGGCCGACCGGTCGCGCCCGATCTTTTGCGACTGGACGGTGCTGTCGGCGGACATGAACGCCGTGCGGTCGAGCTGCGGCGTCAAGGTGCAGCCCGACACGCGGCTGCGCAACGCCGGGCGCTATGACTACATCGTCGTGGTCGGCGGGCTGATCGGCGATACGCGCGGGTTGTCACCCGAGGTGCAGGGGTTTTTGCGAAAGGCGGCGGCCGATGGCGTGCCGCTGGCGGGGCTTTGCACCGGTGTTTTCCTGCTGCATGAGGCGGGGCTGCTGGAAGGCTACCGTTGCTGTGTCAGCTGGTTTCACCACCGCGATTTCATCGAACGCTTTGCCGATGCCACGCCGGTGTCGGACCAGATCTTTGTCGTGGACCGCGACCGCCTGACCTGTTCGGGCGGGCATTCCGCCGCGCATCTGGCCGCCTACCTGGTCGAACGGCACGTCGGCCATTCCGCCGCGAGCAAAAGCCTGTCGATCATGATCATCGACCAGGCGATGAGCGGCGAACGGCCACAGCCCGGTACGCCGTCGACCCTCAACGCCCGCGACGCTGTGGTCCGCAAGGCGCTGTTGCGGATGCAGCAGAACCTCGACGCGCCCGAAAGCATCGACGACCTGGCGCGGCACTTGCAGGTCAGCCGCCGCCAGCTGGAACGCCGGTTCCGCGAGGACCTCAAGATCACGCCCGCGCGCGCGGCGCAGCACCTGCGCCTCGATGCGGCGCGGCAATTGCTGGTCGGGGGCGATCAGAGCGTGACCGCCATCGCGCTCGACTGCGGGTTCTGCGACGCGTCACACCTGATCCGGGCGTTTCGCGCCGAACTGGGCCAGACCCCGGCGGAATACCGTGCGACGGCGCGGCGCCTGCCTGTGGAGTCGTCAGGATAATCGTTCGTCGGCGTCACGTGGTAGGATCAGCCCGCCGTCGCGCGGCAAGTAACAGATGCACCGCTGCCCCGGCCAAAGCGATCACGACGGTCAGCACCAGCAGCGCCGTGACCCCCAGCCCCGCCAGCACCGCAAGCATGATCGGCGTGCCCATGACATTGCCCAGGTTGCCGGTCTGCGCGATGGCGCCGCTGGCCATCGCCTGATCGGCGCGGGTGTGGTTCAGCTGCGGGATGGCGGCAAAGCTCCCCCCCTGCACGAGGCCCATCGCCCCCAGCAGCACGATGCACCCCAGCGGGCTGACCCCCAGCGGTATCATCAGCGCCGCCAGACAGGCGCTCAGCGCAAAGCCCACCCAGACCACCGTTACGGCGGGCAGCAGCCGCAGGAGCGCGACACCGATGGTCAGCGACACCACGATGCTGATCAATGGCATGGTCCCGGCGACAAAGGCACGGACATCCGGCGGCACCAGACCCGGCAGAACCGTGACCAGCGCCACGAAGCTGAAGGTGTAGAAGACCCAGCCCAGGGCCGGGGCGGCGACACGGGGCGACCGGTAGGTCGCGATGTGCTGCGCCTTGATCTGCGCCCAATCGAATGCCGGCGCCGCGTTGCGATCCGGCGTGTCCCGCGGGATCAGGAGCAGGAGCACAAGACCGCAGAGCCCCATGTAGACCGCGTGCGCCAGAAAGATCGGCACGGGCCCGCTTTCGATGGCCACCGGTACGGCGATCCAGGCCAGAACCGCAAAGGCGACCCCGAAAAACGTGCTCCACAACGTCATCGCTGCGTTGCGCCAATGGTCGGGGGCATGGATGGCGATAAGCGTGGGCGCGGCAACGACGACGCCCAAATGCGACAGGCCCTCGAACGCGCGGGTGACCAGCATGAGCCAGAGCGGCCAGTCCATGGCCAGCCCGACCGCCTGAACAGCCGAGAGGGCAGACCCGAAAAACAGCGACCGCCACATGAGACCGTAAAGCCCGATGCGCTTTACCAGCATCCCCGCGACCAGCCCGAAGATGATCCCCAGAAGCGAGATCAGCGTAACCAGAAACCCCAGCCCCGCGCCCGCATCGGGATAGATCAGCGCCAGCTCCGGCAGGATCAGCGCGACCTTGGCGAACTGCGCCGCCGCGCCCAGCCCGGCGGCCCAGATCGTCAGAATCAGTATCAGTACCTTCATCGCACCCCTTTCGGCGCAACCGCCGCCCGTAGCACCTGCTTAGGTCGCAGCGGCTTCCCGCGCCACTGGTTTCAACCAAAGTACGCGGCAGCCCGCAGCGCCTTAGCCCGCGGCAGGCGGCAGCGGCGCAACCTCGCGGCAGACGCGGCGCAGCCAGGCGCTGAAACGATGGACGGCGGGCCGGGCGATCCATGGCGGGGTGACTATGAAATACTGCGATACGTGGCGGATCGGCACCGGCGCGATCCTGAGCCGCCCAGAAGCCAGCGACGGCCTGAGGTCCACCGTAGACTCCAGCACCAGCCCGACGCCCGCCTCGCCCGCACCGATCTCCAGCGCGTCGTCGCCAAGATCGCGCCGCAGCACCGACGCAGGGTCGATGCCGGACTGGCGCAACGCGTCGGCTTCCCAGCCGTCCTGTTCCGGGATCAGCCAGGGCACGCGGGACCAGTCGGTCGCAGGATCATCCACCAATGCCGGGGCGGCGCAGGCCACTGTCGGGCTTTTCAAAAGCAGTGACACGGTCAGCCCTGGCCAATTGCCGCCACCGGCCCGCACCGCCATGTCGAACCCTTCACCCACCAGATCGACCGCCCAGTCGGACGGAAAGAATGACAGTTCGTCGCCGGGATTATCGCGCCAGTAAGAAGCGATGCGCGGAAAGATCACCGCCTCGGCAAAGAAACTGGTGGTGGTAATCCGTACCGGACGCTCGGCTGTGCGCGCCTGCAGCGCCTCAACGCCTCCGGCGATCCGGGCAAAGCCTTCGCGCAGCCGGTCGGCCAGTACCTCGCCATCCGGTGTCAGTACCGCGCCGCGCGGGCTGCGCACCATCAGTTCGGTTCCCAGATGCTGTTCCAGCGCCTTGATCTGCTGGTTGACCGCGGCGGGCGTCACGTTCAGCGCCCGCGCCGCAGCGCTCAGGCTTTCGGACCCGGCCGCGACTTCAAAGGCGCGCAGGGCCGTCAGCGACGGCAGATTGGTCCAGTCAAGACCCATAGCTATTAGCTCACCTTACAGCCTGGAAATATTGCTGATTTCCAGATTCGCAGCGTGCCACTTAAAGTCAAAGACAGAAAGCCAGAAAAAAGGAAATCGCCATGCTTCCCGCCTATCCCGAGCTGTTAGATACGTATCAAATGTTTGATTCTGGTGGGCGGCCCCGGTCCGGCACACCCCCCCGCCTGCCCGAGGGGTTTCGACCGTCGCCCGGCCCATTGCGGCGCGCGCTGAAAGCCCTTTTCAGACGCCGTGACGGGCGGCAGCCGACGGCGGCGTCGGCGCTTCCGGCGCGGGGCTAATCTGGACAAGAAAAAACGCCCCGCCGGTTGGACGGGGCGTTCTTGTTCGGTAAAGCAGCGAAGGCTTACGACATCCACCACCGTTCGGCCATCCGGCCGTTGTCCATCTGCCAGAGGTTGCCGACGGTTTCGGGGTTCTGCACCTTGGTGCTTACCGCCTGGACGTAGTTGGCGAACATCGGGATGATCACGCCGCCTTCGTCACGCAGGATCATCTGCATTTCGGTGTACTGTTCGCGGCGCTTGTCGCTGTCGAGTTCCGCACGCGCCAGAAGCAGCAGTTCTTGGAAGCGGGCGCTGTCCTCGCTGCCCCACTGGCTGTCGTTCCACGGCACGCCTTCCTCGTAGGCGGTCGAGAACATCCAGTCCTCAGTCGCGCGGCCAGACCAATAGCAGGCGCAGAACGGCTTTTTCAGCCAGACGTTCGACCAGTAGCCATCCGCCGGTTCCTGCACGAGGTTGATGTTGATGCCGCCCACGGCCGCCGAGGCCTGGTACAGCTGCGCCGCGTCGACGGCCCCTTCGAACGCCGCGTTGGACGCCGACAGGTCGATGTCGAGAGAGTCCATCCCGGCTTCTTTGAGGTGGAACTTGGCCTTGTCGGGATCGTAGGTCAGCTGCTCCAGATCATCGGCGAAATACTGGTTGGCGGGGCCGATCGGGGTGTCGTTGCCGACGCGACCGTGGCCTTGCAGGATCTTGTCGACCATTTCCTGACGGTTGATGCCGTATTTCAGAGCCTTGCGGACGTTCACATCGTTGAACGGCGCAACGTTGGTCAGCATCGGGAAGGTATACTGCTGGTTGCCCGTCACCTCCTGAATGCGGATCATCGGATTCGCCTTGAGCAGCGCCTCGGTCTTGAAGTCGATGCGGTTGATCGCGTCAACCTGGCCGGTCATCAGCGCGTTCATCCGGGCGGTGTTGTCGTTGATGGCGATATATTCGATCTCGTCGAAATAGCCCGCCTCGTCACCCTTGTAGTGGCTGTCGACGCGGGTCGCGACCATGCGCACGCCCGGCTCGAAGCTTTGCACCTGGTAAAGGCCGGTGCCGATGCCGTTGGCGATGGCCTCTTCGATCTGGCCCGCGGGATAGATCAGCAGGTGATAATCCGACATCAGGTACGGGAAGTCGGCATTGCCGGCCTCGAGCGTCATCTGCACCTGGTGATCGGTGATCTTCTTCATCTCGGAGATCGCCGCCACGATGGGCTGAGCGGCGGATTTGGACCCTTCGGCCACGTGCAGTTCCAGCGACGCGATCACGTCGTCAGCGCCGAAGGCCTTGCCATTGTGGAAGGTCACGCCCTGGCGCAGGTTGAACGTCCAGGTCTTGGCGTCCGGTGTCGCTTCCCAGCTTTCGGCCAGTTCGCCCTTGAGCGATCCGTCGGCGGCCACTTCGGTCAGGCTGTCGAACACCGCGCCCTGGGCGCTGGCGATCATGTAAAGGTCGGAATGCGTGCGCCCGTCCCAGCTGTCCGAGGTGTTGGCCCCCGACAGGCCCGCGCGCAGGCGTCCGCCACGCTTGGCCTGGGCCTGCAGCGGCAGGCCGCTTGCGGCCAGAACACCGGCGGCGGCACCTGTCTTGAGCAGTCCGCGTCTGCTGATATGTCTCATCTTCGTCTCCCTGGTTGCAGTCTGTGCAGGGTATGCCCTGCGATTATGACACCCGTGTTGGCGGGCGATTCCCTAGTCCATCTTATTCACCGCAGCGTCGCCGATGTTATCAACTCCGCGTTCCTGCAGCAGGTTGCTGAGCCAGTCCGGATCCATTTCCGGCACCGAGCTGAGCAGCAGATCGGTATAGGCGTGGTGCGGCGGCTTGAACATTTCGACCTTGGGGCCCTGTTCGACCACCTCGCCATCCTTCATCACGACCACCTCGTCGGCGATCGACCGGACCGTGGCCAGATCATGGGTGATGAACATATAGCTGAGTTTCAGTTCGTCCTGCAACTTGGCCAGCAGACGCAGAATGCCTTCGGCGACCAGCTGGTCGAGCGCGCTTGTCACCTCGTCGCAGATGATGAACCGCGGCTCTGCCGCCAGTGCCCGGGCGATGCCGATGCGCTGTTTCTGACCGCCAGACAGTTCCGACGGCAGACGGTCGATGTACTGGCTGCCGGGCAATTCGATCTCTTCCAGCAGTTCCTCGACCCGGCGGCGTTTGTCGCGGCCTTTCAAGCCCATGTAGAATTCCACCGGCCGCCCGATGATTTCGCCGATGGTCTTGCGCGGGTTCAGCGCCGTATCGGCCATCTGATAGATCATCTGCGCCTGGCGCAGTTGGTCCTTGTTGCGCTTGCGGTAATCCAGCGGCAGCGACACGCCGTCGAATTCGATGGTGCCCTTGCGCGGCGGCAAAAGGCCGGTGATGCAGCGCGCGGTCGTGGATTTGCCCGACCCGGATTCGCCCACGACGGCCACGGTGCGGCCTTCGTGGATGTCAAAGCTGACGTTGTGCAGCACGTCGATCTTGCCGTACCCGGCGGTGATGCCCTGCACCGACACCACCGGCGTGGCGCTGGTGTGCACGGCGGGTTTCTGCGGACGCTTGAATTCGCGCACGGCCCAAAGGCTTTTGGTATAGTCCTCTTTGGGGTGGCTGAGCATCGCGCGGGTGTCCTGGGTTTCGACCTCGTCCCCCTTGAGCAACACCTTGATCCGGTCGGCCATCTGCGCCACCACCGCCAGATCGTGGGTGATGTAGATCGCCGCCGTGCCGAACTGGTCGACGATGTCGCGGATGCTGGCCAGCACCTCGATCTGCGTGGTGACATCCAGCGCCGTGGTCGGTTCGTCAAAGATGATCAGATCGGGGCGGCAGGACATGGCCATCGCCGTCATCGCGCGCTGCAACTGCCCGCCGCTGACCTGGTGCGGATAGCGAAAGCCGATGTTGTCGGGATCGGGCAGGCGCAGCTTGGCATAAAGCTCCATCGCGTCGCGTTCGCTTTCCGATTTTGACATGACGCCGTGCTGCGTTGGCCCTTCGGTATGCTGATCGATGATCTTGTGCGCGGGGTTGAACGACGCCGCCGCCGATTGCGCCACATAGGCGATGCGCTTGCCCAGAAGGCCGCGCTTGACCTCGGCGCTGGCCTTCACGAGGTTGATGCCGTCGAAATCGACCTCTCCCCTGGAAATGCGCACCCCATCGCGGCAAAAGCCCATGGCCGCCAGGCCCATGGTGGATTTGCCGGCACCGGACTCCCCGATCAGGCCCAGCACCTCGCCCTTATCGAGGTGCAGATCGACGCCGTTGATGATCGGGTTCCAGGTCTCGTCCGATCGGCCCTCGATCCAGATGTCCTTCATGGTCAGAAGGCGGTTCGGCGGTGTGTTCGTCATCGCCTCACTCCTTCAGGCCCGAGGATCTGTGCAGCATCCAGTCCACCACGAAATTGACCGCCACGGTCAGCAACGCAATCGCCCCCGCCGCGAGCAGCGGCGCGCTGGCCACCTGCGGCGCGAAGGAGGCAAAGTTGATGAACTGCGCCAGGTCCCGCACCATCGTGCCCCAGTCCGCCAGCGGCGGCTGGATGCCGACGCCCAGGAACGACAGCGACGCGATGGTCAGGAAGACGAAACAGAAGCGCAGCCCGAACTCCGCCAGAAGCGGCGCCGTGGCATTGGGCAGGATCTCCTTGAAGATCAGGTATCCCAGCCCCTCGCCCCGCAGCTTCGCGGCCTCGATATAATCCATCACGACGATATTAGCGCCCACTGCACGCGCCAGCCGGAACACCCGGGTGCTGTCGATCACGGCGATGATCAAGACCATGTAGAAGGTCAGCAGCCCCTTTTCGGATCCGGCCCAGGCGCTGGCGATGGTCATCAGCAAAAGCGCAAAGATCAGCGACGGGATCGCCATCAGCACATCCACGCCGCGGCTGAGCACCTGGTCCAGCCAGCCGCCCAGCGTCGCGGCCAGAAAGCCCAGCGTACCGCCGATGAAGAACGCAAGGCAGGTGGTGGCAAAGGCGATGCCCACGGTGTTCTGCGCGCCATAGATCAAACGGCTCAGGATGTCGCGGCCGATCTGGTCGGTGCCCAGCGGAAAGTCCGGGTTGCCGCCCATGGCGGGGTTGCCGCCGGGAGGGATGTTCGCGGCGACACCCGGCACGATCTGTTCCTGACCGTAGGGCGCCAGCGCCCCGGCAAAGATCGCCAGCAGCGCGTAGATCAGGATCATCAGAATGCCAAAGCTCGCCGTCAGCGGCATCTGGCGGAACATCTTTTTCGTGCCCGCCGTGCCGACCGTCCGGCCCAGCAGGCGGAACAGCCACGCCATGATCGCGAAGATCACGAAGCCTTCGATGGCGATGCGGAAGAAAAAGTATTTGTTGACCTCTGGCGGCTCGAGCGTGCGCGCCAGGTAATAGGACCAGACGATCCAGATCAGCAGCACGACCCCAAGCACATAGCCGAATGCCACGCTCAGCGGCATGTCGCGGTAGAAGGGTTTGCCATCGGTCGCCTTGATTCCGGCAAAGCGGAACACCCAGCCACCGGCCAGGCAGAACGCCAGCACGGCGATGATCTGCAGCCAGATGCTCATTTCGGGTGCCTCAGCCGTGGGTTCGAGATGATCGACATGATGTCGGCGGTGAGGTTCAGCAGAATGTACGCCCCCGCGAAGATCAGGCAGCAGGCCTGCACCACCGGGATGTCGCGGATCTTGACGCTGTCAACGAAAAGCTGGCCAATGCCCGGATAGACGAACACCACCTCGACCACGACGACGCCGGTGATCAGGTAGGCCAGGTTGAGCGCGATCACGTTGATGATCGGGGCCAGCGCGTTGGGCAGCGCGTGTTTCACGATCACCCGCAGCGGGCTGATGCCCTTGAGCCGTGCCATCTCGATGTAGGGCGACGCCAGCAGGTTGATGATCGCCGCGCGGGTCATCCGCATCATGTGCGCCGTCACCACCAGCGTCAGCGTCAGCGCGGGCAGCAGCGTCTTTTCCAGCCGTTCGCCCAGGCTCATCCCCTCGAAGATGTTCGACAGGCTGGGCAACAGCGGGTTCAGCACCGCCAGGAACAGGATGAGGATATAGGCAAGGAAGAATTCCGGGCTGCTGATCGAGCTGAGCGTGAAGATATTGGCGAACTTGTCGAAGGCGGAATTGCGGTAAAGCGCGGCCAGAATGCCCAGGATCACCGCGAACGGCACGGCGATCACCGCCGTCACACCGGCCAGAAACATCGTGTTCCAGAACCGCGGCGCGATCTGGTTGGCCACCGACGCCATGTTGGAACTGCCATCGGCCCCGACGAAACTGGCGAAATTCGCCTGCGCGAAGGAATTGCCAAGATCGCCCTGCACGGCGTCGCCCAGCCATTGGAAGTAGCGGACCACGGGCGGCTGATCGAGCCCAAGATCCCTGCGGATCGCATTCACCGCCTCGGGCGTGGCGCCCTGACCCAAAATCGCCTGGGCAAAGTCGCCGGGCAGCATGTTGACTGCCGTGAAGATGACCACCGAGACGATAAACAACGTCAGCACGCCAAGTGCCAGACGTTGCAGAATGATTTTGAGAACCGAATTCACGCGGCTAGGGCCACCCTTGATTTTGTGACACCCACGTTAACGTCTTCGCGCCCGCTGTAAACCCTGCTGTGGCCCCGGGACGCGCCGCTCGGGTCAGAGCGTCTCGGCGATCTGGTCCATGACCCGCACCAGTTCGGCGCTGATCCCCGGCTCTGACAAGGCATGCCCGGCGTTGCGGATCATCCGCAGGTCCGCATTGGGCCAGGCCCGCGCCAGTTCCCATGCCCGTACCGGCGGGCAGATCATGTCGTACCGGCCCTGCACGATCACCCCGGGGATGTCGCGGATGCGGTCGACGTTGTCGAGGATCCAGCCGTCGCGGTCGAGGAACCCGGCATTGGTGAAATAGTGGTTTTCCAGCCGGGCAAAGGCACGGGCATAATCGCCGGGCGCCTCGCCCCCCTGCCCGCTGGAATAGACCGAGGCCAGCGCGTTTTCCCAGGCCGACCAGGCGCGGCCGTACTTCGTCTCGATCCGCAGGTCGCCGGAAAAGAGCCGTTTGTGATAGGCGGCGATCAGATCGTCCTGTTCGTCCTCGGGGATCAGATCGACAAATCGCGCCCACGGCTCTGGCCAGAAGCGACCGGCGCCGCCGCCATAGAACCAGTCAAGCTCGCCCTGCGTCATCAGGAACACGCCCCGCAGCACCAGGTGGCTGACGCGCTCGGGGTGGCTGATCGCGTAGATCAGCGCCAGCGTCGCGCCCCAGCTGCCGCCGAAGACGATAAAGCGCTCGACCTCGAGCGCGGTGCGGATGCGTTCGATATCCGCCACCAGGTCCCAGGTGGTGTTGTCGGTGACGCTTGCATGGGGCCGCGACCGGCCACAGCCGCGCTGATCGAACAGAACGATGCGATAGACCCGCGGATCGAAATAGCGCCGCATCGACGGGCTGCAGCCGCCGCCCGGTCCGCCATGAAAGACGATGACCGGCACACCGTCGGGATTGCCGCATTGCTCCACATAGACGGTATGACCATCGCCCACGTCCATCATGCGCTGATCGAAGGGGTCGATCGGCGGATAAAGGTATTGAACTGCGCGTTTTTGGCCCAAGTCTTTGTCCATGCCTGATCTATATTGGGTTCAGCGGGGAAAAGACCATGGGAAACTCTCAGATGACAACCAACACCGTCGATCCGTCCGAAATCGCGAAGTTCGAAGCGATGGCCGCCGAGTGGTGGGATCCGAACGGCAAATTCAAGCCGCTGCATATGCTGAACCCCTGCCGCCTGGACTACATCACCAACCAGATCGCCGGAGAGTTCGAGCGGAATCTTGACGCGCCCGACGCCTTTGCCGGGCTGCGCATCCTCGATATCGGCTGCGGCGGCGGGCTCTTGTGCGAACCGATGGCGCGGCTCGGGGCCACGGTCGTGGGGGTCGACGCGGCAGAGAGAAATATTCCCGTAGCACAGACCCATGCGGAACAGTCGGGGCTCGACATCGACTACCGCCACACGACCGCAGAGGCGCTGGCAGAGACCGGAGAGCGGTTCGACGTGGTCCTGAACATGGAAGTGGTGGAGCACGTGGCCGACCCGCTGGGGTACCTCACCGCCTGCCAGACCCTGCTGAAACCCGGCGGGCTGCACATCTGTTCGACCCTGAACCGCAACCCGAAAAGCTTTGCCATGGCCATTGTCGGGGCGGAATACGTGATGCGCTGGCTGCCCAAGGGGACGCATGAGTGGTCCAAGTTCATCACCCCGGACGAGCTTTTCGACCTGCTGCGGCAGGCCGGGCTCGACCCGGTCGACCGCAAGGGCTTCCAGTTCAACCCGGTGACCTGGAACTGGCGGATATCGTCGCGCGACCTGTCGGTGAACTACGTGACGGCGGCGCTGAAACCGACCTGAACGACCGGGCCGGGTATCGGACGGCGTGGTGCCCAGAGGGCGGACGGGGCGCAGCCAAACTTCCGCGACTGGTGGTTCGCCGACCCTATCCTTTTTCCAGCTTCAGGCGAATCTCGCGCAACACGGGCAGCGCCGTGCGCACCTTCTGATCCCCCAGCTCTGACAGGATATCCGACACCAGCGGCGTGATCGCCGCCAGCGCCGCATCGCGCGCGGCAAGGCCCGCTGGCGAGATCGCGACCAGTTTCTTGCGCGCATCGTCCCAGTCCGGGCGGATGTGCACAAAGCCCGCCGCCTCGAGCTTGCCCAGCGTGTTGGTCATCGCGCCCCGCGTGACGTGAAAGCTGCGCGCCAGCTGCGCCGGGCTGCGCTCCTGCCCGCCGCGGGCCAGGTGGTTGAGCACCGAGAAATGCGAGATTTCCATGCGGTTCGGCAGCACCCGCGTCAGCCGATTGCGCAGCAACTGGTCGGCGGTCAGCAATTCGCTGATCAGGGTTATGGCAAGGGCGTCGATGGACGACATCAGGGCCCCGAAAACGCGCGGTCATGGGACAGCGACGGGATTCGCGCGCGCGCCTTGGCGACCTCGCCCAGGTCAAGGTCGACGAAGTGCGCGCCCACGGTTTCGCCCGCGTCCAGCAGCACCTCGCCCCAGGGCGACACCGCCATTGAGTGACCGTAGGTGCGGCGGCTCTTGCCTGCCGACGCCGCGTGCTGGCCGACCTGCGCGGGGGCCAGCACATAGCTGCCCGTTTCGATCGCGCGGGCGCGCAGCAGCGGTTCCCAGTGCATGGGCCCGGTGCCGGGCGAAAAAGCCGACGGTACGGTCAGCACCTCGGCACCGGCCTGCGCCAGCGCCCGGTAGAGGTAGGCGAACCGCAGGTCGTAGCACACGGTCATGCCGATCTTCGCAAACCCGGCATCGGCCAAAACGGCACGGCCCCCGGGGGCATATCCGCTTGATTCGCGGTAGGTTTCCGCCTCTGACACCTGAACGTCGAACATGTGCATCTTGTCGTACCAGGCCACGATGCCGCCGTCCGGCCCGATCAGGAAGGACCGGTTCACGAACCGCTCCTCGGGTGGCTCGGCCCGCAGCGCGAGCGATCCGATCAGAAGCCAGACACCCAGGCGCGCCGCCTCTTCCTGCAGGCCCGCAAGGGTCGGATCCTCGGCCTGCGGTTTCAGGACACGCGCCTGATGCTTGCGGTCCAACGACACGCAATTGGTGACCTCGGGCGTCAGGACGAGGCCCGCGCCTTCCTTCACCGCGTGACGCAGCAACTCCGACACCACCCGCAGGTTCTGCCCCGGATCGTCCGACGCGGTGATCTGCAGGAGGGCGGCGCGCATCAGGCCGCCAGAAGCGGGTCCAGCTTGCCCGCCCGTTCCAGCTCGTAAAGCTCGTCGCAGCCGCCCACATGAGTGTCGCCGACAAAGATCTGCGGCACCGTCCGGCCGCCGTTGGCGCGCTCGATCATCTCGGGCTTGCGGCTGGGGTCGGCCAGGACGTCGATTTCGTTGAACGTGGCGCCCTTGCTCTTGAGCAGGCGTTTCGCAGCATGGCAGAAGCCGCAGAGCGGCGAGGTGTAGATGTCGATGGTCGGCATGTCGTTATCCTTTATCCCTTTGTCAGGGATTTAGGTGTCCTTTGCAACGCGTGCCAGTACCGCAACGCAGACCGCGCCTGCGCCCGCGGCATGGCAGGCGTCGGCGGCCGCCGCCAGCGTCGCGCCCGAGGTCATGACATCATCCACCAAAAGCACCGGCCTGTCGGCCAGCCCCCCGGCCCGCGCAGGCCTGGACCGCAGCGCCCCGCTCAGCGTGGCGAATCGCTGATCGCGGCTCTGTCCATCCAGCGACGGCGTGTGTGTCACCCGTTCGAGCGCATCCGGACACCAGTCGAGGTCGAGCTCGTTGGCCAGCGCGCGGGCCAGCAGGGCGGACTGGTTGTAGCGGCGGCGGATCAGCCGACGCAGATGCAGCGGCACCGGCACCACCAGCGTGTCCGGCGTCACCAGCGGGCGCAGACCGCGCGCCATCCAGCCCGCGGCGGGGGCGGCGATGTCGTGCCGGTCACCATGCTTGAGCGCCAGCACCAGCCGCCGCGCGGTGTCACGATAAAGCAGGGCTGCCCGGCCCTGCGCCCAGGGGCGCGCCACGGTCAGGCAATCGTCGCAATGCTCTACCCGGTCCGACGATCCTGGAAGGGGCACGCCACACAGGTCGCAGATAAGGCCCGAAATGAACGGCGTATCGCGCCAGCAGGCGCCGCAAAGGCCGAAATCCGTTTCGACCAGCCCGCCGCAGGACAGGCAGCGCGGCGGATAGATCAGACGCAGCGCCGTTTGCAACCCGTCCCGCAGCATCCTATCTAGCCCCTCATGTCCAGTCCCGCCCCCCTGACCGACCGCACCGCCCTGGCCCTGCACCGCGCACGCGCCGCAAAGGCGCCCGCGCTGTTCCTGCACGAGGCTGCCGCCCAGGAGGTGCAGGATCGGCTGGCGATGGTTAACAAGACGTTTACCGCGCCCGCCGTCGTCACGGCCTTTGCCGAGCCGTGGCAAACCGCGCTGCCACAGGCGCGCATCGTCGCTGACGATCCGGTGCTCGGGCTTGAACCGCAAGCGCATGATCTGGTGGTGCATGCCATGGCGCTGCACTGGGCCGACGACCCGGTTGGCCAGCTGATCCAGTGCCGCCGTGCGCTGCGGCCCGATGGGCTGTTGCTGGCGGTGGCCTTTGGCGGGCAGACGCTGCACCAGCTGCGAAGCGCCTTGGGCCAGGCCGAGATCGAGGTGACCGGCGGGCTGTCGCCCCGGGTGGCCCCGATGGGGGAAATCCGCGATCTGGGCGCGCTTTTGCAGCGCGCCGGGCTGGCGCTGCCGGTGGCGGATTCGCTGCCGCTGACCGCAACCTATGCCACGCCGCTCGACCTGATGCGCGATCTGCGCGCGATGGGCGAGGCGAATGCGCTGGCCGCGCGGCTGCGTCATCCGACCCGGCGGCAGGTGCTGCTGCGCGCCGCCGCGATTTATGCCGAAAGCTTTGCGGGCGCGGACGGCCGGGTTCCGGCGACCTTCGAGCTTATCGTGCTGACCGGATGGGCACCGGACGACAGCCAACCGCAACCGCTGCGCCCCGGATCAGCCACCGCCCGACTGGCCGAGGCCCTGGGCACCCGCGAGACGCCTTTGAAAGATTGACCTTCCCGGCCCAGGCTTTATCTCACGCAGAACCGCAGAAAGATCAGGATTCGACCATGCTGGACGCCACGAAATCCGCGCAACGGCCCACGCACGCGCCGACCGATCACCCCAAGGTGCCGCCTGCCAAGGTCGGCATCCTGCTGGCCAACCTCGGCACGCCCGACAATTACGATTACTGGTCGATGCGCCGGTACCTGAACGAATTCCTGTCGGACCGCCGCGTGATCGACTATTCACCGTGGCTCTGGCAGCCGCTTTTGCAGCTTATCATCCTGACCAAGCGCCCCTTCAGTTCCGGCGAGGCCTACAAGTCGATCTGGAACGAAGAGCAGGGCGAAAGCCCGCTGATGACCATCACCAAGGACCAGACCGCCGCCATCAGCAAGGCCATGCACGACCGCTATGGCGATCAGGTCGTGGTGGATTTCTGCATGCGCTACGGCAACCCGTCGACCCGGTCCAAAGTGCGGGCGATGATCGACGCCGGGTGCCGCAAGATCCTGTTCTTTCCGCTTTATCCGCATTACGCGGGCGCCACCTCGGCCACCGCGAACGACCAGTTCTTTCGCGTGCTGATGGACGAGAAATGGCAGCCGACGGTGCGCACCGTCGACCCCTATTACCAGCACCCGCTGTATATCGAGGCGCTGGCACAGTCGATCGAGGCCGCCTACGCCAAGCTCGACACGCGGCCCGACATCCTGTGCTGCTCCTATCACGGTGTGCCGAAACGCTATCTGCTCGAAGGCGATCCCTACCACTGCCAGTGTCAGAAAACGACGCGCCTGCTGCGCGAACGGCTGGGCTGGGACGAGACCGAGATCAAGACCACCTTCCAGTCGAAATTCGGCCCCGAGGAATGGCTGAAGCCCTACACGGTGGAAGAGGTGGCGCGGCTGGCCGCCGAGGACGGCAAAAAGAACATCGCCGTCTGCGCGCCTGCCTTTTCTGCCGACTGCATCGAAACGCTGGAAGAGATCAACGAAGAGATCAAGGAAAGCTTTGAAGAGGCGGGCGGCGAGCAGTTCACCTATATTCCCTGCCTCAACGACGATCCGGCGCATATCAAGGCGCTGTCGGCGGTGATCGAAGAGAACCTCGAAGGCTGGCTGCGCTGACGCGTGACGCGACCCGGCGCGCGGTCTTCACCCGACCCGCACAAAGAAAAAGGCGCTGCCGAAGCAGCGCCTTTCTGTTTTCTCTAAACCGGTAGGCTTAGTTGGACGCAGCAGCTGCCGCCACGATGGCGATCAGGATCAGCGGAACCAGGATGCCAGCGGACGAAGAGGCCTGAGTGGTCTCTTCGACAACAACCATCGGTTCCATGACAACGTCGTCTTTTGCATACGAACCGGCCATTGCGGTCGAAGCAGCGGCGGTCACTGCGGCGGCGAGAGCGAGTTTCTTCATACTATATCCTCCAGATATTTGCCTGCCGTTACCAGATACAGGTATACTGACGACAGGCCCCCAAGACTTACCTCGTGACTCGTTCTAAGCAGCAAAACCTTGGGAATGCAAACCTATCTTGCTTCGCCGCCAAAGCGGATCGCCGCCGTGGCGTCAAATTAGCAACACCTGTGTACCCACATTCGCCAGCTCGTAAAGCTGCTCGATATGCTCGTTATAAAGACCGATGCAGCCGTTCGAAGACCGGCGCCCGATCTTGCGCGTATCGTGGGTGCCGTGGATCCGGTAGTAGGTCCAGCTCAGGTGCAGGGCGCGGGTGCCCAATGGGTTGTCGGGACCCGGCGGCACGTAATCCGGCCATTCCGGATTGCGCTGCTTCATCGATGGCGTCGGGCGCCAGTCGGGCTCGGGATCCTTGAGAACGATCCGGGTGCGGCCGCGCCGGGTCAGATCCTCGGTCAGCGGCACGGAGGTCGGGTAAAGCTTGTAGGTGCTCCGGTCTTCCGACCAGTAATGCAAGGCGCGGCTGGTGGTATCGACCAAGATCGCACCGTTGTTCAGGTTGGAAAAGTAGGGGCGCCAGTCCAGCGACCGAAAGCTTGAAACGTTGCGGCGCACAATCTTGGAAATATCGCGCTCGATCTCGACGGTCCCGTCGCCGTTCACGCTTTGGGCCAGGGCCGGTGCGCCAAGCATGGCGGCAGACCCTGCCAGAAAGGCGCGTCGACCGACCGTTTTGGATGTCGAAGTGGTCATATCACCGATTCCTCCTCGGATGGAATTAAGCCCTGATCATATTGCGGTAATGCCGCAGTCGCAAATCAAACGCCCGTTAGGCCCCGCCGTCACGCTTATGTGGGTTTGAAGTGCAACGCAGGGCACTATATGCCGGTTCCATCTCACTCTGAAGGTGGCACCATCATGACCCGTATCCTGATTCTCCTGACGTCCGCGGCTTTGGTCCTGGCGGCCTGCGCGGCCCCACCGTCCCAGCCGACCATCGGCCCCGACGGCAAGCCGCTGCCGCGGGTCTACAACATCGGGCCAGGTGCCGAGGGGCGCATCCAGTTCCGTATGCTCGATTCGGTGAACTCCCTCCGGCAGGCCGCCGGTGCGCCGACGGTGCAGCTTGATTCGGCGCTGAATGCCGCCGCCGCCACCCATTCGCGCGACATGTCTGTGCAGAACCGGCCTTGGCATTTTGGATCCGACGGGTCGTCGCCGATCGACCGCGTGCGTCGCGCGGGCTATTCCGGCCAGATGCTGGGCGAAAACATCTCGGAAACCTACGAGACCGAGCTTGAGACGCTGGCCGCCTGGATGGAAGACCCGGCAACCCGCGACGTGATCGTGGATGCCAAAGCCCGCGACATGGGCTTTTCCTGGTATCAGGAGCCCAACGGCAAGATCTGGTGGACGCTGATCATGGGCGGCGATGCCCCTGCACAGCCGGTGACACCGATTCCCGCCGCGGCGTTCTGATCCGCTTCCCTTTTCATCCGAAGCTACAGCCGCGCAGGCCGTTCTGGACAGAATTCGGGCCGAATGGCAGTCTGTGAGAGATCTCACAGCCGGAGAAGCCTCATGGGATACCTGTCTGTCATCATCGCGGCCCTGGGCTGCTTTGCCACCGGGGCGGTCTGGTACATGACACTTGCCAGACCGTGGATGGAAGCGGCAGGCGTTCCCATGGATGCCGAGGGAAAGCCCACGGGCGAATTCTCGGTGGTGCCGTTCGTGATCAGCTTTGTCGCCGCGATTCTGATGGCCGGTATGATGCGGCACGTCTTTGCCAGCGCCGGGATCGATACCGCCACCAAGGGGCTGCTGTCCGGGTTGGGCGTCGGGCTCTTCATCCTCGCCCCATGGGTCACGATGAACTACGCCTACGCGCGCCGCCCGCAGAAGCTGATGATCATCGACGGCGGGTATGCGGTGCTGGGCCCGACGGTGATCGGTCTGATCCTGGGGCTTTTCGCCTGAGCTCTGCCGTGCCCCGAGACCTGTACCGGGCCTGAACGAAAGCGGGGGTTCCGGCCGATGCCGAAACCCCCATCACCCCACAATGCTCCCACAGCATCGGTCGTGAATTTTGTCAGGTCTCGGCCTTCCTGGCGCAATGACCCTTCTTACCGCCGAAACCCGCTCTCGGCAAAGGCTAAGCATTTGGCTTTCAACCTAAATTCTTAACCTTCGCGCAACAAAAAGGCCCCTGCCGGGGCCTTTCGTCCGTACAGCAAGGGGCACCGATCAGCCGTAGACCGATTCCTTGCCGAAATGCTTGGTCAGCATGTAGTAGATCACCGCGCGGTACTTGTTCCGCTCGGATTTGCCATAGGTTTCGATCACCGAATGGATTGCCTCCATCAGCTGCGGCCCGTCGGCAAGGCCCAGTTTCTTGACAAGGAAGTTGTCCTTCACTGTCTCAAGCTCGTGCTCCTGACCGGCCGCCACGGTCGAGGCATCGGCGTTGTAGATTGCCGGTCCGCAGCCGATGGTCACCTTCGTCAGCAGCGCCATGTCCGGTTCCATCCCGCACTTTGTGCGCAGATCATCGGCATACTTGGCGATCAGGTCGTCTCTTTTCCCCATGGATTTTCCCCCGTTGCGGGCTGTTGCCCGTCTTTTCCCTACTATCAGTCCGGTTAGTTCCGAACACATGTGGGCATGGTTACCGCGTTTGATCCGCCTGACAATGATTAATCTATGACGTTTTTCCCCCCGATGCCCGATTGCGACACCAGACCAGACGACACGCTGCGGAAGGCCGCCCCGCAAACGGAAAAGGCGCGCCCGAAGGCGCGCCAATCCTGAACTTGACAGGGACAGCTTACATCAGGCTGCCGATAGTCATGTCTTCGGGCAGATTTTCTGCTGTGCTTTCGTCGAACTCCGGCTGGGCTTCCAGATCGCTCTTGGTCATGGAACCAAGGGTCAGCCGACCCTCTTCGTCCAGGCTGAACTGATCGGCCGGGATGGCGACGGTGTATTCGCCAAGACCCAGGAAGCCGCCAACGCCGATCACGAAGGACACGACACCGCCGTCGTCGATGACATAGTCGATTTCGCCGACGGATTCGTCTTCAACACCCATCACGTTCTGACCAAGGATATCCCCCACGGTCATGCTCGCAATGTCAGTTGGGACATCGGTGGTTTCGGCTTCGGGTGCCATGGTCGAACCGGCTTCGCCGTCCATCGGCTCTTCGGTGGCCATGTCGCTGGTGCCCTCGTCCGCCATCGGCTCTTCGGTCGCCGTGTCGCTGGCGCCATCGTCAGCCATCGGCTCTTCGGTGGCCATGTCGTCCGAACCGTCGGTCGAAGAATCGTCGGTCGACATGTCCGAATCGCTGTCTTCCGAACCGCTTTCCTCGGTCGTGGTCTGATCGGTCGACATATCGCTGCCGCCCGTGCTTTCGCTTTCAGCGGCGGGTGCCTGCGTGTCTTCGGTGATGCTGTCTGTCGTCTGTGCCACTGCACCCCCGGCAACAAGGGCGGCAACTGTGGTTCCAAGCATGAAGTCTTTGAAGGTCATATCTGATCTCCTCAGCGTTGATGACGTTATGCCAATCCAACCTCGCGCTGGTCGTGGGGGTTTCCGCCGAAGCTGAAATAGTCCCGGGAACCAATACGTTAGTCACGAATCGCGTATGTCAACGCATTGAAAATAAGAGGGGTTTTCGTATCGGTAGGGGTCGAAATTTCTGCGCGAAAAACCGGAAACATCTGCATGGCCATGGCTGGGCAGGCCAAGGCAGGCCCTGGCGGCCGCACGCTGGCGATATTCTGCACAACCCGCGGGCGGTCATCGGCACTGCGGAACCATTTATCAGGCGCGGTGCGCCGGTCGTGCGGCGGCGCGACAGGTCAGCGGCAGGTGCCGTAGCCCCGGTTCTGCAGATGGAAGTGATCGGCGTGCAGCGCGTTGTAGTCCGGCCCCAGGGTCGTGCCGAACCAGGCGCAGCTGCTGTCGCGCAGCGCACGCAGGAACGGGCCGGTGTCGGGATCGTCCCAGCCGCCCAGCAGGCTGATCCGCCGCCCGTCCTCCAGCGTGACGCCGCTGATGTCGATGGCGCTGGCGGTGGCGTGGGTGCTCATCCGGCCGGTGCGGCCGCTGACCGTGCGGATGGCGCGGCAATTGTAACTGGAAAAGTGGTGCACCTGCCGCACCCCTGTGCCAAAGGCCTGTTCCGCGGCAGGCTGGACCCCGTGCATGATCCAGAGCGCCAGGCGCAACGCCGTTTCACAAGAGGTTTCGACCCGCGCAAGCCGGGTGCCAGACAGGCCGCTGACGGCCAGACGGTCGCGGATATGGCACTGGGCGGATTCTTCCAGCTCTGGCAAGGCGTCAAAGGCCGCCCCGGCGTCGGCCAGCACCGCGCGGCACATCCCGTCGGTGTCGAGCGCGCGGCGCAGCTTGAACCCGGTGACAGGGGTGACGGGATCGGCGATGCGCAACGGCTCCCACAGGTTCCACTGATCCGGCAGCGGAGTTTCGGGATGCCGCACCAGCGCGACACCAGACAGCACCGCAAGGATCAGCAGAAGCAGAAACGCCGCCCGGCGCAAGGCGGGGCGGCGTGTTTTTCGGGGCTCGGTCATACGCCCAAGATGGGCGTCGGACCGGCAAGATCAATAGCGGTAGTGCTCGGGCTTGAACGGGCCTTCGGGCGACACGCCGATATAGGCGGCCTGTTCGGCGTTCAGCTCGGTCAGGCGCACACCGATGCGGCCCAGATGCAGACGCGCAACCTTTTCGTCCAGATGCTTGGGCAGGATGTAGACCTCGTTGGCATACTGCTCGCCCTTGGTCCAAAGTTCGATCTGCGCCAGCACCTGGTTGGTGAAGGACGCCGACATCACGAAGGACGGGTGGCCGGTGGCGTTGCCCAGGTTCAGCAGACGGCCTTCGGACAGAAGGATGATGCGGTTGCCCGAAGGCATCTCGATCATGTCCACCTGTTCCTTGATGTTGGTCCACTTGTGGTTCTTGAGCGCGGCGACCTGGATTTCGTTGTCGAAGTGGCCAATGTTGCCGACGATGGCCATGTCCTTCATCTCGCGCATATGCTCGATGCGGATCACGTCCTTGTTGCCGGTGGTGGTGATGAAGATGTCGGCAGAGCTGATCACATCCTCAAGACGCACGACCTCAAAGCCGTCCATGGCGGCCTGCAGCGCGCAGATCGGGTCGACCTCGGTCACCTTCACGCGGGCACCGGCGCCGTGCAGCGATGCGGCAGAGCCTTTGCCGACATCGCCATAGCCCATGACCACGGCGACCTTGCCTGCCATCATGGTGTCGGTGGCGCGGCGGATGCCGTCGACAAGCGATTCCTTGCAACCGTACTTGTTGTCGAACTTCGACTTGGTCACCGAATCGTTCACGTTGATCGCCGGGAAGGGCAGCTGGCCCTGCTTGACCAGTTCGTAAAGACGGTGCACGCCGGTAGTGGTTTCCTCGGACACGCCCTTGATCTGGTCGCGGATCTTGGTGAACCAGCCGGGGCTGGCTTCCATGCGCTTGGCGATCTGCTTCTTGATCACCTCTTCCTCTTCCGAGGACGGAACCGGGATGATCTCCTCGCCTGCCTCGGCGCGGGCCCCCAGCAGAACATAAAGCGTGGCGTCGCCGCCATCGTCGAGGATCATGTTCGGGCCATCTTCGAACATGAAGGATTTGTCGAGATAATCCCAATGCTCTTCAAGGCTTTGGC
The DNA here is from genome assembly GCF_049323015.1 of Thalassococcus sp. BH17M4-6. Classification (NCBI taxonomy): domain Bacteria; kingdom Pseudomonadati; phylum Pseudomonadota; class Alphaproteobacteria; order Rhodobacterales; family Roseobacteraceae; genus Thalassococcus; species Thalassococcus sp. BH17M4-6. The sequence goes on from NZ_JBMPGU010000005.1 coordinate 251,648, forward strand.
CCTTGACCGCAAAGACCGGAACACCGGCTTCGGCGATGACGGCCGCGGCGTGATCCTGGGTCGAGAAGATGTTGCACGAGGCCCAGCGCACGTCTGCGCCCAGCGCCACCAGCGTTTCGATCAGGCAGGCGGTCTGGATCGTCATGTGAAGCGACCCGACGATGCGCGCACCCGACAGCGGCTTCGACGCGCCGAATTCCTCGCGGCAGGCCATCAGGCCCGGCATTTCGGTTTCTGCGATATCCAGCTCTTTGCGCCCGTAGGCCGCCAAACCAATGTCCTTGACGATATAGTCTTTTGCCATCTCGGCTCTCCAACTTTCAATGTCGTGTTGACGCGGCACGTAGCATCCCTTGATTTGACAGGCAACGTAGATCAGAATCCCTGCGACCACGGGCTGCGGCCTGCCCTTCCGGCGCAACAGCCGGAGCGACGAAAGGACTGTCTTCTTGGACGCCCCCACCCAGATACCGACGAACGAATACGGAAGCTATTGCATTCCCGAGGGGCTCGAGGATCGACCCGCCGCCAGGGCGGTGTTGTCGGGCAAGGCCTATGAGCCTGAAACGCTGCGCTTCATGCGCGCCCATGCGGGCGATGGCGACGTGATCCACGCCGGGGCGTTCTTCGGCGATTTCATTCCCGCGCTGTCGAGTGCGCTTGCCCCCGACGCGCGGCTTTGGGCGTTCGAGCCGAACCCCGGCAATTTCGCCGCGGCCCGCGAAACCGTGGCGATGAACGGACTGAAGAACGTGGCGCTCACCAATGCCGCGCTGTCGAACCGCCCCGGAGAACTGCGGTTCCGCACCCGTGACGAGGCTGGCAAGTCACTGGGCGGCCTGTCGCATTTCGTGACCGAGGATGGGCCGGGGGTCGAGGCGGTCAACGCGGCCATGCTGGACTACACCGTGCCGCTGGAGCGCAAGGTGAGCCTGCTGCAGCTTGATGTCGAAGGGCACGAAAAGCAGGCGCTGCTGGGGGCGTTCCATCTGATCCATCGCTGGCAGCCGATCCTGATCCTGGAGTATTTCAACAAGCCGGAATGGATCAAACGCAGTTTCCGCGGCCTGAACTACCGCCATGTCGGCAAGCTGCATGGCAACCACGTCTTCGCCACCACCGACATTCCGATCTGATCCATGGCCAGGCAACCTCGTGCATGGCAGCGCATGCTGTCGGGCCGCAGGCTTGACCTGCTGGACCCCACCCCCGTCGATATCGAGATCGAGGATATCGCCCACGGGCTGGCCTTTGTCGCGCGCTGGAACGGCCAGACGCGCGGCGATTATGCCTATTCCGTGGCTGAACATTCGCTGCTGGTCGAAACGATCTACGGACGGCTCTGCCCAGACGCGCCGGTGAAATGGCACATGGCCGCGCTGCTGCATGATGCACCGGAATACGTCATCGGCGACATGATTTCCCCCGTGAAGGCAGCGGTGGGGCCGGGATACGGCGCGCTCGACGATCGGCTGACCGCCGCGATCCACCTGCGCTTTGGTCTGCCCGCGCAGATCCCGCTCAGCGTCAAGAAGCAGATCAAGCGCGCCGACAAGATCAGCGCCTGGATGGAGGCGACGCAGATCGCCGGGTTCACCGATACCGAGGCCAACCGCTTTTTCGGGCGGCCCGACCCCAAGTTCATGGACGGCCTGTCGATCGTGCTGCGCCCGCCGGTCGAGGCACGCAGCGAATTCACTGCCCGCCACGCCGCCCTGATGGCACAGCTATGACCATGACGGTGCGCCCGGCAGGCAGGCTCGACACGCGCGAGATGGCGGACCTGCTCAATGGGATCATCGCCAAGGGCGGCACAACCGCCATGACCGACCCGGTGACGCGCGACATGCTGCAGGACTGGATGGACAGCAGCCCGGATCGCTCTGCCTGGCGGGTTGCCGAGGATGCGGCGGGCCGGATTCTGGGCTTTCAATGGATCGAGCCGCATCCGGACTTGCCCGACACCTGCTGCGACATCGCCAGTTTCGTGCGGCTGGGCCAGACCGGGATCGGCGTCGGATCGGCGCTGTTCGAGGCCACGAAGGACGCCGCCCGGACCTTGGGATACGCCGCCATCATCGCCGTGATCCGCGCCGACAACGCGCAGGGCCTGGCCTATTACCAAAGCCGCGGGTTCGAGGATTGGGGCCTGTGGGACGACGCCCCCGTCGCGCCGCGTGTGTTGAAACGTTACGACCTTTGAGGTCGGGCTGCGCTAGCGCGGCGACCGTTTAGCCAGAATCCTCTGGAGCGTGCGGCGATGCATGTTGAGCCTGCGGGCGGTTTCGCTCACATTGCGGTCGCAGAGCTCATAGACCCGCTGGATATGTTCCCACCGCACGCGGTCCGCGCTCATCGGGTTTTCCGGCGGCGGCGGCAGGTCATCGGTCTTGGCCAGCAGTGCGTTGGTGATGTCGGTGGCGTCAGCCGGTTTCGACAGGTAGTCGGTCGCGCCGATCTTGACCGCGGCCACCGCCGTGGCGATGGCGCCATAGCCGGTCAGCACCACGACCCGGCAATCAGGCCGCTTGTCGCGCAGCACTTCGACCACGTCGAGCCCGTTGCCATCCTCAAGCCGCAGATCGACAACCGCATAGGCCGGCGGGCGTGCCGTTGCGATGGCGGACCCGGCCACCACCGACCCGGCGGTCTCTACCTCGAATCCGCGCTTTTCCATGGCCTTGGCCAGCCGCTTCAGAAACGGTTCATCATCATCGACCAGCAGGAGGGACTTGTCCTCTCCCAAATCGTGCGCCGCGCGGTCTGCCAAGTGATCACCCCCGGAAAATCTTATCCTGATCAGGAACCTAGCCCGGCCTTTTGGGGTGGTCAAATCTTATGCAGGCTCAGACCTTGTCGAGAAAGCAGCCGACCCGGTCGGCCAGTTCCTCGGGCGGGACATCGCGACGGAAGTATTCGACAAATCCATGCTCGGGCAGGACCAGATAGGTAAAGGTCGAATGATCGACCAGATAGTAGGGGTCCGACCCGTCGTCCTGCGACTGGTAGTAGGTACGGTAGGCCTGGCTTGCGGCCTTGACCTGTTCGGGGCTGCCGGTGAGGCCGATCATGTTTTCATGCAGGTTCGACGCGAACTGGCCCACCACTTCGGGTGTGTCGCGGGCCGGGTCGATGGAGATGAAGATCGGCGTCACCTCCTCGCCCCGCTCGGCCAGCACGTCGACGGCTTCGGCGTTGCGCGCAGTGTCGAGCGGGCAGACATCGGGACAGAAGGTATAGCCGAAATAGACCAGCGACGGCTTGGTGATCACATCGGCATCGGTCACGGTCTGACCGTCCGAATTGACCAGCTCGAACGGGCCGCCTATGCCGCCGCTGCCACCGGCGATCTGGCCACTGATGCAGTCGGCGAACTGACCGCCCCCGCCCTGCGGCGCCGTCACGTACCAGACACCCCCCAAGAGCGCGGCCACCGCCACCCCTGCCGAGATTGCCGCTATCCTGACCATGCCATTTTCCTTTCCGGGCCGCGCAAGCTGCTTTACCTTGCCCAGAGCTAACCATTGAGGTGCGATGTGCAAGGGACAGATAGGCGCAGATGACCGACATCGACAGCAGCCTGCTGAGCGCGCGCAACCGCAGCAACTGGATCCGCCTGCGCACCATGATCCTGCTGCGCTGGTTCGCCATCGCGGGCCAGATCGTGGCGCTGACCGTCGCGCAGTATCTTTATAACCTGCAGCTCGAGCTGGGTCTGTGCTACCTCGCCGTCGGCGTTTCGGTCATGGGCAACATGATCGCGATCTTCGTTTTCCCCGAAAACAAGCGGCTGAGCGAGACCGAGAACCTGATGATGGTCATGTTCGACGTGCTTCAGCTGTGTTTTCTGCTTTTCCTGACCGGCGGCCTGCACAATCCGTTTTCGCTGCTGGTGCTGGCGCCGGTCACCGTGTCGGCGGCGTTTCTGACGCTGCGCTCGACCGTGCTTCTGGGCACCACGGCATTTCTGCTGATCACTGCGCTCATGGTCTATCACCTGCCGCTGCGCACGGCGGATGGTACGATCCTGCGCATTCCGGACATCTTCATCTATGGTCAGTGGTTCGCCATCACCATCGCGCTGATCTTCATTTCGATCTACGCCCGCCGCATCACGGCGGAAATGCATTCGATGTCGGATGCGCTCGCGGCCACGCAGATGGCGCTGGCTCGGGCGCAAAAGCTCAACGATCTGGGCGGCGTGGTGGCGGCGGCGGCGCATGAACTGGGCACGCCGCTCGCGACGATCAAGCTCACCTCCTCGGAACTGATCGAGGATCTGGACGACCATCCCGACCTGCAGGAAGATGCCCGGCTGATCCGCGAACAGGCCGACCGCTGCCGCGATATCCTGCGTTCCATGGGGCGCGCGGGCAAGGACGACCTGCAGATGCGCCAGGCGCCCCTGGTCGAGGTCATCCGCGAAGCCGCCGAACCGCACGAGGGGCGCGGCAAGGTCATCCTGATCAACGAAGAGCCCGCGCCCGGCGCCGACCCGGACCAGCCGCAGATCCTGCGGCGCCCCGAGGTCATTCACGGCCTGCGTAACCTGGTACAGAACGCCGTCGATTTCGCCCGCAGCACCATCTGGGTCGAGGCGATCTGGAGCGACGCGCAGATCACCATCCGCATTCTCGACGACGGACCGGGATTTCCGGCGCATCTGATCGGCCGGATCGGCGACCCGTTCGTGGGGCGCCGCCGCACCGAGGCGCGAAAATCCGCGCGCCCTGAATACGAAGGTATGGGGCTGGGTCTCTTCATCGCCAAGACGCTTCTGGAACGCACCGGGGCCGAACTGAGCTTTGCCAACGGCGCTGACCCGTTCCTGCCCGCCTCCGAACAGGCCGAGCGCAGTGGCGCCATTGTCGAAGTGGTCTGGCCGCGGGCCAAGATCGTGCCCCAGGGCAGCGGCAACAGCTTTGCCATCGGGGAAAATCGTCCGATTCTGGCGTGATACGCTACCCGACGCAACGCGGTTAACCCACTCTTAACGGCCTGTCGGCAAGCTGCGCACCAGATCACATGGATAGCGGGGCGGGCTTTGGACGTCTTTCTGGCATTCTGCATTGGTATCGGCGCGACTCTGGCCGCTCTTCTTGCCCAGTTCCTGCTGCGGCGGTCGCCTGTCCGGCCAAAGGCCGACGCCCAAGCACCGGAACAGGCGGTCATCCTGTTTGACGGGGACGACATCGTGAACGCCTCGCCCCCGGCGCAGGCGCTGCTGGACACGCTACCGGGCGTCGATGACTGGGCCGGGCTGACCGCGGCGCTGCGGCCACGCTTTCCCGACCTGCCCGACGCGCCGCCCGAAACCGATCTGCGGCTTCGGGCCGCCGATACGAGCGGCTCGGGTCTGCGCATCCTGCGCGACGGCAAGGCAACGCGGATCATCCTCGACAGTCCCGCCCCCAGCGCGGCAGAGCAGCACGAGGCATTCCTGCGCCATCGCGAACTGAGCCTCTTGCGCACCGCCATGGCCACAGCGCCGCATCCGATCTGGCAATGCGACGTTCAGGGTCGGGTACTCTGGTGCAACGACGCCTACATGCGGCTGTGCCGGGACGTCGGGCATGACCGGCCCGAGGATCCGCTCTTCGACATCGTTCTGGCCCCGACCGACGATCCGACCCGCATCCGCACCAGCGTCGGATCGGAGGATCGCAGAAACCGCCGCTGGTACGAGGTCTGTTCGGCTCGGTCCCACGGCAGCTGGCTCAACTATGCCGGCGATATCGACGCGGTGGTGCGGGCCGAAATCGCGCAGCGCGATTTCGTCCAGACCCTGACCAAAACCTTTGCACATCTGCCGACCGGGCTGGCCGTCTTTGACCGCGACCGGCGGCTGGCCCTTTTCAACCCGGCACTGATCGACCTGTCGGATCTCTCCGCCGAATTCCTGAGCCGACGACCGAACCTCATGTCTTTCTTCGACGGGTTGCGCGAAAACCGCATGATGCCGGAGCCCAAGAACTACAATTGCTGGCGCGAGGATCTGGCGGCCCTCGTCGCCGCCGCCTCCGACGACCGGTATTGCGAAACCTGGTCGCTGCCGTCGGGGCTGACCTACCGCATCACCGGGCGGCCGCATCCCGACGGCGCCATCGCCTTCCTGCTGGAAGACATCAGCGCCGAGATTTCGCTGACCCGCCGCTTCCGCACCGAACTGGAACTCAACCAGTCGGTGCTCGACAGCATCGACGACGCCATCGCGGTCTTTACCCCGCTGGGCGTGCTCAGCTATGCCAACGCGCCGTATCGGGCCCTGTGGGACAGCGACCCGGACGGATCACTGGCCGAGGTGACGGTAATCGACGCCACGCGCCTGTGGCAAACCGCCTGCCGGGCCTCACCGATCTGGGGCGATATCCGCGATTTCGTCCTGACCCTGCGCGAACGCGCCCGGTGGGAGGCACGCCTCAACATGGCGGACGGCACGCCGCTCATCTGTTGCGTCGAACCGGTATCGGGCGGGGCCACGGTGGTCCGGTTCCGCGCGCCGGACCTGCCAAGTTCACCAAAGGCCCTGCCGGTTCCGGACCTGGCGCGCGCCTGATCTGGCTTGCAGCCCCGGGCATGCCGGGTAATGTCGGCGCATGACCCCGTCGCAGGCCCGCTTTCCCGTCGTTGATGCCCATGCAACCTGCGCCCTCGCGCAGCGTTTCGGCACGATCCTCGGGCCAGGCGACGTGCTGCTTCTCGAAGGCGAGATCGGCGCGGGCAAGACGCATTTCGCCCGCTGCCTGATCCAGTCGCTGCTCACGGTCGCCGAGGACGTGCCCTCGCCCACCTTTACCCTTGTCCAGACCTACGACACGCGCAGCGGCGAGGTCTGGCATGCCGACCTCTATCGCCTGTCCGATCCCGACCAATGCGCCGAACTTGGCCTGACCGAAGCGTTCAACAGCGCGATCTGCCTGGTCGAATGGCCCGACCGGCTGGCAGAGCTTGCGCCCGACACCGCACTGACCCTGACATTTGCCCCCGGCCCGGCCGAGGAGTCCCGCATCATCACGCTGCGCTGGACCGATCCGCGCTGGGACCCGCGTTTGGCACAGGTCGCGGCATGAGCGATTTTCTGACCAGCGCAGGATGGGCCGGGGCCACCGCCACGCCGATTGCCGGGGACGCCTCCGCACGCCGCTACACGCGGCTGACCGACGGGGCCAGAACCGCGATCCTGATGCAGGACCCGGAGGGCGACGTGAGCGTCTTTGCGCGGCTGGCCCGGCACTTGTCTTCGATGGGCCTGAGCGCGCCGCAGATCCTGGCCGAGGATGCCGCGAGCGGGCTGCTGCTGATCGAGGATCTGGGCGATGCGCTCTTTGCGAAATGCGTGGCCGAGAACGCAGCACTTGAAGGCCCGCTTTACATCCTCGCCACCGACGCGCTCTTGCTGCTGCACCGGCACCCTTCCCCCGACGACCTGCCCGTGGCCGACGCGGGGACGCTGGCGCAGATGACCGACCTCGCGTTCGACTGGTACGCCCAAAGGGCCACCGGCCAGCCCGCGAACACCGCCCGCGACGCCTGCATCGCGGCCCTGCAGGATGCCCTGGCCAGACACGCACCCGAGACGGACGTGATGATCCTGCGGGATTACCATGCCGAGAACCTGCTGTGGCTGCCCGACCGATCCGGGCCCGCCCGCGCGGGTCTGCTGGATTTTCAGGACGCCTTGCAGGGCCACCGCGCCTACGATCTTGCCTCGCTTGTGACCGACGCGCGGCGCGACGTGTCAGCCCCGGTAGCCGAGGCCGCGATCCGCCACTATCTGGACGGGTCAGGCCTGTCTGACGCCCCGTTCCGCGCCGCTCTGGCCGTCCTCTCGGCGCAGCGCAACCTGCGCATCCTGGGGGTTTTTGCCCGGCTGGCGGCCACACGCGGCAAACCGCATTACGTCGACCTGGTGCCCCGGGTCTGGGCCCACCTCATGCAGGCACTCGACCATCCGGCCCTGGATGAGGTCGCGCCGATCCTGCGCCGCGGGCTGCCCGCGCCGACCCCCGCGATCCTCGACAGGTTGAAGTCCGCATGCCCGACGCCGTGATGCTCTTTGCCGCCGGGTTCGGCACTCGCATGGGGCCGCTCACCGCCGACCGGCCCAAGCCGCTGATCCCCGTGGCGGGCCGCCCCCTGATCGACCACGCGCTGGCGCTGGCCGACGACTTTGGCCCGCTGCGCCGCGTCGCCAATGCACATTATCACGCCGACATGCTGGCCGCGCACCTGGCCGATAAGGACGTCACCGTCTCGCGGGAAGATCCCGACATCCTCGACACCGGCGGCGGGCTGCGGGCGGCGCTGCCACTGTTGCGCGCCGACACGGTCTTCACGCTCAACACCGATGCGGTCTGGTCCGGCCCGAACCCGCTGCGGCTGCTGGCCGAAGTCTGGGATAGCGACCGGATGGACGCGCTTCTGCTGTGTGTGCCGCTGGCCCGCGCGATCGGGCGGCAGGGCGGCGGGGACTTCACGCTTGCCGAAGATGGCCAGCTGCACCGCACGGGCGATCTGGTCTATACCGGCGCGCAGATCGTCAAGACGGACGGGCTGGCGCAGATCTACGACCCGGTGTTTTCGCTCAACAGGCTTTGGAACGACATGGCGCAAAGGGGCCGCCTGCACGGGCTGCGCTATCCCGGAACCTGGTGCGACGTGGGCCGCCCCGAAGGCATCGCGCTGGCCGAAAAGCTGCTGGACCGGGGCGATGTTTGACCCCAGCGATCAGCCGCGCGTCTTCGGCCTTGCCCCCGGCGTGGATTTCCCCGCCGCGCTGGTCAAGGGGCTGCGCGACCGCCTGAAAGGTCGCCCGCCCGAGGCGATGGCCCGGGTCGAGCTGATCGTGAACACCCGGCGCATGGCGCGGCGCATCCGCGAGATTTTCGAGGACGGCACGCCGGGGTTCCTGCCGCGGATCCGCCTGCTCACCGATCTGGACGATGCCGCCCTGCGCGCCGACCTGCCCGCCCCCGTGTCACCCCTGCGCCGACGGTTGGAGCTGGTCGGGCTGGTGTCGGAACTGCTGACCCTGCAGCCCGACCTTGCCCCCCGCGCGGCACTGTACGATCTGGCCGACAGCCTGGTCGCGCTGATGGACGAGATGCAGATCGAAGATGTGCCGCCCGACCGCATCGCCGCGCTGGACGTGACGGACCAGTCCGGCCACTGGGCCCGCGCGCAACGCTTCGTGGCCATCGTACAGCAGTTCTTTGACACCGCCGATACCGCGCCGGACCCGTCCGCGCTGCAACGGATCGCACTGGAACAAAGGCTGATCCACTGGGCGCAGACCCCGCCGACGCATCCGGTGATCCTGGCCGGGTCAACCGGATCGCGCGGCACGACGCTGCGGCTGATGCACGCGGTGGCGCGGCTGCCGCAGGGGGCGGTGGTGCTGCCGGGGTTCGATTTCGATCTGCCGGGGGGCGTCTGGGATCATCTGACCGACGCGCTGACCGGCGAGGATCATCCGCAATTCCGATTTGCCCGGCTGATGCAGACGCTGGATCTACCGCCCGAGCGGATCGGTCCCTGGGCCGACACCGCACCGCCCGCGCCCGACCGCAACCGCGTGCTGTCGCTGGCGCTGCGCCCGGCGCCCGTGACCGATCAATGGCTGAGCGAAGGGCCATCCCTGCCGCCGCTGACCGATGCGACGCATGGCCTGACCCTGGTCGAGGCGCAATCGGCGCGGGACGAGGCGCTGGCCATTGCGCTGCGCTTGCGCCAAGCGGCGGAGGACGGGCAGACCGCGGCGCTGATCACCCCTGACCGGATGCTGTCGCGTCAGGTGACCGCGGCGCTTGACCGCTGGGGCATCCTGCCAGACGACAGCGCAGGCACGCCGCCGCAGCTGACCCCGCCGGGGCGGTTTCTGCGCCACGTCGCGGCGCTTTTCACTCAGGACCTGACCGCCGAGGCGCTGCTGACGCTGCTCAAGCACCCGCTGACCCACACCGGAAGCGACCGCGGCAATCACCTGCGTCACACCCGCGATCTGGAGTTGCATATCCGCAAGCAAAGCTGGCCCTTTCCCGAAGCCGACAAGATCGTCGCCTGGGGAGACGCAAAGGAATGCGGCGACTGGGCGCGATGGGTCACAGCCTGTTTCTGTCTGCCGCCTGTCAACGGCGATCAGCTGCTGACCGACTGGCTGGACCGGCATCTGGACCGGGCCGAACGCATCGCGGCGGGATCGGCGTCGGACGACGGCTCCGAGCTTTGGGCCCAGACCGCCGGGCGCGAACTGCGCGGCATCGTCGATGAGTTGATCGAGGAATCGCCGCACGGCGGTCGGCTGGACGGGCGCGACTACGCGGATCTTTTCGGCGCGGTGCTGGCCCGGGGCGAGGTGCGCGACCGCGACGCGCCGCATCCGCATATCCTGATCTGGGGCACACTCGAGGCGCGGGTGATGGGGGCCGACCTGCTTATCCTGGGCGGCCTCAACGAAGGCACCTGGCCGGAGATGCCTGCCGCCGATCCCTGGCTGAATCGCAAGATGCGCTTTGATGCCGGCCTGTTGCTGCCCGAACGGCGCATCGGCCTGTCGGCGCATGACTTCCAGCAGGCCTTTGCCGCGACCGAGGTCTGGCTGACGCGCGCGGCGAAATCCGACGATGCGGAAACCGTGCCGTCGCGCTGGATCAACCGGCTGACCAACCTGCTGCGCGGCCTGCCTGACCGCGCGGGCCCCGAGGCGCTGGAGAAGATGACGCGGCGCGGCGATCACTGGCTGGGCCTTGCCCGCGCGATCGAGGCGCCGCTGCCGTCGCCCCGCGCGCCGCGCCCGTCGCCGGTGCCGCCGGTGGACGCGCGGCCCCAAAGCCTTTCGGTGACGCGCATAAAGCACCTGATCCGCGACCCTTATGCGATCTACGCGCGTTCGGTCCTGCGGCTCTATCCGCTCAACCCGCTGCAGCGCGCGCCCGATGCGATGCTGCGCGGCACCGTGGTGCACGAGGTGATGGAGCAGTTCCTGAAATCGACCCTGACCGGTGACCGGTCGCTTGCCGCCGACGCGCTGATCGCAGAGGCCCGCGAGGTGCTGGCGCAGCACGTGCCTTTTGCCACCATGCGGCACCTCTGGCTGGCCCGGATCGCGCGCATCGCCGATTGGTTCGTAACCTCGGAACAGGCGCGACAGGCCACCGCCACACCGCATTTCGACCGGCTCGAGGTGTCGGGAAAGGCCGTTCTGGCCGATCCGCCCTTCACGCTGACGGCCACGGCCGACCGGATCGACCTTGATGCGCGCGGCAATGCGGTGATCTACGATTACAAGACCGGCAAGCCGCCGGGCAAATCCGAACAGAAGTTTTTCGACAAGCAACTGCTGCTCGAGGCGGCGATGGTCGAACAGGGTGCCTTTGCCCCGCTGACACCGCGACAGACCGAACGCGCGGCCTTCATCGGGTTGGGCAACCCGCCCACGGAAATCGCCGCCCCGCTGGACGAAACCCCTGCCGCGCAGGTCTGGGAGGAATTTCAGACCCTGATCGCCGCCTATTTCCACCCCGACAAGGGCTTTACCGCGCGCCGCGCGATGCTGAAGGAAACTGACACTTCCGACTTTGACCAACTGGCCCGGTTCGGCGAATGGGACACCGCGGAAGCGCCCGAAAGGCTGGTGCTGGAATGAGAGACGACGCCACAGACCGGCAGGTGCAGGCGGCGCGGCCCGACAGATCCACCTGGCTGTCGGCGAACGCAGGCTCGGGCAAAACCCGGGTGCTGACCGACCGCGTGGCACGGCTGCTGCTGGACGGTGTGCAGCCCGAACACATCCTCTGCCTGACCTATACCAAGGCCGCCGCGTCCGAGATGCAGAACCGCCTGTTCAAGCGTTTGGGCGCCTGGGCGATGCTGGCGGATGCGGCGCTGGCCGACGAACTGCGCCAACTTGGGGTCGAGGTGGAGCCGACGCAGGCGTTCCTGCGCCGCGCCCGCACGCTTTTCGCGCGTGCCATCGAAACCCCCGGCGGGCTGCGCATCCAGACGATCCATTCCTTCTGCGCCGCCCTCTTGCGCCGCTTCCCGCTCGAGGCGCAGGTCAGCCCGCAATTCGCCGAGATGGAGGACCGCGCGGCCGAGCTCTTGCGGGCGGACATCCTTGACCGCCTGTCGGACGGGCCCGAAGCGGGCGTGGTGGCCGATCTTGCACAGCATCTGACCACCGACACGCCCGAGGATCTGCTGAAGGAAATCGCCGGGAACCACGACGCCTTTTGGCCGCCGCGCGCGCCGGGCGATATCCGGGCGCTTTACGGGCTTGGTCCCGATGCGGACGACGCGCAGGTACTGGCCTCGGTCTTTCTGGGCGGCGAGATAGCGTTTCTGGCAGAGTTGATCGCAGCCCTGTCGGCCAGCGGCAGCACCGACCAGAAAGCCGCCGCCAAGCTGCGCGAGGTGCGGGGGGCGGATCTGCCGGGCCTGCTGGCGCTGGAAGCTGCGTTCCTGGTCAAATCCGGTGACAATCTTGGCAAGATCAGTTCGCGCGCCGTCACCAAGGGCATCCTGAACGGTCCGCTTGGCGCGCGGCTGACGGATCTGATGCGCCGGGTCGAGGCGGCCCGCGATCAGCGGCTCGCCCTTGCCGCTGCGGACCGTGACCTTGCGCTGCACCGCTTTGCGCAGGTGTTCCTGCCCGCCTATGAGGCCGAAAAACAGCGCCGTGGCTGGCTGGATTTCGACGATCTGATCGACAAGGCGCGGCAGCTCTTGTCGGATGCGCGGGTGGCGGAATGGGTGCTTTACCGGCTGGACGGCGGCATCGACCACATCCTTGTTGACGAGGCACAGGACACCTCGCCCCGGCAATGGCAGGTCATCGAACGGCTGGCGCAGGAATTCACCGCCGGTGAAGGCGCACGCACGGACGTGCGGCGCACGATCTTTGTCGTGGGCGACAAGAAGCAGTCGATCTACAGCTTTCAGGGGGCCGATCCGCGCGAATTCGACCGGATGCGCGACGATTTCGCTGCCCGTCTGGCCGCCACCGACCAGCCGCTGCGCGATCTCACTCTCGAATACAGCTTCCGCTCGGCCGACCCGATCCTGCAGCTGGTCGATCACACCTTTCCGGGGCGCGAAGCGGCGGGGTTCTCTGCCGACCAACGCCACCGCGCCTTCAAGGCCGCGATGCCGGGGCGTGTCGATCTGTGGCCACATATCGCCAGCACGCCCGAGGAAAAGGACGGCGACTGGTTCGATCCGGTGGACCGGGTCAGCGAACGGCACCACAGCGTGCTTCTGGCGCAGCGCATCGCCCGGTTCATGTCCGACACGATCGCGGCCCGCACGCCGCTGCCGGTCGAGATCGGGCAGACCGGCGAATACGAGGCACGGCCCATCACGGCGGGCGATTTCCTGATCCTGGTGCGTGGCCGGTCGCGGCTTTTCTCGGAGATCATCCGCGCCTGCAAACAGGCGGGCCTGCCCATCGCCGGGGCAGACAGGCTCAAGGTCATGGCGGAACTGGCGGTGCGCGACATCGGCGCGCTTCTGTCCTTTCTCGCCACGCCAGAGGACGATCTGGCGCTGGCCACGGCGCTGCGGTCGCCGCTTTTCGGCCTGTCGGAACAGCAGCTTTTCACCCTCGCCCACCGGCGCGGCAAGGCTTACCTCTGGGAACATCTGCGCCAGAACCGGGACACCTATGCGCCCGTGCTGGCGGTGATCGACGATCTGCGCGGTCAGACCGATTTCCTGCGGCCCTTCGACCTTATTGAACGCATCCTGACCCGCCATCAGGGACGCAAGCGCCTGCTGGGGCGGCTGGGGGACGAGGCGGAAGACGGCATCAACGCGCTGCTGCAACAGGCGCTGGCCTACGAGCAGACGCAGGTGCCGTCGCTGACCGGCTTCCTGCAGTGGATGCAGACCGACGATCTGGAAATAAAGCGCGCCGCCGACAGCGCCGGGGGCCGGGTGCGGGTGATGACGGTGCACGGGGCCAAGGGGCTCGAGGCGCCGATCGTCATCCTGCCCGACTGCGCGCAGCCCCGCACCGGTCTGCGGGGTCAGCTTCTGGGCGGCGACGGCGGCGCGGTCTGGAAGGCGCGCAGCGACGCCATGCCAGAGCTGCACCGCAACCGCGAAGAGGCAGCAAAGGCAGCCGATGCCCGCGAACGGGACCGGCTGCTTTACGTGGCGCTGACCCGGGCAGAAAAGTGGCTGATCGTCGCCGCGGCCGGGAACCTCGGAACAAAGGGGGAGTCCTGGTACGATCAGGTGCAGGCGGGTATGGACGCCACGGGGGCCGTGCCCGCGACCTTCGATTTCGGCGATCTTGGCAGCGGCGAGGGGCTGACATTGGGGCAGGCTGATTGGTCCGGCCTCTCGATGACCGACATCGCCAAGGTCGAGACGCCCGACATCCCCCTGCCTGACCTCTTCCAGCGGCCGCCCCCGCCGCCTCAGGACCCCCCGAAGGCTCGCATCGCATCGGATCTGGGCGGGGCCAAGGCCCTGGCGGGGCCGGATGGCGATGACGAGGACACCGCGACACGGCGTGGTACGCTGATCCACCTGCTGCTGGAACACCTGCCCCAGGTGGCCCCGCCTGCGCACGAAACCTTTGCGCGGCGTGTCCTGCAGACCGCGCGGATGGGCGTCACCGACGCCGAAGCGCCGGCGCTGATCGAAGAGGCGCTAGGCGTGCTGTCGACCCCCGCGCTGGCCCCCCTTTTCGCACCGGAGGCCCTGACCGAGGTGCCGCTGACCGGTGACATCGCGCCGCTGGGGCAGGTCTTCGGCGTGATCGACCGATTGCTGATCACGCCGGAAAAGATCACGGCCGTGGATTTCAAGACCAACCGGACCCTGCCGACCGCGGCCGCCGACTGTCCCGAAAGCGTGCTGCGGCAGATGGGGGCCTATCATGCGCTGCTGGCAGCGCTTTATCCCGGCCGCGCGATCGAGGTCGGCATTCTCTGGACCCGCAGCGCACACTACATGCCGCTGCCCCACGCGCTTGTGACACAAGCCTTGGCACGCGCCGCCACACCTTGACGCTGCCGCTCGCGGTTCATAGGTTCGATCAACGCCGAACGTCCCCCACCGATTCAGGAGAACAGGACCATGTCCACCGTAGCTGTCACCGACGCCACCTTTGATGACGAGGTGAAGAATTCCGACGTCCCCGTCGTTGTCGATTTCTGGGCCGAATGGTGCGGACCGTGCAAGCAGATCGGCCCGGCGCTTGAGGAACTGGCGACCGAATATGGCGGCAAGATCAAGGTTGCCAAGGTCGATGTCGACCACAACCCCAACACCGCCGCCCAGATGGGCGTGCGCGGGATCCCGTCGCTGTTCATCTTCAAGAACGGCGAGATCGTGTCGAACCGCACCGGGGCCGCCCCCAAGGCCGCGCTCAAGGGCTGGATCGAAGAGTCGATCTGAGGCTTTGACGAGCCTGAGTTGCAACGGCCCCGCCCCGCGCGGGGCCGTTTGCGTTTGGACGCTCAGCCAAAGGTGATGTCGCCCAGTCGCGCCAGACGCCGCAGCCTTCGCCCCTGCCCCTTTGACCGCTCCAGAACCCGGGCCGGGATCGCGGCCCAGTCCATGAGCACGCGGATGCGCAACAGGTACTGCACCGACGGATCGTCCGGCCCCACGAGGTCGTAGCATTCGAAGAACGCGGCCAGCAGGGTGGGGTCGATCACCTCGCCCCTCGGCACCGCGTCGAGATCGCCGAACACGCCGACGTAGTGCAGCAGGAACCGCGCGATATCAAAGCCGACGGGCGCGGTGTGCAGGGCCGAAAAATCGATGCCCCAGCTGCGGTCGCCGTCCAGCAGGATGTTGCGGAGGTGCAGATCGCCGTGGGTCGCGGCGGACAGCGTTTCGCGCCCTTCGAAATGCTGGGCCAGCGCAATTGCCGCCGCGCCGTGACGGTGAAACGCGGCGCCTTTGGGCAGGTCGATCTTTCCCGACCGGTCCTCTTCCAGCAGATGCGCCACGTGATTGCGCATGAACCGCGGCTGGTAGGTGCGCGGCTCCAGCCCGCTGGTGCGGTGAAACGAGGCGATCCAGCGCCCGGCGCGGCGCAGGCTGTCCGCCGCGTCCGCGCCCTCTGCGATCAGGTCATAGACGGTCTGACCGGGGGCGGCCCGCATCAGAACGGCGCGGGCGGCGGCATCGAATTCCAGCACCTCGGGCACGGCTTCTGGCAGGCCCGCCATGGCCTCGGCCGCGCGGATCTGCGCCTCGACCAGCGTCTGGAACGGTTTCGGGTCGCGCGGGCGGTAGATGCGTTTTAGGATCAGCGCCTCGTCCGCGCCTTCGTACCGCTGCACGATGTGGTCATGGGTGAGCGTACGCTTGCGCCAGTCTCGGGTCGGGGCAAAGCTGTCGGGATCGCGCCCCGCCGCCGTCGCAAGGCGATGCCAGACCGCGCTGTCGGACAAAGACTTCATGTCAGATCAAGCCCTTAAGCGGCCATGGTTGCAAAGCCAAAACATTGCACAGATATAGAGCGGAAAGGAAGGTGTGGATATGGAACAAAGCGATTTCCCCGGCTGGCACGGCACGACGATCATCGGCGTGCGCAAGGGTGGAAAGGTGGTTGTTGCCGGCGACGGCCAAGTCAGCCTGGGCCAGACGGTGATCAAAGGCACCGCCCGCAAGGTCCGGCGGCTGTCGCCCGGCGGGTATGACGTGGTCTGCGGCTTTGCCGGGTCCACGGCGGATGCCTTTACCCTGCTCGAACGGCTGGAGGCCAAGCTCGAGGCGACACCGGGGCAGCTGCAGCGCGCGAGCGTGGAGTTGGCCAAGGACTGGCGTACCGACAAGTACCTGCAAAAGCTCGAGGCGATGCTGATCGTGACCGACGGTACCGACCTTCTGATAATCACCGGCGCGGGCGACGTTCTCGAGCCCGAGCATGACATCGCCGCCATCGGGTCGGGCGGCAACTTCGCTCTGGCGGCCGCGCGCGGGCTGTACGACGGCGACCGCGACGCCGAGGACATCGCCCGCAGCGCCATGGCCATCGCCGCCGACATCTGCGTCTACACCAACGGCAACCTGACGGTCGAAACCATCGGGGGGTAAGAATTTTGCAAAAAATTCTTGGCCGTTTTCTTTGAAAGAAAACGGCGCCGCCCGCACCGTCGCGAAAGGACATCCCATGACTGACCTCACCCCGCGCGAAATCGTCTCGGAACTCGACCGGTTCATCATCGGCCAGAAGGACGCCAAGCGTGCCGTCGCCGTCGCCCTGCGCAACCGCTGGCGCCGCAAGCAGCTCAAGGACGATCTGCGCGATGAAGTCTATCCCAAGAACATCCTGATGATCGGCCCGACAGGTGTCGGCAAGACCGAGATTTCGCGCCGTCTGGCCAAGCTCGCGCGCGCGCCTTTCATCAAGGTCGAGGCCACGAAGTTCACCGAGGTGGGGTATGTCGGGCGCGACGTGGAACAGATCGTGCGCGATCTTGTCGATGCCTCCATCGCGATGACGCGCGACTACATGCGCGAGGATGTCAAAGCCGCTGCGCATCAGGCCGCCGAGGAGCGGGTGATTTCCGCCGTCGCGGGCGAGGACGCGCGCGAAGGCACGCGCGAGATGTTCCGCAAAAAGCTCAAGGCCGGCGAGTTGGACGATACGATGATCGAGCTCGAGATCGCCGAAACCCGCAATCCGCTCGGGCAGATGGACATCCCCGGCCAGCCCGGCATGGGCATGATGAACCTGGGCGAGATGTTCGGCAAAGCCTTCGGCCAGCGCACGACCCGCAAGCGGATGACCGTGGCGCAAAGCTACGACATTCTGATCGGCGAAGAGGCTGACAAGCTTCTGGACGACGAGACGGTCAAGACCGCGGCGCTTGAAGCGGTCGAACAGAACGGCATCGTCTTTCTGGACGAGATCGACAAGGTCTGCGCCAAGACCGACACCCGGGGCGGCGATGTCAGCCGCGAAGGCGTGCAGCGCGACCTGCTGCCGTTGATCGAGGGCACGACCGTCAGCACCAAGCACGGCGCGGTCAAGACCGACCATATCCTTTTCATCGCTTCGGGCGCGTTCCACATTGCCAAGCCGTCGGACCTGTTGCCCGAACTGCAGGGCCGCCTGCCCATCCGGGTGAACCTGCGCGCGCTCACCGAAGAGGATTTCGTGCGCATCCTGACCGAAACCGACAACGCCCTGACCCTTCAGTACAGCGCGCTGATGGCCACCGAAGAGGTCACGGTGACCTTTACCGAGGATGGCATCGCGGCCCTTGCGCGGATCGCGGCAGAGGTGAACACCTCGGTCGAGAACATCGGGGCGCGCAGGCTGTACACCGTGATGGAGCGGGTGTTCGAGGAGTTGAGCTTCAACGCGCCTGACAAGGCGGGGGAAGAGATCACCGTCGATGATGCCTTTGTCGAAAAGCATCTCGGCGATCTCAGCCGCTCCACCGATCTCAGCCGCTACGTGCTCTAGCGGCTGGCCCTGTCCGAAAGGGTCGGCACAGGCTTCGGCGTGTTTGGCCGGCGCGGGGATCGGGGCCTGCCCCGAGAGTGAACATCACAGTCTGGATCGCGACCCTTCACTGCCCGACAGCAGCACCATTCTGCTGTCAGGCGGGCAACGGTTCGCGCCGGGGAATGTGACAACCGACTGAATTTATTCACTGAAATAAGTCACTTATGTTTATTTAGACGCGCCCGAACATACGGTCTTGACGCATGAGATTTAATAAAATCTTATAATAATACTATTAAACGGAAGCGGCACAGAACCTGACTTCCGGACTATTTTGGGAGGACTACCATGAACTTTTTGAAGCCCGCTGCGGGTGTCGCAGTCGCATGCCTGATGGCCACCGCCGCCTATGCGCAGGATTACACCATCGGCTTTAGCCAGGTCGGGTCCGAAGGCGACTGGCGACCGGCATTTTCCAAGAACATGCAGGACGAGGCCGGGACATATGGCGTCGATCTGAAATTTGCCAACGCCCAGGGCAAGCAGGAAGAGCAGCTGCGCGCCGTGCGCGCCTTTATCGCCCAGGGGCTTGACGCGATCATCATCGCGCCGGTGGTCGTCACCGGCTGGGAAGACGTGCTGGAAGAGGCAAAGGACGCCGAAATCCCGGTCTTCCTTGTCGACCGCGACGTCGATGTCGAGGACAAGTCGCTTTATGTCACGCGCATCTCGGCGGACTTCAACCTCGAAGGCAAGCTGGCCGGTGCCTGGCTAGCCGCCGAAAGCCTTGGCAACTGCAAGATCGTCGAAATGCAGGGCACGACCGGTTCCGCCCCGGCCATCGAACGCAAGGGCGGGTTCGAGGCGGTCATCGACCAGTTCCCAGCGATGGAAATCGTCCAGACGCAGTCGGGCGACTTCACCACCGAAGGCGGCAAGCGCGTGATGGAGGCATTCATCAAATCCACAGACAACCTCGACGGCATCTGCGCTGCCTTCGCCCATAACGACAACATGCAGCTTGGTGCGATCCAGGCGATGAAAGAAGCCGGTTTGAACCCGGGCGAAGACGTGCTGATGGTGTCCGTGGACTATGTGCCCGCGATCGTCGACGCGATGGAGGCGGGCGAGGCCAATGCGTCGGTCGAACTGCGCTCGGCCGTGGCGGAGTTCATCTATCCGGTGATCACCGATTACCTGAAAGAGCCGACAGAGCTCGAGAAATGGATCGTGATCCCGTCCGATCTGCACGTCGCCGGGTAAGACACCCGCCACCCGTTGCATGAGGATGCAGCCCGCTCGCCCCCCGTTTCGGGGGCGAGCCTTGGGTCTGACGTGACATCCCAAGACCCTTTCCGAACCGAAGGACGCGCCGCCGAATGACCGCCGAGCCAACACCTGCGACCCGCATGACCGTGCGCGGCATACGCAAGGCCTATCCCGGGGTTCTGGCGCTGGACGACGTCGACCTTGATCTTTACCCGGGCGAGGTGCACGCGCTTCTGGGCGAAAACGGCGCGGGCAAATCGACGCTGATCAAGGTCCTGACCGGTGCGCTGCGCAGCGACGCGGGCGACATCGCGCTCGACGGGCGGCGTGTGTCCTTTGCCAAGACCGGTGACGCGCAGGACGCGGGCATTTCGACCGTCTATCAAGAGGTCAACCTGATCCCGGCGATGTCGGTGACGCAGAACCTGACCCTGGGAAAAACCGGGGGCCGCTTTGGCGTGATCTCGTGGCGCGCCGCCCGGCACCAGGCGCAGGCCAAGCTCGACCGGCTTGGCCTCAAGGTCGATCCGGAACGCGCAGTGGGCAGCTATTCCGTCGCGGTTCAGCAGATGATCGCGATTGCCCGGGCGCTTGATGACGACACCACCGTTCTGGTGCTCGATGAACCCACGGCCTCGCTCGACGCGCAGGAAACCGCGTCGCTTTTCGATGTGCTGCGTGCGCTCAAGGCCAAGGGGATCGCAATCGTCTTCATCACGCATTTCCTTGACCAGGTGTACGAGGTTTCGGACCGCATCACCGTGCTGCGCAACGGTCGGAAGGTCGGCACAGGGCTGGCCGCCGACATTTCCCGGCAAGAGCTGATCGGCATGATGATCGGGCGCGAGCTGGGAGAGGCCGAAGAGGCCGTCGCCCGCCGCCACGGCGACACGCAAGGTCAGGTAGTGCTTGAGGCCGACAGCGTCGGACGCAAGCGCGTCCTGGAGCCTTTCGATCTGACCTTGCGTGCGGGCGAGGTCGTGGGGCTGTCGGGCCTGCTGGGGTCGGGCCGGACGGAACTGGTCAAGCTCATCTTCGGGGCGATCGCCCCCGACAGCGGCAAGGTCGCGATGACGGACGGCACCGCAGGCAGCAATCCGCGCGCATCGCTCAACGCGGGCATCGCGCTGTGCCCCGAGGATCGCAAATCCGAAGGACTGGTGGGCGAGCTGTCGATCCGCGAGAACATCATCCTGTCCATGCAGGCCAAGCGGGGCTGGCTGCGCAAGGTATCGCAATCCGAACAGGCCCGCATCGCGAACGAGATGATCGCCGCGCTGGCGATTGCGACGCCGGACGCGGAAAAGCCGGTGCGGCAGCTGTCGGGCGGGAACCAGCAGAAGGTCGTACTGGCGCGGGCGCTCGCCTCGACCCCGCGGATCCTGCTGCTGGATGAACCCACGCGCGGCATTGACGTGGGCGCGCATGCCGAAATCCTCACCCTGATCCGAAAGCTGTGCCAGGACGGGCTTGCGCTGCTGGTCGCGTCCTCGGAAATCGACGAGGTCGTCGCCTCCTCGGACCGGGTCGTGGTGCTGCGCGACCGGCGCAAGATCGGCGAACTGACCGGCGACGACATCACACGCGACAGGATCGTGACAATGATCGCAGGTGACCATGGCTGATACCAACCGACCCGGATTGCTGAAACGTATGCTGGGGGGCCGCGCGATCTGGCCACTACTGGCGCTCGCCGTCATCCTGATCGTCGACGGCTTCATCTCGCCGGGATTCTACGACATCCGCATCGTCGAGGGGCGGCTTTTCGGCAATCTGATCGACATCCTTTACCGTGCGGTGCCGACCGCGCTGGTGGCGCTTGGCATGGCCGTGGTGATCGGCACCAAGGGCATCGACCTTTCGGTCGGCTCCATCGCCGCCATCGCGGGGGCGATGATCGCCTGGCGCATCCAGGCGGGCGATCCGCATGGCGTGGTGCTGATCTATGCGCTGGCAGCGGCGGTGGCCTGCGGCGCGTGGAACGGGTTTCTTGTCGCCGTCCTGGGCATCCAGCCGATCATCGCCACACTGATCCTGATGGTGTCGGGCCGGGGAGTGGGCATGCTGATCAACCTGATTTACGGCGGCACCGACCCCAGCTTTCAAAGCGCGTTCCTGCAGGGCCTGTCGACGGGATCGATGTTCTACATTCCGACCCGCCTTTTCGTCTTTGCGGGCATCGCGCTCGCCCTGTGGCTGGTGATCCGGCGCACCGCGCTTGGCCTGTTCGTGGAGGCGACGGGCGGGAATGCGGCGGCGTCGAACCTTGCGGGGGTGAATGCGCGGCTCGTGACCTTTGGCGCCTACGTGATCTGCGGCCTCATGGCGGGCTGGGCCGGGGTAATCCTGACCGCCGACACCCACACCTCGGACCCGGTGTCCGTCGCGCTTTATATCGAGCTTGATGCCATTCTTGCCGTGGTGATCGGCGGCGGGTCGCTGGCGGGCGGGCGGATCTATCTGGGCATGACGATCATCGGCGCACTGGTGATCCAGGCACTGACCACCTCGATCCTGATCTCGGGCCTGCCGCCGGAATACAACCTCATCATCAAGGCGCTGGTGGTGCTGTTCGTGCTGGTCCTGCAATCCGACGCCGCGCGCAGCGGGATCATGTCGAACGTCTGGAAAAGATCATGATGGCGACGCTTCTCAACAAGAAATACCTGCCGTTCATCGCCACCGTCGCGGTCTTTGTCGCGATCTTTCTGATCGGCGGCGCGATGTACAAGAACTTTCTGTCGATGCGGGTGCTGGGCAACATCCTGGCCGACAATTCGTTCATCATCATCGCCGCCATCGGCACGACCTTCGTGATCCTGTCGGGCGGCATCGATCTTTCCATCGGATCGATGATCGGCTTCGTCGGGGTCTGCATGGCCGTGCTGGACAGCATGGGGTTCGATCCGCTGACCACCTCGATCCTGATGCTGGTCTTCGGGTTCTGCTTTGGCGCCTTCCAGGGCTGGGTGATCGACGCGCTGGATATCCAGCCCTTCATCATCACGCTCGCGGGTCTGTTCCTGCTGCGGGGCCTGTGCTTCATGGTGACGATCAATTCGGTGCCCATCACCCATGAGTGGGCGGATCTTTATACCGACATCCGCATCAGGCTGCCGGGAAAGGGGCTGTTGCGATCCTCGGCCATCGTCATGCTGATCAGCCTGGTGGTGGCGATCTTCATCGCGCATTTCACGCGCTTCGGGTCCAACGTCTATGCCATCGGCGGCGACAAGGAATCCGCCCGGCTGATGGGGGTCAACGTGCGCCGCACCACGGTGCTGGTCTATGCCACCGGCGGCAT
Source organism: Thalassococcus sp. BH17M4-6 (assembly GCF_049323015.1). Classification (NCBI taxonomy): domain Bacteria; kingdom Pseudomonadati; phylum Pseudomonadota; class Alphaproteobacteria; order Rhodobacterales; family Roseobacteraceae; genus Thalassococcus; species Thalassococcus sp. BH17M4-6. The sequence goes on from NZ_JBMPGU010000005.1 coordinate 274,639, forward strand.
CTACGCAGCGCTCGCGGGCATCGTCTATGCGCTTTACACTAAGTCGGGCTATCCGCTGGCGGGCTCCACGCTCGAACTGTCGGCCATCGCGGCGGTGGTTCTGGGAGGCACGCTTCTGACCGGCGGGGTCGGCATGGTGGCGGGCACCCTTTTCGGCGGCATGATCTTGGGCTTGATTTCAACGCTGATTATCTTCAATGGTTCGCTCAATTCCGCGTGGATCCTGATCAGCAGCGGAGTATTGTTGTTCGCGTTCATCGTCATGCACCGGTTCCTGGTCGGTTCATTCCACCTGCGTGACTAGAGAGGCAGTGCGATTTGACGAAGGCCGTCCAGAGAAGTCTCCGCGACAGAAGTCAGGAAGCCGCGTCGCTTTTGTTCGCGCCTCACACAGCACAGACGAACCTCGTCAACACGCTGGGTTGCGAGATCGTGGCCGGGATCTATCCCGAAGGTGCCGCCTTGCCGAAAGAGGCGGCGATGCTGGGCCGGTTCGGCGTGTCGCGCACGGCACTGAGGGAGGCGTATTCCAAGCTTATGGCCAAGGGGCTGGTCGAAGCGCGGCCCAAGGTCGGCACGTCCATCCTGCCGCGCGCCAATTGGAACATGCTCGACCGCGACGTGCTGGCCTGGCACCTCAAGACCAAGCCCGCGGAAGAGCTGGCCACCGATCTTTACACCCTGCGCCGGATGATCGAGCCGTCGGCCGCCGAACTGGCCGCCAGCAGCCGGACCGAAGATGACCTGACCAAGATCACCACGGCGCTTGCGGCGATGAAGGCGAACGCGACCGACGAAGCGGCGCTGGTCGAGGCGGATTTCAGCTTTCACGTCGCGATCCTGAACGCGACGCACAACCCCTTCATCAATGCGTTTTCGTCGCTCATCCGCGCCGCCATGCTGTCGGTTTTCGAGATGTCGTGGCGCGGGGCCGAAGTGATCAAGGACACGCGTCTGCAACAGCACGAACTGGTGGCCGACGCGATCCGCGACGGTCAGCCGGCGGTAGCGCGCGAGCGGATGCAGGAGCTTCTGGACGAGTCGATCAAGGACGCAAGGGCGGTCTGCGACACCGAGGCGCGCAATCCGCGCTGAGGCGTGTTCAAGGCGATCTATTCCGAAATCGGATGAAAACAGGCAACGCTCGTTTTCTCGCCAAGCCGGGCCAGGTTCGGCGTTTCCGTCCGGCACTTTTCGGTCGCGCGCGGGCAGCGTGCCGCAAAGGCGCAGCCGGGCGGCGGGTTCAGCGGGTCAGGCAGTTCGGTGCCTTCCGCCTCGGGCGGGGTCAGCGGGCGACCAACCACCGGCGCGCTTTCGGCCAGCAGTTTCGTGTAGGGATGCCGGGGCGCGGCGAAAACCTCGACCGCCGGACCAACCTCGACCACAGAGCCGAAGTAGAGCACGGCGATCCGGTCGCTCACCGCTTCGACCACGGCCAGATCGTGACTGATGAAAAGATAGGTCAGATCGAATTTGCGGCGCAGATCGGCCAGCAGGTTCAGCACCTGCGCCTGCACCGACACATCCAGCGCCGACACAGGCTCGTCCAGGATCAGGATGCGCGCATTGGCGGCAAGCGCCCGGGCGATCCCGATCCGCTGGGCCTGGCCGCCGGAAAACTCGTGCGGGTAGCGGTCGAGGAATTCCTCGCGCAGGTTCACGCTGTCGAAGATCTTCGAAATGCGCTTGCGGCGCTCGGGCGCGGGCATCCCGTGAAGGCGTTTGAGCGGTGCTTCCATGATCTGGCGGATGGTCTTGCGCGGGTTCAATGACGAAATCGGGTCCTGAAACACATACTGGATGCGTTTGCCGAACTCGGCCGGGTCGGCATTGTCGAGCGCCGCGCCCTCGATTTCGATCTGGCCGGTGGTGGGTTCAAGCAGCCCCACGAGCATCCGCGCCAGCGTCGATTTCCCGCACCCGGATTCCCCCACGATACCCAGCGTTTCACCCTGCCGGACGCGCAGGCTCAGCGGGTGCACCGCCTTGACCGATCCGGTCGGGTTGCCGAAAAGCGACCGCCCCACGGGGAACGTCTTGGACAGGTCGGTGAGTTTCAGGGCATCGGTCATTCCGCGGCCTCCTTGCTGTCCACGGGATGCAGGCAGCGGACCGCCTGGCTGCCCACCTTGTGCAGCGCGATCTCGCCCGCGCGGCAGTCGGGCTGCACCCGGTCGCAGCGGTCGGCAAAGGCGCAGCCGTCGGGCAGCTTGTCCACCACCGGCGGCAGGCCGGGGATCGCCTCGAGCCGCCGCTTGCCGCCGCCCAGTTCCGGCACGCAGGCCATCAGCCGCGCGGTGTAGGGGTGGCGGGGCGCGTCGAGGATGTCGGTCGTCCTCCCCTCTTCCACGATCCGGCCCGCGTACATCACCGCGACCCGGTCGCACAGCTGCGCCACGACGCCGAAGTCGTGGGTGATGAACACGATGGCCAGTCCGCGCGACCGGCGCAGATCATCGAGGATCGTCAGAACCTGCGCTTGCACCGTGACGTCAAGCGCGGTGGTCGGCTCATCCGCGATGATGATGTCGGGATCATTGGCCAGCGCCATGGCGATGCCGACACGCTGGCGCATGCCGCCCGACATTTCGTGCGGGTAGTCGCTGATACGCTTTTCGGCATTGGGAATGCGCACCGCTTTCAAAAGCTCGACCGCCTTTTCGCGGCCCTCGGCCTTGCCGATGGGCCGGTGCGCGCGGATCGCCTCGATCAGCTGATCGCCGACGCGATACAGCGGGTGCAGCGTCGCCAGTGGATCCTGAAAAATGTAGGACACGTTGCGCCCGCGCATGTCCCGCAGACGGCGGTAAGGCGCACCGATCAGATCCTCGCCGTCGTAGTAGGCCGCACCGCCGGTGACGACACCGGGGGGCGAGGCGACAAGGCCCATGATCGACAGCGCGGTCACCGATTTGCCCGACCCGCTTTCGCCGATGATGCCCAGGCATTCGCCCTTTTCCACATGCAAGTCGACCCCGCCCACGGCGCGGTAGATGCGGTTCTTGACGTGGAACTGTGTTTGCAGCGCCCTGACCTCCAGCAGGCCCGTGCCCGTGGCAGGCGGCGGCGCCTCTGCGCGGTCCACCCGCGTCGCCGCCATGGGGCGCGACAGGGCACCGGATTTCAGCCTCGGGTCCAGCGCGTCGCGCACCCCGTCGCCCAGCAGGTTGATCGACATGACGATCACCAGGATCATCATCCCCGGCACGATCGAGGTGTGCGGATTGGTGATCAGCGCCGAACGCGCCTCGCCCAGCATGGAGCCCAGGTCGGCCTGTGGCGGCTGGCTGCCCAGGCCCAGGAACGACAGGCCCGCGGTTTCAAGGATCATCCAGCCGATGGTCGTCGACATGGCGATGACGATGACCGGGATCACGTTGGGCAGGATCTCCGACAGGATGATGCGGCTGTCGGACAGACCGGCAAGCCGCGCGGCATCCACGAATTCCTTGTTGGCGATGCCCACGGTGATGCCGCGGATGTTGCGTGCGAAGAACGGCACGTTGACGGCGGCGACAGCGATCAGCGCATTCATCAGCCCCGGTCCAAGCGCGGCGACGATGGCCAGAGCCAACAGGATGTAGGGAAAGGCCATCAGCATGTCGACGCCGCGCATGATGATATTGTCGGAGCGCCCGCCGTAATAGCCCGCGACGATGCCGATGGCGGCGCCGATGGTCGCGGCGACGATGGCGGCGGCAAAGCCCACGGCAAGGCTCAGCCGCGTGCCCCACATCAGGCGCGACAGCAGGTCCCGGCCCAGATGGTCGGTGCCCAGCAGCGCGCCATCGGACAGGATCGGCTGGAACCGGTTCGAGGTGTTCGTCACATCCGGATCTGCCAGCGGCAAAAGCGGTGTGATCAGCGCCAGGATCACGACCACCAGCAGCACGATCCCGCCCGCAAGTGCCAGCCGGTTCCGCGCCAGCAGAAAGAAGAACGCCCTCACGTCTTGATCCTCGGGTCAAGCAGGCTTTGCGCCACGTCCACCGCGATGTTGAAAAGGACATAGCAGGCGGCGACAAAGACCACCCCGCCCTGCACCAGCAGGATGTCCCGCTTGAGGATCGCGTCGACCAGCATCCGGCCGACGCCGGGCCACTGGAACACGATCTCGATATAGACCGCGCCCGACAGCACAAATCCGGCCTGGATGCCCAGCACCGGAATGATCGCGACCATCGCCGCCTTGAGCGCATGGCGCCAGATCACGCCGCGTTCGTGCACGCCTTTGGCGCGGGCGGTGCGGATGTAGTCCTGCCGCAGCACCTCGAGCATGGCGGAACGGGACAGGCGCGCGATGACGCCGGTCGCGACAACGGCCAACGCGAACGCAGGCATGGCAAGATGCGTCAGCAGCACCGGCAGGGTCCGGTCGCCGTAGATCGGCCACATGCCCGACACCGGGAACGAGCGCAGGTTCACGGCGAAGAACAGGATCATCATCATGCCAAGAAAGAAAGACGGGATCGAGATGCCCAGAAGCACCGCAAAGGTGATGGCCTTGTCGGCCCAGCCGTACTGGTTCGCGGCCGAGATGACGCCTGCGACGACCCCCAGGATGGCGCAAAGCACAAAGGCGGTGCCCGCCAGCACGAGCGTCGCGTTGAAGCGTTCAAGCACCTCGTCCAGCACCGGGCGGTTCAGCGCGAACGAGGTGCCGAAATCGCCCTGAAGCATGTTGCCCAGCCAGATGAAATACTGCTGCACCAGGGTCTTGTCCAAGCCCAGGTCGCGGTTGAGCTTTGCGACGTTGTCGGGCGTGGCATAGCTGCCCAAGATCGCCGTTGCCGGGTCACCCGGGATCATCGCCATGATCAGGAAGACGATGATCGTAATCCCCAGCAGCACCGGGATCGCGGAAAGCAGACGCTTGAGAATATAGCCGGTCACCATCGCCCCCTTCTGTCAAAGGTGGCCGGGGCAGGCAGTGCGCCCACCCCGACCGGGAGGATCAGTTTTTCACGACATCTTCGAGAAGCAGGAAGAACGACGGCTGCAGGGAAAAATTCTCGACCCGATCGGACGTGATGGCGTTCTGCTTCCAGTTCGCGACGAACACCCAAGGTGCGTCATCCTGCACGATGGTCTGCATTTCCTTGTAAAGCCGCGCGCGTTCCTCCTGATCGGTGGCGACGCGGGCGTCCTCGAGCAGCTTGTCCACCTCGGGGTTGGAATAGTAACCCGAGTTGAACCCACCCTTGTCCGGCCATGCGTCGGTGCGCAGCGCCAGGAAGGGCAGCGTGTCGGGGTCGTTCGTCATCCACGCCATTTCGGCCATGTCGGCCTTGCCTTCCAGACCCGGGTTCACCTCGCCCAGGAAGGTGTTCCATTCGTAGGTCTCTATGCTCACGTCAAAGCCCACAGCCTCCAGGTCGGCCTGGATCGCCGTGCCCATGGCAATGGGATCAAGCATGCCGGACCCGCCTTCGGTCACGTAAAAGGTCAGCTCTGCCCCCTCGGCCCCGGCTTCGGCGATCAGCTCGCGCGCCTTGTCCGGGTCATAGGGATAGGGTTCCAGATCCGGGTTGTAGGCCCAGGCAAAGGCGGGCGGGGTCGGGCCCGCGGCCACCTCGGCGGTGCCTTCCAGCACCTCGTTGACCAGCGCCTCCTTGTTGACGGCATAGTTCGCCGCCTGCCGGACCAGCTTGTCGGCAAAGGGGCCATCCTTGGCGTTCAGGATCAGGAACCACACATGCGGGCCCGCCTGTTCATGGACGGTGTAGGCGTCGCTCTGAAACTCGCTCAGCGCCACCGGCGGCACCTCGACCATCAGGTCGATACCGCCTGCCAGCATCTCGGCGGTGCGGGTGTTGGCATCGGTGATCGGGCGGAAGACGACCGCCTGCAATTCGGGCGCGCCATCCCAGTAGTCGCGGTTCGCCTCGACCACCACAGCCTCGTTCGACCGCCATTCGGCAAAGGTGAAGGCGCCGGTGCCCGACGGGTTGCGGCCAAAGTCCGCGCCGTGCTGCTCTACCGCGGCGGGCGACACGATCAGCCCGGTGGGATAGGCGAGGTTCGACAGGAACGGCGCATAGGGCGCATTGAGCGTGAAGCGCACGGTCAGGTCATCGACGACCTCTACGTTTTCCACCGCAGAAAAGAAGAAGGCCAGCGGGAACGGGCCGGTGTCGTGATAGGGGTGATCCTCGTTCAGCATCCGGTCAAAGTTGAACTTCACCGCCTCGGCGTTGAAGGGGCTGCCGTCATGGAAATTCACGCCCTCGCGCAGGGTGAAGGTGTAAACGGTGCCGTCCTCGCTGATCTCCCAATCGGTGGCCAGCGCCGGTTCCACCTCGAGCGTGCCGTCCTTGTAGCGCACAAGCCCGTCGTAGACGTTCATCAGGATGCGGAAATCGTTGACCGCGGTCACCGCCGCGGGATCAAGCGCCTTGGGTTCGGCGATCTGACCGACGATCAGCACGCCGGGCGGGGTTTGGGCCAGGGCGCCGCCGACAAATCCCGTCGTCAGGGCAAGGGCGGTACCTGCGGCCATGACGGCCCGGCGGGTGACGTGAAAAAGCGACATGACGTCTTCCTCTCCTGTAGGTCTATCTTTTATTTATCATGATAAATTGAATGAGGCCAAATTTTCATGATAAATTCAAGCCCAAGACCAGCCGGAGACCGCCATGACGATTTCGATACTCGCATATGACGAAAAATCAGGCGCTTATGGCGGCGCCGCGACCACCGGCAGCTTGTGCGTCGGCGGCTGGGTCCTGCGCGGGGACCCCGAATCGGGGCTTTCGGCCTCTCAGGGATCGCTGCCCAGCACGATGTGGGGACAGGACGTGCTGACCCGGATGCGCGCGGGCGAGACCGCCGAGGCGGCGGTCGGGCACGTGGTTCAGGCCGACGCGGGCCGGGACGAGCGGCAGCTGGCGGCGCTTGATCCCGCTGGCGGAACCGGGGCCTTTACCGGTGCGAACAGCATTCAGACCGCGGGCGCGCGGTTTGCGCCGGGGGTTGTCGTCACCGGCAACCTCTTGGCCTCCGATGCGGTCCTAGATGCCTGCCTTGACGGCTTTCTGACCGGCACCGGCGGGCTGGACCTGCAGCTTCTCAATGCGCTTGAGCGGGCGTCAAAGGCTGGTGGAGACAGTCGCGGCCTGCTGTCTGCTGCCCTGCTCGTGGTCGGCAAGGACCGTCCGCCGCTGAGCCTGCGGATCGACCATTCCGACACGCCGCTCGACGCGCTGCGTGCGCTTTACCAGCGTGCGACGACCGGCCTTTACGCGGAATGGGTACGGCATGTGCCGACACTGGCCGACCCCGAACGCGCCAGCCCGTTTCCCGGCTGATCACTCGGCGATAAAGCGTTTCATGACCTGCGCTTCCTGCGTTTCCATCTGCGCCCGGGCCATCTCCATATGGCTGCGCATGATCTCGCGCGCCTGATCGGCATCGCCCCGGCGCAGCGCCGCAATCAGGTCGATCTGGTGCTGGCGACCGGTCCGCCAGAGGTCATGGTTCGGCGTCGCATAAAGCCGTTTGTAGACCGTGAGATCGGTGAGGATCTGCGCCATGAATCCGATGAAGAAGCCCAGCAGCGCATTGCCTGCGAAATCCGACAGCCGCGCATGGAAGCGAAGCGAGGCGACATGCTGTTGCCGCTCTTCCTCCGCATCCGACGCGGGCTGCGCATAGGCCTGCATGATCGCTTCCAACTCGGCGATCTGCGCCTCGGACAAGCGCCCCGCCAGACCGGCGGCAAGCCCGGGTTCAAGCGCGATGCGCACCTGGTAGATGTCGTCGATGGTCACATCGCGAAAGTAGAAGTAATTGGCCAGCAGCGCCGCCGCCCGGTCGCGCGTCACCTCGCCGACAAAGCTGCCCCCGCCGGGGCCGGTCTTGGTTTCCACCAGCCCCTGCGCCTGCAAAAGCCGCATGGCTTCGCGAATCGTCCCCTTGGACATGCCGAACCGGGCGATCAGGTCAGCCTCTCCGGGAAGCCGGTCACCCGGTTGCAAGCCGCGTTCGACCACCCAGTCCTTGATCTCGTCCGCCACGCGCAGCGGGCGCGAGCGCCGCGAACGGGCCTTGGGATCCTGGGATGCGCTGCCTGGCATTCTCCTCGCTTTCGGTTCGGACGACGTCGGCCGCCGCGCAGCAAAGCAAAGCGATTTATCATGAAAAATACAAGACCGAGATGAGCGGAAACCTCCCTGACCGGGTAACCCCGTTCGATGATCTGCGCGACCGCGTCCCGCTTGAAATCGTTACTGCAAGTGTTCCTGCCCATTATGGCCTCCTTGCTTCAGATTTCGCTAAGAAGGCGTCCACGATACACGGCGCCATTCAACCTAGAGGACGTCGCCGTGCAAACACGTTCGGTTCTATGCACCAGAACCTGATTAACGGTCTTCCATTGTGCGGGCACCTCTCGATTGTGCTATCGTCTTTATCAGGAGGGTCTCATGGTTGAGCGTCATCATGTCGAAGAGATCGCACAGGTTCTGGACGGTCATGCGTCAGGCCGGGATGGTTACGTAGATGCTTCCTGGCGTCGGTGCGTAGAGCTGTACGGGATGGACCCAACGCGCAGTGACCCCGCCCATATCGTCACGGACACGGAGTTTCGTATACACCGCGATCAGGCTGATTGGATGATCGGCGCGGCGCGATCCAGCCTGCAAAGCCTGTTTCGGCAGGTCACAGGACAGAATTACGTTCTGTTATTGACGGATGCAGAAGGCGTCTGCGTCGATTTTTTCGGGGACGATCTGTTTGTCGACGAGTTGCGCAACGCAGGTCTTTACCTAGGCTCGAACTGGTCCGAAGATCTTGCCGGCACCTGCGGTGTCGGGGCTTGCATCTTCACCGGCGAACCGGTGACCGTGCATCAGGACGATCACTTTGGAAATGCACATACGGGGCTGTCATGTACCGCAGCGCCGATCTACGACAGCCTCGGACAACTCGCGGCAGTGCTGGATATCTCTCTGCTGCGCTCTCCCGCCCCGAAAAGCAGCCAGAACCTCGCCATGTCCCTGGTGACGGCGGCCGCCCGGAGGGTCGAAATGGCAAATCTGATGGCGGCCAGCCGTCGCGAGTGGGTGCTGAGATTTTCCTCCAGTTTCGAATTTCTCGACGTGGACCCGGAAGCGGCCGTATCACTCGATGGGTCAGGTCGGGTGATCGGGGCCACGCGCGGCGCAACGCGGATGCTGTCGCGCGGCAAGAGCCTTATCGGTGAACGGATCGACAGTCTTCTGGGGTTGAATGTCGATGACCTGCCAGACCTGATGCGGGATCGTCCCACCGAAGAAAGGGTCGTGGCTTTGGGAGACGGAGGCGCCGTGTTCGGCCATGCTATTGCCCCTCAGGCCCCACGCAGGGCCCACATGGGGGCGGAGGCCTCGGAAAAACGTGCCCTAAGCGGGTTCCATGCCACCCTTGCTGGAAGCGACCCGACCTTGATCCGGCTCCTGACGCAGGCGGACCGGCTCGCGCCGACGCATGTGCCGTTGCTCATCTGCGGCGAAAGCGGCAGCGGCAAGACCAAGCTGGCCCGCGCCATTCACATGGCATCCCGCCGCGGTCGTTTCGTTGCCATCGATTGTGCCGGAACGCACCCCGAAGAGATGCGTGACGCGCTTGCCGGACAGTCGGGGCCCGGCACGTTGCTGCTGCGCCGAATCGAGGATTTGCAGCCGGACACCGCACGGGTTCTCGCGGGCCTTTTGGATGCGAACCCGGATGTACGCCCGATCTCAACGACCACATACGCGCCGTCGGACCTGATGGCGCAAAAGATCATGCCATCTGCGCTTTATTTCCGCCTGTCCGGCTCCGCGCTGGAATTGCCGCCCCTGCGCGAAAGGCAGGACCTTGGCTGGTTGATCGACCGCCTGCTTCGGCGTCGCCGCGGAGGTGAAATGCGCCTGACACCTTCGGCGCGGGCCGAACTGACTGCGCGCAACTGGCCAGGCAACCTGCGCGAACTTGGCAATGTGCTGGATGTCGCCTGTGCAATGGCGGAAACAACCGTGATCGACCTGCCGGATCTACCTCCCGCGACGCAGTCTCGCGCGCACGAGCAGGATCTGGAGGCGGTTCTGGACGCCTGCAACTGGAACATGGCCCGTGCCGCACGTCGGTTGGGTGTGAACCGGTCGACGGTTCTACGCCGCATCCGCAGAGAGGGGTTGCGCGCGCCCGACTGATCTGTTGCGCGACGTTGCGTGTGCAACATTCCGGAGCGCCGCAATCACATATAGGGCGACATTTGCCGGATTCCCGTGGATTGGCCGCACGTCCATTCACCACTCTGCCCTCATCACATTGCTGATGAGGAGGAACCGCAATGCTCGATTCGACAGTCACCGCACAGGTGCAAGAGGTGCTCGACAACCTGAACGCCGCCATGGAGGAAGGCGACGCGCAGGCAGCAAGCGCTCTGTTTGCCACTGACAGTTACTGGCGCGACCTGGTCGCCGTGACCTGGAACCTCAAGACGGTAGAGGGGCCGTCTGGAGTGCAGGACATGCTGGCGGCGCAATTGAAACATACCAAGCCACACGCTTTCGCTCTTCAGCACGACGAAGCGCCCGGCGAGGATGGTGGCGTCGTTACCGCATGGATCACGTTTGAAACCGCCACGGGCCGCGGCTGGGGCCTGATGCGCCTGAAGGATGGGCGGATCTGGACGCTGCTGACCGCGCTGCAGGAATTGAAGGGCTTCGAGGAAAACAGCGGCAAGCGCCGACCCATGGGCGCAGAACACGGCGCCGCAAAAAACAGGAAGTCGTGGAAGGAAAAGCGCGAAGCCGAAGCCGCCGAGCTTGGACAGTCCGAGCAGCCATATACCGTGATTGTCGGTGGTGGGCAGGGCGGCATCGCCCTTGGCGCACGCCTGCGCCAGCTCGGCGTCCCGACCATCGTTCTGGACAAGCACGACCGGCCCGGCGATCAGTGGCGGTCGCGTTACAAGTCACTCTGCCTGCATGACCCGATCTGGTACGATCACCTGCCTTACATCAAGTTCCCCGACAACTGGCCGGTCTTCACGCCCAAGGACAAGGTCGGTGACTGGCTGGAAATGTACACCAAGGTCATGGAGATCAACTACTGGACCCGCTCCGAAGTACAGAGTGCGCAGTATGACGAGGACGCCGGCACCTGGACCGTGAAGGTCAACCGCGACGGCGAAGAGGTCAACCTGCGACCGACCCAGTTGGTGCTGGCCACGGGGATGTCGGGCAAACCGAACATGCCAGAGTTCCCGGGCATGGACGATTTCAAGGGTACGATCCAGCACAGCTCCCAGCACGAAGGCCCGGATGCCTGGAGTGGCAAGAAAGTGGTCGTCGTCGGTTCGAACAACTCGGCGCACGACATCTGTGCCGCGCTCTGGGAGGCAGATGCCGATGTGACGATGGTCCAACGTTCGTCTACTCATATCGTACGGTCCGATACCTTGATGGATATCGGCCTTGGCGCGCTCTATTCCGAGGAGGCAGTGGCCAACGGCGTGACGACCGAGAAGGCCGACATGATCTTTGCCTCCCTGCCATACCGGATCATGCATGAATTCCAGATCCCGCTCTATGACCAGATGCGCGAGCGGGATGCCGAGTTCTATGCCGGGCTTGAGAGGGCCGGGTTTGATCTCGATTGGGGCGACGACGGGTCCGGCCTGTTCATGAAATACCTGCGCCGCGGCTCGGGATACTACATCGATGTGGGCGCCAGCCAGTTGATCATCGATGGCGACGTAAAGCTGGTGAAAGGTCAGGTGGAACGCTTTGACGCGACCGGTGTCGTGCTGTCGGATGGCACGCATCTGGACGCCGACCTGGTGGTCATGGCGACAGGATATGGCTCGATGAACGGCTGGGCCGCAGACCTGATCAGCCAGGACGTTGCAGACAAGGTTGGCAAGGTTTGGGGGCTCGGCTCCGACACCACCAAGGACCCCGGCCCCTGGGAAGGCGAGCAGCGCAACATGTGGAAGCCGACCCAGCAGGACAACCTTTGGTTCCATGGCGGCAATCTGCACCAGTCTCGCCATTACTCCTTGTACCTTGCGTTGCAATTGAAGGCGCGGATGGAGGGGCTCGACACCCCCGTCTACGGCCTGCAAGAGGTGCATCACCTGTCGTGATGTGACCTGGCCGCGCCAAAGATGGCGCGCCCAAGCGCCCGGCCGTTCCTCCCGCCGGGCGCACCCCTTACTGACATTGGAGAAAAGAAATGAAAGCAGCACGTTGGCATGGCGTGAAGGATATTCGCGTCGAAGACATACCGGAACCAAAACCCGGCAAGGGCGAGGTGAAGGTAAAGGTCGCTTGGACCGGAATCTGCGGTAGCGACCTGCACGAATACCTCGCCGGGCCGATATTTGTGCCCGTGGATGAAGACCACCCCCTGAGCCACGACAAGGCGCCGATCACCATGGGACACGAATATTGCGGTACCGTGGCGGAGTTGGGCGACGGCGTGACCGACCTTGCGGTGGGCGACCGCGTCGCCATCGAACCGATCTTTGCCTGCGGGGAGTGCGCCGCTTGCCTGGAAGGTAAATACAACCTTTGCGACAGCCTCGGTTTTGTCGGCCTATCCGGCGGGCACGGTGGTTTTGCCACCTACAGCGTTGTCCCCGCCCGCATGGTGCACAAGATGCCCCAAGCGCTTTCCATGGAACAAGGTGCGCTCGTCGAGCCTGCTGCCGTCGCCCTGCACGCCGTGCGCCTTTCAAAGATCAAGGCGGGCGATAAGGCCGCGGTCTTCGGCGCGGGTCCAATCGGACTTCTGGTTGTGGAGTCGCTGCGCGTTGCAGGCGCGTCAGAGATTCACGTTGTGGAGCCGTCCGAGGTGCGGCGGCAAAAGGCGCTTGATCTCGGTGCGACATCGGCGATCGATCCAACCGCGATGGACGCTGTCGTGGAGGTTCGAGAGGCGACGGGTGGGGTTCACGTTGCTTTCGAGGTAACCGGGGTGCCTCAGGTTCTGCCGCAATGCATCGACGCCACCCGCCACGAAGGCCAGGTTCTTGTCGTGTCGATCTGGGAACAGGAGGCGTCCTTCCAGCCCAACACTGTCGTACTCAAGGAGAGGCAGTTGAAGGGCACCATCGCCTATCGCAATGTCTACCCGGCGGTCATGGCGCTTATGACGCAAGGATACTTCAGCGCCGATCAACTGGTAACCAAGCGGATCCCTTTGGACGAGATCGTCGCTGAAGGCTTCGAAGCGCTTGCGGCGGAAAAGTCTCATGTGAAAATCCTGGTCGAAGCACCCGACTGACGTCCTGCTGCATCGGAAATCCGGCCGCCCCGATAACAGGCCGCGGCCGGAGCCCCTTATAGGCGCAGCATGAAGGATTTAGGCGCTTTTTGGGTACACCCTTACGAAATATGAGGTGCGCCTAGATTTGTAGACGCTTCGCCGCCTAACTTTGAGGCGAGGAGTCCGATATGGGGACAAGCAATTACTGGACCTGTCACGCTTTCGTGCCGCTCCGATTGCTCACTTATGCAGCCTTTGCTTTGAAGGCCAAAGGGCTTTTCCAGCCGAGTGCTGAATGCCTCCGTCGCGGATTGTAGAAGCCATTGATGTATTCAAAGATGGAGATCTCGGCGTCGCGACGTGTGCGCCAGGAGCGTTGCCACAGCAACTCAGCCTTGATCGTTTTGAAGAAGGTTTCCACCGCTGCGTTGTCGTAGCAATTTCCAGTGCCACTCATTGATGCCTGGAACCCATGCTGGCGCAGGATTTTCTGGTAGTCGTGAGAGCAGTATTGGCTGCCGCGATCGGTATGGTGAATGCAGCCCTTCGGTGGCCGTCGCAGCGCAATCGCCATGTTCAGTGCCCGGATCGCCAGATCGCGTTTCATTCGATTGCTGACAGCCCAGCCAATGACGCGCCGGGAATGCAGGTCAAGGATGACAGCCAGATAGAGCCAGCCTTCGCGGGTCCACACATAGCTGATGTCGCCCGCCCATTTCTGATTGGGCGCATCTGCGTGGAAGTCCCGGTTCAACAGATTGGGCGCGATGTTGAAGGCATGGTTGCTGTCCGTCGTCGCCTTGAACTTCCTGTTCCGCTTCACCTCAATGCCATTCTCGCTCATTAGCCTGCCGATACGGCGGTGCCCGACTTCAAGGCCCAATTCCTTCAGTTCCTCTGTC